>VGOU01000042.1 GCA_016875795.1 Chloroflexota bacterium | reverse complement strand
CGGGGCGGCCGGTCCCGCGACGATCCGCTCGCTACTGCGCAACGAGCTCACCGCCGCGGCGGAGCGCATCGCGCCGCGCATCGCCGAGGCGCGCGCGGCGGCGCGCGCGAAGGGCATCGACCTCCACCTCTCCGGCAGCGGCCCGTCGCTGTTCGCGGTGGCCGACGACCGCGCGCGCGCCATCCACGGAGCCAGTGCGCTGCGCCGGATCGGGCTGCGCGCCCGTCCGCATCGCCTCGCGCCCCGCTGAGCGAAAGAGCCGAGCGAGCGCTGTCCTCCTGCGGTTCTTCGCGTGGACGCGAAGGATCCGCGCGGCGACGTGACCGTGCGCCAGGCGGGCCGCGAGGGCGGGAAGAACACCGCGGACAAGCACGGCGCCGACTCCCACCGCGAGATCGGCCGGCGCGGCGGCGAGGACCGCAAGGGCCAGCTCGGACCCGACGGCTACGCGAAGCTCGGCCGGAAGGGCGGCGAAGCGCGCACGTCGCAGCTCGGCAGCGCGGGGCTACGCCGCGCTCGGGCGCAAGGGCGGACGGCGCGTCGCGGGGCTCATCCGCCGCGGAAAGCGCCCCGACAACGGCAGTACCGCGGCCTGACCGCGCACGCCCCAAATAGACTTCGCGTCGGACGCCTTGGGGCGTGGCCAAGTGGTAAGGCAGGGGACTTTGGATCCCCGACCGCAGGTTCGAGTCCTGCCGCCCCAGCAGGCACGCCGACCGGTCCGGCCCAATTAGAATGCTGGTCTCCCGTGAGCGAAGACCCTTCCGATACCCGCGTCGCGTTCGTCCTCGCCGCCGGGCTCGGTACCCGGATGCGATCGAGGACGTGTAAGGTCCTGCATCCGGCCGCCGGACGGCCGCTGCTCGCGCACGTCCTCGACGCCGTCGCCGCCGCGGGGGCCCGCCCGGTCGTCGTCCTTTCGCGGGAGAGCGACCCCGCCCGGGCGGTCGTGCCCGAGGGCGTCCCCGTCGCGCTGCAGGAGCCGCCGCGCGGGACCGGCGACGCCGTGCGCGTGGCGCTCGGCGCCGCGAGCGGGGCGACCGGAACGTGCTTCATCGTCTACGGCGACACCGTGCTCGTGCGCCCCGAGACGCTCGAGCGCCTCGCCGGCGAGCTGCGCGGGCGCGGCGCGGTGCTGGCGATCCTCACCGGGGTCGTCGGCACCGACAACGAGTACGGGCGGATCGTGCGCGGCAGCGGCGGGGACGTCGACCGCATCGTCGAGCACCGGCTCGCCACCGCGGCGGAGCGGCGGATCACCGAGTCGAACTTCGGCGCGTACGCCGCCGACCTCGCGTGGCTGCGCTCGGCGGTCCCGAAGCTCCGCGCGAACGAGACAGGCGAGGTCTTCCTCACCGACCTCGTGAAGGTCGCGCGCGACGAGGGCCGCACGGTCGCCGCGCTCTCCACGGAGGACCCGTCGGAGGGTCTCGGCGTGAACACGCGCGCGGACCTCGCGCGCATCGACGGCATCCTGCGCGATCGAATCCGCGAGCGGCACATGGCGGCGGGCGTCACCTTCACCGACCCGCGGTCGTCGAGCGTCGACGCCGACGTCGAGATCGCCGCCGACGCGGTCATCGAGCGCGGGACGATCCTCGAGGGCCGCACGCGCGTCGGGCGCGACTCGCGCATCGGGCCGTACTCGATCCTCCGCGACACCGTCGTCGGCGAGCGCTGCCGAGTGGAGGCGTCGGTCCTCGAGGAGGCGACGCTCGAGGACGACGTGCGCGTCGGGCCCTTCTCGCACCTGCGCCCGGGCGCGTACCTCGAGCGCGGCGTCGAGATGGGCAACTTCGGCGAGGTGAAGGCGAGCCGGCTCGGCAGCGGGACGAAGATGCACCACTTCTCGTACGTCGGCGACGCCGCGGTGGGGAAGGGCGTGAACATCGGCGCGGGCACGATCACGCTGAACTACGACGGGGCGCGCAAGCACCGGACGGAGATCGGCGACGACGTCTTCATCGGCTCGGACACGCTGCTCCGCGCGCCGGTGACGGTGGGCGACGGCGCGGCGACCGGCGCGGGGGCCGTCGTGACGAAGGACGTGCCCCCGGGCATGCTCGCGGTCGGCATGCCCGCGCGCGCCATCAAGCGCTACGAGCGGCCGAAGAAGGCCCCGAAGTGAACGACGTCATCACGCTCCTCATCGCGGAGCTCGTCCTCGTCATCTTCCTCGGGCTCCTCTCGGCGAGCGAGGCCGCCGTCCACGCGGTGCGCCGCCCGCACCTCCTCGAGGAGCTCGACGAGCGCAGCCGGCGCGGCCGGATCGCGCGGTCCATCGGCGAGCGCAGCGTGCAGTACCTCTCGTCGCTCCAGGTGATGGAGTTCGCCGTCATCTTCGCGTACTCCGCCATCGCGGCGGCCTACATCGCCTCGCGGCTCACCGAGATCCTCTCGTTCGTCGGCGTCACCGCGGTCGTGAGCGGCGTCACCGCGGTCGCCGTGACGGTCGTCGGGCTCTCGGTCGTCGCGCTCCTCTTCGGGATCTTCGTTCCCCGGGCGATCGGCGCGCGCTACCCGGCGAACGTCCTCCTCGCGCTCGCGGCCCCCATCGGCGCCGTCGTATGGGTGACGAGCCCGGTGGTGGCGGTGCTCCTGCGGCTGACGACGATCGTCACGAAGCCGTTCGGCGCGACCGCGCAGCCGACGCCGGTGAGCGAGGACGAGATCCGCGCGCTCGTCGAGACGGGCGAGGAGCAGGGCGTCCTGCACGAGCGGGAGCGCGACATGATCCAGGGGATCTTCGAGCTCGGGAACAAGCACGTCCACGACGTGATGGTCCCGCGCACCGACGTCCGCGCCATCGACGCGGACACGCCGGGCTCGCGCGTGCTCGACGAGATCAGCGCCATGGGCCACTCCCGCATCCCCGTGTACGAGGGGACGCCCGACAGCATCGTGGGGATCCTGTACGCGAAGGACGTGTTCCGCCGCGTCGCGCGGGGCGAGCGCGACGTCGCGCTGCGCGCCATCCTGCGGCCGGCGCACTTCGTCCCGGAGACGAAGCGCGTCGACGAGCTCCTCCGCGAGATGCAGAAGAGCAAGCTGCACATGGCGATCGTCGTGGACGAGTACGGCGGCACGGCCGGGCTCGTCACCATCGAGGACCTCATCGAGGAGATCGTCGGCGAGATCCGCGACGAGTACGAGGCCGAGCAGGAGCTCGTCATCCCGATCTCGCCGAACGAGGCGCTCATGGACGCGCGCGTGCCGTTCGACGACGTGCGCGAGACGTTCGATCTCGACCTGCCCGACTCCGAGCACTACGACACGCTCGGCGGCTGGATCGTCCACGAGCTCGGCCGCCTCCCGCGCGCGGGCGAGGAGCTCCGCGTCGACGGCGTGCGCTTCCTCGTCGAGACCGTCGAGGGCCGCCGCCTCCGCCGCATCCGGATCACGCGCGAGGCTCCCGCCCCCGACGAGGAGTCCGTCGGCCGGTGACCCTCGGGCCGGGCGACGAGGACCTCGTCCGGGTCGCCGCGCTCGCGCGGGAGCGCGCGTACGCGCCGTACTCGCGGTACAGGGTCGGCGCGGCGATCCGCACGAAGCGGAACAAGATCCACACCGGCGCGAACGTCGAGAACGCCTCGTACGGGCTGACGGTGTGCGCCGAGCGGTGCGCGGCGTTCGCCGCGGTCGCCGCGGGCGAGACGAAGGACTGGGACGCCATCGCCATCGTCATCGGCGGCGATGCCCTGCCCTCGCCGTGCGGCGCGTGCCGCCAGGTGCTGCACGAGTTCTCGCCGGCCCTGCGCGTCATCCTCGCGACGACGGGCGGGGCGCGGAAGGCGACGACGCTCGCCGAGCTCCTCCCCGACGCCTTCGGGCCGGAGCGGCTCGCCCCCTAGCGGTCCGGCGTCAGCGCGTCGGTGAGCGCGCGGTGGAAGCGCGAGGCGTGGACCATGTGCAGGTCGCGCAGGCCCGCCGAGATCTTCTCGTCGGACAGCTCGCCCGCGCTCTCCACGTGGATGACGCCGTAGTCGCGCAGGAGCGACAGCGGGAACGGCCGCACGAGGCTCGCGTCCTGGATGCGGTCGAGCAGGAGCGCTGCCCGGTTGCGGTTCAGCACCATGTCGCCGCGCATCCTAGTGCTCAGGCCGTCGCCGGGGCCTCCGTGCGGGCGCCGGTCGTCGACACCACGAGCGCCTCGAGCGCGCGGAGCGGCTCGGCCGCGGCGGCGTGGTCGCGCACCGCGCGCAGCTCGTGGAGCGCGCGCTCGCGGTGGATGCCGATCTCGCGCTCGACGAGGTCGCGGACGCGCAGGTCGCTAAGGATGTCGCGCACGCGGTCGACCGACTCGGGCGGGAGCGCCGCCGCCGCGTACAGCTCCTCGAGCGTCGCTCGTGTCCGCGGCGTCGCGCGCTCGAACGCGAGCACGACGGGGAGCGTCTTCTTCCGCTTCGCGATGTCGTTCATCTCGACCTTCCCGGTGCGCCCGGTCGTCCCCCAGATGCCCATGACGTCGTCGTACGCCTGGAACGCCTGCCCGAAGTCGGCGCCGAAGCGGACGAGCGCCTCGCGCAGGTCGGCCTCGTCGCGCCCGATGACCGCCGCGCCCTCGGCCGCGGCCGAGAAGAGCGCGCCAGTCTTCTTCGCGACCATGCCGCGGTGGCGCTCGGAGTTCACGTCGGTGCGCGACTCGAAGCTGATGTCGAGGAACTGCCCCTCGCACACCTGCACGCAGGCGGCGTCGAGGAGCCGGGCGAACTCGAGGACCTTGTCGGCCGCGATCCCGCCGGCGGTGAGGCGGTGGACGGCCAGGCGCGAGGCCGCGTACATGCCGTCGCCGGCGTTGATCGCCTGGGGGACGCCCCAGACCGACCACACCGTCGGGCGGTGCCGCCGCGTGGGGTCCTGGTCCTCGATGTCGTCGTGGATGAGGGTGAAGTTGTGCAGGAGCTCGATCGCCGCCGCGGCGGGCAGCGACGCGCGCATCGACCCCGCGAGCGCCTCGTAGATGAGGACGAGGAGGAGCGGGCGCAGCCGCTTGCCGGTGCCGCTGCGCTCCTTGTCGAGGCCGAGGTGGTACAGCATCATCCCGTAGAACGGCTGCAGGGACGGCTCGGCCTGCGTGAGGACCGCGCGGATCTCTTCGTCGATCGCGCTGAGGCGGGGCTCGAGTCCGGTCACGCCCACCTCCGCCGATGATATGCGGCTAGCATCGTCGCCGATGGGGTCTCGCACGTATCGGGCCGAAGCCATCGTCCTGAAGACGCTCGATCTCGGCGAGGCCGATAGGATCCTCACCCTCCTGACCCGCCATCACGGCAAGGTGAAGGTCGTGGCGAAGGGCATCCGGCGCCCCACGAGCCGCCTCGCCGGCTATGCCGAGCCCCTGTCGCACGCCACGTACCAGCTCGCCCGCGGCCGCGAGCTCGACGTGCTCACCGGCGCGGAGTCGCGCGCGACGTACCGGGAGCTGCGCGAGGACCTCGACCGCATCGCCGCGGGCTGGTACATCGCCGAGATCGCCGACCGGACGACGGTGGAGCACGCGCCCGCGGCGGCCGCCTTCGCGGTCGTCGAGACCGCGCTCAGCCACCTCGAGGCCGGGCACCCGCATGCGCTCGTCTGCCGCTGGGCCGACCTGCACCTCCTGGACCGCACCGGCTTCCGGCCCGAGCTCCTCGTCTGCTCCCGCTGCACGGGCACGCTGCAGGAGCGCACGAACGCGTGGAGCCCCTTCGACGGCGGCGCGGTGTGCACGACGTGCGTCGACCGCTCGGCAGGCGGCCTGCCGGCGCTGTCCGTCCGCGCCCTGAAGAGCCTGCGCTACCTGCTGACGAGCGACTTCGCGGCGGCGTCGCGGCTGCGCGTCGACGAGATCCTCGAACGCGAGCTCGAGCGCCACCTGCGCGCGTTCATGCAGCACGTGCTCGACCGCGAGATCGCGTCCGCGCGGCTCATCGACGAGCTCGCCCGCCTCCCGCGCCGCGTGCCGAATGCGGTCTGACCTCCGTCGGGGCAGAGCCCCTCGGTCGGCCCGGGTGCTCGACCTCGTCGTTCTCGCGCCCCGGTCTGCGCTCCTGGGGGACGCTTGGATCTAGCGGACAAGGTCACCTCCCTCGCGAAGCGGCGAGGGTTCGTGTTCGCCTCGAGCGAGATATACGGCGGCGCGGGGTCGACGTGGGACTTCGGCCCGCTCGGCGTGGAGCTGAAGAGCAACGTGAAGCGCGCCTGGTGGCGCGCCATGGTGCAGCTGCGCGACGACGTCGTCGGCCTCGACGCGGCGATCCTCATGCACCCGCGCGTGTGGGAGGCGTCGGGGCACGTCGAGAACTTCATCGACCCGCTCGTCGACTGCAGGAGCTGCCGCCACCGCTTCCGCGTGGACGAGCTGCCCGACGGCGAGCGCCTCATCGACGCCTGGCGCAGCGGGAGCGTGGACGTCTCGTCCATCCCGTGCCCGTCGTGCGGGCAGAAGCAGCTCACCGTCCCGCGGAAGTTCAACCTCATGTTCAAGACGCACGTCGGCCCGGTCGAGGACTCCGCGTCGGTGGCGTGGCTGCGCCCCGAGACCGCGCAGGGGATCTACGTGGACTTCGACAACGTCCAGCAGTCGAGCCGCCGGCGGATCCCCTTCGGGATCGCCCAGGTCGGCAAGGCGTTCCGCAACGAGATCACGCCGGGCAACTTCCTGTACCGCTCGCTCGAGTTCGAGCAGATGGAGATGCAGTACTTCGTGCGGCCCGACGACTCCGCCGCGCGGTTCGAGGAGTGGAAGGCCGAGCGCATGCGCTGGTACCTCTCGCTCGGGATCCCCGAGGGGAAGCTGCGCTTCCGCGAGCACGCCTCGAACGAGCTCGCGCACTACGCGAAGCGCGCGGTCGACATCGAGTTCGACTACCCATTCGGCGGGTTCAAGGAGCTCGAGGGCATCCACGACAGGGGCGACTGGGACCTGCGGCGCCACAGCGAGTACAGCGGGAAGGACCTCTCGTACTTCGACGACGCGACGAAGGAGAAGTGGATCCCGCACGTCATCGAGACCTCGGGCGGCGCCGACCGCGGCACGTACGCGTTCCTCCTCGCGGCCTACGACGAGGAGCCCGACAAGGAGGGCGTGCGCACCGTCCTGCGCTTCCACCCGGCGCTCGCGCCGTACAAGGTCGCGGTGCTGCCGCTCTCGAAGAACGAACGGCTCACGCCGCTCGCGCGCGAGGTGCACGCCGCGCTGCGCCCGCACGTCATGACGACGTACGACGAGACGCAGGCCATCGGCCGCCGTTACCGCCGTCAGGACGAGATCGGGACGCCGTTCTGCGTCACCGTGGATTTCGACTCGCTCGAGGACAGGGCCGTGACCATCCGCGAGCGCGACAGCATGGCGCAGGTGCGTGTGCCGGTCGCCGAGCTCGCCGAGCGCCTGCGGGAGAAGCTGCCGGGCTGCTAGAGGCGGGACGCCTCGCTCTCGTCGGCGGGATCGTCGCCGAGGAGCTTGCGCCCGAATCCCTGCGCGAGCGTCGTCATGAGCGCGGCGATCGCCGCGGAGGCCGCGCCGTACGCGGCCTCCTTCGGCCCGGTCCGCTCGACGGCGGCGAGCTCCTTCGCGAGCTGCTCGCGGAACTCCTTGCGCGCGTCGCCCCTCATCCGGTCGATGCGGCCGCTGAAGCGGTCGAGGAGCGCGTCCAAGATCTGCCCCTTGCGCTTCGAGTCGCGCGACCGCTTCAGGACCCCGAGCGCGGCGGTAGCGGCGAGCGAGGCGAGCGACCCCGCGACCGCGGCGGGCTGGCGGCGGATGAGGTTGCGCGGGTCGGCGTCCTCCTTCACTCGCGCGACGAGGGCATCGATGTCATCGCCGATCGCGCCCCGCAGGGCGATCAGCTCCCGCTCTGTCCGAGCAGATGCGCTTTCGCCCATGCCACCGTCTCCTTCACCTGCTCGATCGACCGCGTCGGACCGCGGAGGTCGAGCGACTTGTAGCCGCGCCAGCCGGCGAAGGCCGCGAGAGCGCCGAAGAGCGCCAGCACGAGGAACGTCGCGAGCGCGATCGCGGCGGCGTAGGGGAGCCACGCGGAGAGCAGCCACGCGACGAGCGCCACGACGAAGAACACGAGCGCGACGAGGACCATGAGGCCGAGGGTGAGCGCGACCGCGAAGAGCTTCACCGCCCCCAGGTTGGCCTGGACGATCTGGGCGACCTCCTCCCTGGGGAGGTCGATGTGCCTGCGGACGAGCAGCCGCGCGTTGTCGCGGATGCGTCCGATGAGGGTCGCGTAGCCGGGGCGCTCGCTCATCGGCGCGACGCTATCACCTGGCGCACACCGGCCGAACGAGCACGTCATCTGCCAGAATGACCCTGTCCCACCGCGAAAAGGAGGCCTTTCCCGATGGCCGCTGTGACTTCCCAGCACGCCCCCGCGACCGAGCGCCCGACGAAGACGAAGTGGGTGTTCCTCTTCATGCCCGGCAGGGCCGAGGGGAACGCCACGATGCGCGCGCTGCTCGGCGGCAAGGGCGCCGGTCTCGCCGAGATGACGAACGCCGGGCTGCCCGTGCCACCCGGCTTCACCATCACGACCGAGGCGTGCAACGCGTACTTCGACGGCGGGCGCAAGCTCCCGGCGGGCCTGTGGGACCAGGTCCTCGAGGGCCTCGCCGCGGTCGAGCGCGAGACCGGGAAGCGCCTCGGCGACGCGAAGGACCCGCTCCTCGTGTCCGTCCGCTCGGGCGCGCAGATGTCGATGCCCGGGATGATGGACACGGTCCTCAACCTCGGCCTGAACGACGAGACCCGCGCGGGCCTCGCGAAGCTCACCGGGAACGAGCGCTTCGCGTGGGACGCCTACCGCCGTTTCATCCAGATGTTCGGGCGCATCGTTCTCGAGATCGAGGGCTCGGAGTTCGAGCACGCGCTCGAGGCGGCGAAGAAGAAGGCGAAGGCGAAGCTCGACACCGATCTCACCGGCGACCAGCTGAAAGGCGTCGTCGCGGAGTTCCGGAAGATCGTCCGGAAGGAGAAGGGCCGCGACTTCCCGTCCGACCCGAGGGAGCAGCTGCGCCTCGCGATCGAGGCGGTGTTCCGCTCGTGGTTCGGCAAGCGCGCGCACGACTACCGCGAGGTGAACAAGATCGCGCACGATCTCGGCACGGCGTGCTCCGTCGTGACGATGGTGTTCGGGAACATGGGGAACGACTCCGCGACCGGCGTCGCGTTCACTCGCGACCCGAACACCGGCGAGCGCGCGATCTTCGGCGAGTACCTCATCAACGCGCAGGGCGAGGACGTCGTCGCCGGGATCCGCACGCCGCGCAAGCTCTCGGAGCTCGAGGCCGAGCTGCCGAAGGGGTACCGCGAGTTCACCGAGATCGCGCAGCGGCTCGAGAAGCACTACCGCGACGTGCAGGACCTCGAGTTCACCATCGAGCGCGGCCGCCTGTGGATGCTCCAGACGCGCAGCGCGAAGCGCACCGCGCGCGCCGCGGTGCGGATCGCGGTGGACATGGTCCGCGAGGGGATCATCGACAGGAAGGAGGCGGTGAAGCGCGTCGAGCCCGTCCACGTGGACCAGCTGCTCCTCCCGCGCTTCGACGAGAAGGCGGTCGAGCGGGCGCGGATGGAGGGGCGCGCGCTCGGCAAGGGGCTGAACGCGTCGCCGGGCGCCGCGACCGGCCGGGCCGTGTTCGAGGCCGACCGCGCGGTCGAGATGAAGGGGAAGGGCGAGACCGTCCTCCTCGTGCGGCCGGAGACGTCGCCGGACGACTTCGCGGGCATGGTCGCCGCGGCCGGGATCCTCACCTCGCGCGGCGGGTCGACGAGCCACGCCGCGGTCGTCGCGCGCGGGCTCGGGCTGCCGTGCGTTGTCGGCATGGAGACCCTCACCGTCGACCTCGCGAAGCGCACGATGAAGGTGGGCGGCCGCACGATCAAGGAAGGCGCCAGGGTGTCCATCGACGGCGCGACGGGCGAGGTGTTCCTCGGCGAGCTGCCGACGATCCGCCCGGACTACGACAAGGAGAAGGACCTCCACCAGGTCCTCGCGTGGGCCGACGAGATCCGCGCGCTCGGCGTGTGGGTGAACGCGGACACGCCCGACGAATGCCGGCGCGCGCGGAAGTTCGGCGCCGAGGGCGTCGGTCTCGCGCGCACGGAGCACATGTTCCGGGAGAGCGAGCGGCTCCCGTACGTGCAGGCCATGATCCTCGCGGCGACCGAGCAGGAGCGCCGCAAGCACCTGAAGAAGCTCGAGAGCTTCCAGGTGAAGGACTTCCGCGAGATCTTCGCCGCGATGGACGGCCTGCCGGTCGTCATCCGCCTCATCGACCCGCCGCTGCACGAGTTCCTGCGGGAGATCGACGAGAGGGAGGTCGCGCGGATCACCGGGCTCACGCGGCCCAAGGCGCGCGCGCACATCGAGGCGCGGCGCGCGCAGCTGCACGAGGAGAACCCCATGCTCGGCCTCCGCGGCTGCCGGCTGCTCCTCGTGTTCCCGGAGATCCTCGAGATGCAGATCCGCGCCATCCTCGGCGGCGCCGCCGACGTGGCGAAGAAGGGCGTGGCGGCGAAGCCCGAGATCATGATGCCGCTCGTCGGGACGATGGGGGAGCTCCACTTCCTGCGCGAGAAGGTCATGGAGACCGCGGCGCACGTGGAGAAGGAGCGGAAGACGAAGATCCCGTTCAAGTTCGGGACGATGATCGAGATCCCGCGCGCCTGCATCATCGCCGACGAGATCGCGAAGCACACGGAGTTCTTCTCGTTCGGCACGAACGACCTCACGCAGACCGTCCTCGGCATCTCTCGCGACGACGCACAGAAGTCCTTCCTCACACGGTACGTGGAGGAGAAGGTCATCCCCACCGACCCGTTCGTGAGCATCGATCAGGACGGCGTCGGCGCGATGGTGCGCATCGGCGTCGAGCGCGGGCGGAAGACGAAGCCCGACCTGAAGATCGGCATCTGCGGCGAGCACGGCGGCGACCCGGCGTCGATCGACTTCTTCCACCGCGCCGGGCTCACGTACGTCTCGCCGTCGACGTTCCGCGTGCCGAGCGCGCGGCTCGCGGCGGCGCAGGCGGCCATCGCCGGGGGAGTGGTTCGGGACCGCTGATGCCAGGACGCGACTTCCTGCAGATCCCCGGTCCGACGAACATCCCGGACCGGGTGCTGCGCGCGATGGACCGGCCCATCCCGGACCACCGGGGGCCGGAGTTCGCCGCGCTCGTGAGGGGGCTCCTGCCGGACGTCGCGAGGGTCTTCGGGACGGTCCAGGGGCGCGTCGTCATCTTCCCGACGTCGGGGACCGGCGCGTGGGAGGCCTCGCTCGTGAACACGCTCGCGCCGGGCGACCGCGTCCTCACCTTCGAGCACGGCCACTTCGCGAGCCTCTTCACCCGCACCGCGGCCAACCTCGGGCTGCGGACCGAGGGGGTGCCCGTCGACTGGCGCCGGCCCGTCCCGCCAGATGTCGTCGAGCAGGTGCTGCGCCGCCACGGCGACATCCGCGCCGTGCTCGTCGTGCACAACGAGACGTCCACCGGCGTGCGCAACGACGTCGCCGCCGTCCGCGCGGCGATGGACGCGGCCGGCAGCGACGCGCTCCTCATCGCCGACACGGTGAGCAGCCTCGCGAGCACCGAGTTCCGCTTCGACGAGTGGCGCGTCGACGTCGCCCTCACCGGCAGCCAGAAGGGGCTCATGCTGCCGCCGGGCCTTGGCCTCCTCGCCATCGGTCCGCGCGCGCTCGCCGCGAGCGAGCGCGGCGGCAGCCCGCGTTCGTTCTTCGACTGGCGTCCGGTCCTCCGCGACAACGAGACGGGCCTCTTCCCGTACACGCCCGCGACGCTCACGCTGTACGGCCTGCGCGCCGCGCTCGACATGCTCTTCGAGGAGGGCCTCGCGAGCGTGTACCGGCGCCACCGCCGGCTCGCGCGCGCGGTGCGCGCCGCCGCACGCGCGTGGGGCCTCGACGTCTACTGCGCGGACGAGGACGCCGCCTCCGACACGCTCACCGGGGTCGTCACACCCGAGCGCCTCGACAGCGCGGAGGTCCTGCGCGTCGCGCACGACCGCTTCGGCATGTCGCTCGGCGTCGGCCTGGGGAAGGTGAAGGGCAAGCTCTTCCGCATCGGCCACCTCGGCTCGCTGAACGAGCTCGAGGTCATCGGCACGCTCGGCGGCGTGGAGATGGCGCTCGGCGAGCTCGGCGTGCCGGTGGCGCCCGGCAGCGGCGTCGCCGCCGCGGAGCGCGCGCTCACCGAGAGCGAGGCCGTCGCGGCCGGCTAGGGCTCGCTCCCGCTGAGCATGAGCGTGCTCGCGGCGAGCGCCCACACCAGCAGCAGGACGCTCGAGACCATGCTCATCGCCATCGCCCCGGGCGCGAAGCCCGATACGGCGTAGGCGTACCCCGCCGCGAGCGCGCCGAGCGCGCCGGCGATCCCGAGCAGGCCGAACCACCGCGGGTAGCGGCGCGCGCCGAGCACGGCGAGCGAGACCGCGATGAGCGTCAGGGCCGAGACCAGGCCGAGCAGCGCCGCGAGCCCGACCTCGACCTGGCGGATGGCGAAGGCGGCCTCGAAGGCGAGCGCGCGCGCCTCGCCGACGCTCACGGCCCAGCGGTCGACGGCGACCTTCAGCGCGACGCCGTCGACGGCCTGCAGCGCGGCGGCGACGGCGACCATCGCCGCGGCCCCGGCCGC
>VGOU01000041.1 GCA_016875795.1 Chloroflexota bacterium | reverse complement strand
CGCAGGCGCGTCCCGCGCCGGCATACGCGCCGATCCGCGGCGACCAGCCGCTGAAGCTCACGCAGATGCGCAAGGCGATCGCGGACAACATGGTCCAGGCCTGGACCGCGCCGCACGCGCACGCCGTCATGGAGGTCGACATGACGAGCCTCATGCGGTACCGCGACCAGGTGAGGGCCGAGTTCAGGGCGCGCGAGGGGCTCGACCTCTCGCCGGCGGCGTTCATCGTGAAGGCCGCGGTCGAAGCGCTCCGCGCCGTGCCGCTCGTGAACGCGTCGTGGACCGACGGCGGCATCGTCGTGCACGGCGCAGTGAACGTGGGCTACGCCGTGGCGCTCGGCGACGAGGGCCTCGTCGTGCCGGTCATCAAGGCGGCGGACGAGAAGAGCATCGCCGGCCTCATGCGGTCTATCCGCGACCTCGTCGACCGGGCGAAGGCGAAGAAGCTCGGGTTCGACGACTTCTCGGGCGGCACCTTCACGGTGAACAACACCGGGCCGCTCGGCACGATCGTCTCGAGCCCCATCGTCCCGCCCGGCCAGGCGGCGATCTGCTCGAGCGAGTCGATCACGAAGCGCCTCGTCGTCATGGACGACGACACGATCGCGATCCGCTGGCGGATGAACCTCGTCATCGGCTTCGACCACCGCGTCATCGACGGCGCGACGTCCGCGCGCTTCCTCCAGACGATGCGCGACCGGCTGCAGGCCGTCGGGCCCGGGGTGAAGGTGTACTGAGACTTGGCTGAGCTCGCGCCGATCAGGTTCGAGATCCCCGGCGAGGTCGAGCGGCCGCGCTCGCGCGGCCGCGGCGGCGCGAACACCGTCGTCCCCATCGACCGGCAGCGCCCCGAGTGGCTGAAGGTCCGGCTCCCGATGGGCCCGCAGGTCGAGGAGCTCCGCCGGCTCATGCGCTCGAAGTCGCTCCACACCGTCTGCGAGGAGGCGCACTGCCCGAACATGGCCGAGTGCTGGGGCGCCGGCACGGCCACGTTCATGATCCTCGGCGACACCTGCACGCGCTCGTGCGGCTTCTGCGCGGTGCGCACCGGCAAGCCGCTCGAGCTCGGCCCGGACGAGCCCGCGCGCGTGGGCGAGGCCGTGGCGCGCATGGGGCTCGGCCACGCGGTCGTGACGAGCGTGAACCGCGACGAGCTGCCCGACGGCGGGGCCGCGGTGTTCGCGGCGACGATCCGCGAGATCCGCGAGCGGTCGCCCGGCACCACCGTGGAGGTGCTCATCCCGGACTTCCGCGGGGTCGTCGAGGCGCTCGACGTCGTGCTCGCCGCTCGGCCCGAGGTGCTCGCGCACAACGTCGAGACCGTGCCACGCCTCTACGGGCGCGTCCGGCCGCAGGCGGCGTACGAGCGCTCGCTCGAGGTCCTTCGTCTCACGAAGGAGCGCGCGGCGGGCGTCGTGTGCAAGACCGGGATCATGCTCGGGCTCGGCGAGACCGAGGACGAGGTCCTCGCGGCGATGCGCGACATCCTCGCGCAGGGCACCGACGTCCTCACCATCGGGCAATACCTGCGGCCGTCCCCGGTGCACCTGCCGATCGAGCGCTACTGGTCACCCGAGGAGTTCGCGCGCCTGGGCGCGGCGGGCATGGCCATGGGCTACCGCCACGTCGAGTCCGGCCCGCTCGTGCGCTCGTCGTACCACGCGGAGCGCCACGTCCGTGTCTGACCTCGCCGCGACCCGGCTCGGCCGCGTCGGCTACGTCGAGGGCTGGCGCCTCCAGGAGGCGGTCGCGACGCGGGTCCGGGGCGGGGGAGTGGACCGGCTGCTCCTGCTCGAGCACGATCCGGTGTACACGATCGGCCGGCGCGGCTCGGCCGCGAACCTCACCGCATCGCCGTCCGAGCTGCGCGCCCACGGCGCGGCCGTCTACCGCGTCGACCGCGGCGGGGACATCACGTACCACGGCCCGGGCCAGCTCGTGGGCTATCCGGTCGTCGGGCTCGGTGAGGCGCCCGACCTCGTCGCGTACGTCCGCGCCCTCGAGGGCGCGATCGCCGACGCGCTCGGGACGTACGGGGTGGCCGCGCGCGCGATCCCGCACAAGACCGGCGTGTGGGTCGATCTCCCGGGCGGCGGTCCCGCGAAGGTCGCGGCGATCGGCGTGCGCGTATCGCGCGGCGTGACGACGCACGGGGTCGCGCTGAACGTCTCGACGGACCTGGCGGCGTTCTCGCGCATGATCCCGTGCGGCTTCGTCCACGAGGTCGCATCGCTCGAGCGGCTCGGTGTCCGCGCGGACCTGCGCGAGGTGGCGGGCCGCCTCGCCGAGGCGCTCGCGGCGCGCCTCGGGCGCACGCTCCGCTGGGATACGGTCGCGCCGGCGCGCGAGGAGGAGATCCCCGCGGACGCGGCGGTGCGACGGGCCGAGGACCTCCTCGCGGAGGCCACCCGGGTCTGACCGCGCTCCTCGTCCGCGAAGGGCCCGCGGTCGATCTCACGGTGGCGACGCGGATCCTCGCGCACCTCGGCGCGCTCGCTCCCGGCGGGCGCGTCGCGTCCCTCGTGGGGAGCGAGGTCGTCTACGTCGCCGGCCGCGGCGCGAGCCCGGCCACGATGACTCCGTACGACGTCGCGGCCGTGCGCCTGGTCGACGGGATCGACCTCGCGGGGTCCCCGCCCGAGGACGTCGCCCGGTACCTCGAGGTGCTTCGGGCCGAGCGGGCGGCGCGGGCCGTCGCGGCGGTCGCGGACGGGGATCTCGTCGCGGCAGCCGATCTCGCGACCCTCGTCGAGCACGTCGCGCGGCTGCCCTGGGCCGAGGCCGAGGGGCGCGCCCGGGCGGCAGGGGCGCTCATCGGCGCGTACGCGGCGGAGGGCTGAACGGGCCGGTACCCCGGTACCGGTCGGAGGAGACGTCCGGCTCATTGCCGCGCCGCGCGGGCGGTCGCACGATCGGACCGTGGTGACGCGTCTCCTGCAGGCTCTGCGCAGGCGCGAGGAGCCGCCGGTCGAGCAGCTCGACGTCCAGGAGATCCGCAGCCGCATCGGGGACCCGCTGCCGCCGCCGAAGCCGGCCGAGGCCGCCTACACGCGCACGGACGGCCGGCCGGCCTCCCGCGCTGACCTAGTCCGATCCCGGCGCGGGCGGGCGCTCGGGACGGGGGACGTCCGGGATCATCTCGCCGGTCGCGGGATACACCTTCGCGCGGCGCTTGCGCTTCTCGAGCGGCGCGCGCACGTCGAACCCGAGCTGGAACTGCGTGGCCGCGTGCAGCAGGGCGTCCGCCGGCGCCAGCCCGGTCACCCGGACGAGGTCGTCGTAGAGGCGGTCGAAGCGCCCACGGTCCTCGTCGGTCCGGACGATGTCGGGGTAGCCCGGCGCGTGCAGGCGCTCAGTCGGCACTGCGTCCCTTGCGCGCGACGGCGCGGATGAACGTCTCGACGGGGATGGCGGGGAGCGTCTCGATCTGCACCGTCCCGCGGGCACCGAGGCTCGCGGAGACCCGCGCGATGGTCTCGTTGTCCTTCGCCTCGACGATGTTCACGAAGTCGTAGCGGCCGAGCGTCGCGTACTGCGCGACGATGCGGCACCCGAGCGCCTCGATCTCCCGGTTCACTTCCTTGATGCGGCGCGGGTTGGACTGGATCGTCTTCACTCCTGCGGAGGTGACGCGCGTGAGCAGGACGTACGTGGCCATCTCGGACCTCCCTCGGCTGCCGCGCGGCGGCAGAATGAGGATATGCCGCGGTTCGCCCGTGACGAGGCCGAGGCGCTGCTCCCGAAGGTCATCCCGTACCTCGAGGACCTCCAGCGGCGCAAGCAGGCGTTCGATCGCCGCCCCACGGAGCCGCTCGCGCAGGAGATCCGCGCGCTCGTCCGCCAGGTCGCGGAGATGGGCGCCCTCGTGAAGGGCATCGACGACGGGCTCATCGACTTCCCGTCGGAGTGGAACGGCCGGGCGATCCACCTGTGCTGGAAGCTCGGCGAGGGCGACCGCATCTCGTGGTGGCACGAGCTCGACACCGGCTTCGCCGGGCGCCGTCCGATCCGCGAGCTCTACGACAACTGACGTCCGGAAAGCGAAGGGCGGCCCGACTCCATCCCACGGATCGTGGGGAAGACGTTGGGCGGGGACTGGGGCGGGCGAGCCAGCCGATGACTTTCCGTGCTACGCGCTACTTGTCGAAGTACACCTTGTTGATCTCGATGTAGCTCTTCCACTTCTCGGGCACGGCGTCCTCAGGGAAGATGGCGCTTACCGGGCACACTGACTCGCACGCACCGCAGTCGATGCACTCATCGGGGTGGATGAGGTACAGCTTGTCCGCATCCGTCGTGTATATGCAGTCCACTGGGCAGACATCGACACAGCTCGCGTCCTTCACATCGATGCACGGCTCCGTGATCACGTAGGCCATCTGAGCGCTACTCCCTCTACATCACCCGCGGTGCGAGCGCGATATCGGCGCAAAGGCTAGCATCGGATCCCGCTCATGTCAGAGGACATCGCCGAGTTCCCGCTGCCCTTCGACGCGACGGATGAGGAGCGCGCGGCGGCGCGCCGCGAGATCGGCAAGTACACCCGCGTCGTCGCCGAGGAGAAGCGCCGGCTGCGCTTCGAGGGCCGCGCCATCGGCCAGACCGGGCCGATCCACCGCTTCCAGTACTTCCGCATCTACCAGCTGGCGAAAGGCTTCCTCGTCGCCGGGCACGAGCTGCGCGAGGGGATCACGGTCTGCCACGCGGAGTCGGCCGAAGCGCTGCCGAAGTGCTTCGCGAACGAGGGCATCGCCGAGTTCATCGCCGACGAGCTGCGCTTCCGCGGCGTCATCAAGGGCGAGCACGCCACGGCCTGAGCCCGCGGACCCGGCGGCCGCCGCGCGGCGGCGCAAGGCCGAGCGCGGCCCGAAGCGCGAGCCTCCGAGCGACGAAGCCGTGCAGTCGCGGTGCGACGATCCGGCGCCGGCCGAGCTGACCCGCGGGATCGACCAGCTGAACGCCGGCGAGCTCTTCGAGCAGCACGAGACGCTCGAGACGCTGTGGCGCGCGACGGCGGCGCCCGCGCGCGGCCTGTACCACGGCATCCTCCAGGTGGGCGTGGGGCTGCACCACTGGTCGCGCGGCAACTTCCACGGTGCGGCCGTCCTCATGGGCGAGGGCATCGAGCGCCTCCGGCCGTTCGAGCCGCGGTGCCAGGGCGTGGACGTCGCCGCGCTCATCGCCGATGCCACCGCGCTGCGCGACGAGCTCCTGCGGCTCGGGCCCGAGCGGATAGGGGAGCGCGACGCGCGGACGGCGCTGCGGGTGCGGCGCCTCTAGGGCTTCGACGCACCCGCCGCGAGCCCGGTGGGCCGCGGCGCGGGCTGGTCCCAGCCGAGCAGCGCGTGCGGGGGCAGGTTGAGCGCCTCGACGCCGCGCAGGCCGGGGACCGCATCCCGGAGCGCGCGCTCGATCCCGCTCTTCGTCTGCAGCGAGAACACGAGGCGGTTCGGGCCCGGCCGCGTCAGCCACAGGTGGACCTGCGCGATACCGTCCTCGATGCCGAGCAGCTCCACGCGCGCGCCCGAGCGGTCGAGGTACGGCCGCATCTCGGCGAGCTGCGCGGCGACGAGGTCCTTCAGGTCGGCCATCGCGACGATCCTAGCGAGAGCTCACCGGACGCGCGCGCGGCCGGATAGGATCGGCGCCTCATGTGCTACCCGCCGTCGTCCCGGCCGCCCGAGATCCCGAGCGACCTCCTGCGCGCCGCCGCGGGCGTGCCCGCGATCTCCGGAGGGGCCGGCGGCGCCGACGTGGTGCTCACGAGCGAGGACGGCGGCCGCTTCCGCGCGTACCTCACGAAGGCCGACGAGGGCGAGGCGGGCGTGGTCGTCGCGCCGGACGTGCGCGGGCTCCACCCCTTCTACGAGGAGCTCGCCGAGCGGTTCGCTAGCGCGGGCATCCACGCGATCGCGTTCGACTACTTCGGCCGGACGGCCGGCACCGAGCGGCGGCCAGCGGACTGGGCGTACCAGGAGCACAACGCCCGGAACACCACCGCCCAGGTGATGGCGGACCTCACGACGGCGATCGGGCATCTCCGCGGCGCGACCGACGCGCGGAGCATCTACGTCATGGGGTTCTGCAAGGGCGGCCGCGTGGCGTTCAACGCCGCCGCCGAGCACAGCGGCATCGCGGGCACCGTCGGCTTCTACGGCTGGCCGACGCGGCGGAGCGACGATGATGCGAGCGCGCCGATCGACAGCGTCGACCGCATGCACCTGCCGCTGCTCGGCCTCTTCGGCGCCGCCGACAAGGCCATCCCCGAGAGCGCGGTCGAGCGGTTCCGGCAGGCGCTCGCCGCGCGCGGCGTGCGCCACCACGTCCACGTGTACCCGGGCGCCCCGCACTCGTTCTTCGACCGCACGGCGGACGATTGGAAGGCGGAGAGCGAGGACGCCTGGCGGCGCGTGCTCGGCTTCGTCCGGACGGGGGACCCGGCCGCCAGGGCGTGACGCGCCGGTTCGGCATCTTCACCCTCCAGCACGCGCCGCTCGACGCGCTCACCGAGCGGTGGCGGCGCACCGAGGAGATGGGCTTCGACTCCGTGTGGATCGCGGACCGCACCACGACGCAGTACCCGACGCTCTTGCACTAAGAGGCGTGGACGCTGCTCGCGGCGATGGCGCGCGAGACGATGCTGGAACACGCTCGGCGGCCAGCCCATGGGCATGGTCCCGCCGCTCCCGCTCGGCGAGGCCGTCGCCGCGACGCGCCGGCAGGCCGGGGAGATCGCGGCGGCCTGCGCGAAGGTCGGGCGCGACCCGGCGACCATCCGCCGCTCGGTGCCCCTCTACAAGAGCGACGTGCTGCGCCGCGACCCCGAGCACTTCGAGGCCGTCTGCGCCGCGTACTTCGACGAAGGGTTCGACGACATCGTCATGTGCTGGCCGTACGTGCGGCGGGGCTTCGACGACGAGGCCAGCGTGGCGGCGTCGGAGCGCACGCTCGAGCGGGCCGCGGCGGACGTCGTGCCGCGGCCGCGCCGCGCCGGGACGGCCTAGCTGACGCGCCTCTGCTTGTTGTCCACGTAGTCGATGAGCACGTACTCGCCGAGGCGCTCGGGCTCCACGTAGAACGCGCGGCCGTGGTTGATCTTCGACATCTGGTTCACGAAGTCCACGAGGTAATGGCCGCGCGCGAGCATGAACGTGTTGATGGTGATGCCCTCGCGCGTGCAGCGCACGACCTCGCGCAGCGTCTCCTCGAACGTGCGCTTCGCGGGCGGGTAGGAGAAGCGCGCGCGGCCGTCCTCGAAGTGCGCCGTCGGCTCGCCGTCGGTGATGAGGATGACCTGCTTGTTCTTCCCGCGCGAGCGTGAGAGCAGCGTGCGCGCCGTCTCGAACGCGTGCTGCATGTTCGTCCCGTACACGTACTCGTTCCACGTGAGGCGCGGGAGGTCCGTGGGCTGGAGGCGCGTGGCGTAGGCCGAAAAGCCGACGATGTACAGGTCGTCCTTCGGGAACGTCGAGCGGATGAGCGAGTCGAGCGCGAGCGTCACCTTCTTCGCGGCGAGGAAGCAGCCGCGGAAGATCATCGACCGCGACACGTCGACGAGGATCGCCGTGGCCGACTGGGTGAGCAGCTCGGTGCGGTGGACGGCGAAGTCGTCCGGCGTGAGCCGCACCGGCGTGCCGCGCCCGGAGCGCATGACCGCCCCGCGCACGGTCGCCGGAAGGTCGAGGAGGAACGGGTCGCCGAACTCGTACGTCTTCAGCTCGTCCGTCGGGTCGCCGCCCCGGCCGCGCAGGCGCATCCGGTGGCTCCCGAACGCGTCGCGCTTCAGCGTGGCGAAGATCTCCTCGAGCGAGCGCTGGCCGATCTTGCGGATCCCGCGCGGGGTCAGCTCGTAGCGCTGCCCGTCCTTGCGGATGAGCCCCGCCTCCTCGAGGAGCTCCCACATCCGCTGGACCTCCTCGAGGGTCCGGCGCGCCTTCTTGCCGGCGAGCCGCTCGACCTCGTCAGCGTCGACGTCCTTCAGGTCCGCCGGGCCGCTCGCGACGCGCAGCTGGCTCTCGATGTCGCTCATGCGGTCCATCTGGCGCATGACCTCGAGCGCCTCGGCCAGGGACAGCGGGTCGTCGCCGCTCAGCTCGTAGTCGTGGCCGTCCATCGGCATGAGCTCCGACAGCGTCGTGGCGAGGTCGCTCATCGCCTGCTGCAGCCCGCCGTCCTGGAACGCGGCCCCGAGGAGCTCCTCGAGCTGCTCGCGCATGTCCGCGGGCATGCTCTGCCAGAGCGACCGCATCGCCGACATGCCCGCGGCGAGCTGGCGCAGCAGGTCGTCCCAGTCCTTCGCGCTCCCCGCGAGCTCGGGGTACTGGCGCTGGAACGCCTCGAAGTCGGGCTCGCCGCCCTCCATCCGCTCGCGCAGCGCGCGGTTCAGGTCCTTCAGCATCCGCTTCGTGCGCTCGACCCGCTCGGGAGAGACGTCCTTCAGCGAGTCGCGCATGCTCGAGAAGTACGAGCCGAGCACCTGCCGCTGCAGCATCTCGAGGAGCTCGCGGTACGCCTGCGCCGCCTTCGGCTCGAAGAACTCGTAGTCCTTCAGCTGCCGGATGGCGCGCCCGACGTCGCCGGGGAGCTCGTCGAGCTGCCGGGTGCGCTCCTCGGCCATGCGCCGCATCGCCGCGCGCAGCTCGTCCGTCGGCGCCTCGGCGCTCGCGCGCCGCTCGAGGCCCTCGCGCTCGAGCCGCTTCACCTCCTCGAGCTTCGCCCTCAGGTCGTCGAAGATCCTGGAGAGGCCGTGCCGCTCCGCGCGCTTCTGCCGCGCGGCGCGCATGCGCTCGATGAGGTCCTGCAGGCCCTCCATCCGCCCGGCCATGCCGAAACGGGCGAGGCGCTCCATGGCCTCCTCGACGTCGGCGCCGGAGAGCAGCTCGTCGGACATCGCGCCGAGGAGCTCCTCGGCCTCGATCGGGTCGAGGCGCTGCGTGCCGTCCCACCGCCGGTACCTGATCGGCCCGAAGGCCTCGGGGAACGGCGTCTCGCTCGTCATGTCAGCCGCGGAAGGTGCTCCGCGTCTCGCCGCGCTCCTTGTTCAGCTTGCGGTTCAGGTGCAGCCCCTCGAGGACGAACTCGACGGCGGCCGCGACCGCGGCGGGGTTCCCCGTCGCGCCGATCTTCGCGACCGCGCCCTTCATCCCCGGGATCTGCAGCGCCTGCTTCACGTATTCGGCGCTCGGCTGGGCGGACGACACGTGCATCGTCGCCCCGCGCTGGAACGCGCCGAGGAGCGAGTCGAACTCGGCGAGGGCGAACGTGCGGTTGAAGACGTTCAGCACCGCGCGCTGGATGAGGCGCTCGATGACCCGCTCCTCGCTCGTCTCCCCGACGGACTCGAGCTCGATCTTGCCCGCGGTCGACGCGACCACGGAGGGCAGGTCGCTGATCCGCGGGACGACGGCCGTCTCGCCGAGGCGCAGCGCGCGCTTCAGCGCGTTCGAGACGAGGTTCTCGTAGTTCGCGATGGTCACGCGCACCGAGACGCCCGAGCGCTGCGAGATCTCGGGCGAGCGGCGCGCGAGGTGGGACAGCTCGGCGAGGACCTCCTTCATGTACGCGGGCACGATCGTCGTCATGCCCTCGTCGACGAACTCGACCCGCTCCTGCTCCATGACGAGGACCTCGGTCGCGATCTCGTGCGGATAGTGCGTGCGGATCTGCGAGCCGAAGCGGTCCTTCAGCGGCGTGATGATCCGGCCGCGGTTCGTGTAGTCCTCGGGGTTCGCCGAGGCGACGACGAAGAGGTCGAGCGGGAGCCGCACCTTGTACCCGCGGATCTGCACGTCGCGCTCCTCCATGACGTTGAGGAGGCCGACCTGGACGCGCTCGGCGAGGTCGGGGAGCTCGTTCAGCGTGAAGATCCCGCGGTGCGTGCGCGGGAGGAGGCCGTAGTGGATCGTCAGCTCGTCGGAGAGGTAGCGCCCCTCAGCGACCTTGATCGGGTCGACCTCGCCGATGAGGTCGGCGATCGAGATGTCCGGGGTGGCGAGCTTCTCCGTGTAGCGCTGCTCGGGGGTGAGCCACGCGATCTGCACGGCGTCGCCGTCGTTCGCGACGCGGTAGCGGCACGACGCGCAGATCGGCGCGAACGGCTCGTCGTTGATCTCGCAGCCGGCGATCGCCGGGACCGCCTCGTCGAGCAGCGCGACGAGCGAGCGCGCGATGCGCGTCTTCGCCTGGCCGCGCTCGCCGAGCAGGATGATGTCCTGGCCCGAGAGCACGGCGTTCTCGATCTGCGGGAGGACGGTGGCGTCGTACCCCACGATCCCGGGGAAGAGCGGCCGGCCCTCGCCGAGGGCGGCGATGAGGCTCGCGCGCATCTCCTCCTTGGTCGTGCGCGGGCGGTAGCCCGTGTCGCGCAGGGAGCCGATGGTCGTCGGCCGTTCGTTCACGTCAGCGGATCCCCTCTCATGAGGCCCGGCGCGGGCTCGCCACGGCGCTCGGCCACGGCGGCGCGCACCGCCGGGATCGCGAGCACGCGCCGCCGCCGCAGGTCCTCAAGGTAGGCCGCGCGCCCGTCGAGCTCGGCCCGGAGCGCGTCCATGTGCTCGCCGTGGCGGCGGCAGAGCAGCTCGAGCTGCGCGGCGTCGTCGTGCGTGTGCCCGTCCGTGCCGGCGTCCCACTCGACGAGCGGCACGAGGGCGACCCCGTCGCGCGCCGCGGTCACGATGCGGTGCGCGGACACGACCCGCCGCGCGAGCGGGCCGTACGCGGTGCCCACCCGGTACATCCGCATGACGAGGAGCAGGTCGACGCGCGCGAGGGCGTCGGGCTCGACGCCGAGGTCGCCGGTGAGCTGGGCGACGGCCTCCTCGGCGCTGTCGGCGTGCATCGTCGAGGCGAGGGCGTAGCCGCGCCGCAGCGTGCGGAAGACCTCCACCGCCTTCGGCCCCCACAGGTACACCGGGAGGTGGCTCGAGAGCTCGTTCGCGAGGAGCAGCGTCGACCCCGGGTCGGCGTGGCGGAGGTAGTCGAACGTCTCGGCCCAGCCGCGCACGAAGACGCGGCGCGAGGAGCGCGGCATGAGGTCGAGCAGCGCGGACAGCGTCGTCGTCTTCCCGGAGTGCGGCTGCTCCGCGGCGATGATGAGCGATCCGTGGCCTTCGAGGACGAGCCAGCACAGGGCGGCCGTGCGCGCGTCGAAGTTGCCCGCGGCGAGGAGCTGCGTCACCGACATCGGGACCGGCGGCTCCCAGTTCCAGCCCCACCAGCCGACCGGGACGTCGTAGTCCTCGGGCGAAAGCGGCCGTTCGCGCACCCGATACGAGCGTGGGTGCTCCATGGACCGAGGCTAGCACTAGGCTTTCGCCGCGATGGCGGAAGAGCGCGCCGACACGCGCGACCGTGACGATCCCGCGCGCCTCGCCGATGAGGCGCGCGCCGCCGTCGAGAAGCAGTCCGCCGAGCTGCGCGCGGCGACGGCGCCGATCGCGACCGAGCCGCCGACCGTGTACCGCCCCTGACCGCGTTCGCGTCGGTCGCCGAGCTCGCGGAAGCGCTGCGCGCGCGCCGCGTGAGCGCGTCCGAGCTCGCGATCGCGGCGCTCGACCGGCTCGCCACGCTCGGACCGCGCTACAACGCGGTCGCCACGGTCATGCGCTCGCGCGCGCTGCGCGAGGCCGCGGCGGCCGACCGCGCGCTCGCGCGCGGCGACGCACGCTCGCCGCTCCTCGGGATCCCGTACGGCGCGAAGGACCTGCTCGCGGCGCGCGGCGCGAAGACGACGTGGGGCGCCGCGCCCTTCAAGGACCAGGTGATCAAGGCGGATGCGACCGCGGTCGCGAAGCTGCGGCGGTCGGGCGCGGTGCTCGCGGCGAAGCTCGCGATGGTCGAGCTCGCGGGCGGCGGCGGATACAGGTACCCGAGCGCCTCGCTGCAGGGGCCGGGACTGAACCCGTGGGACACGGGGCGCTGGTCGGGCGGGTCCTCGAGCGGGAGCGGCGCAGCCGTGGCCGCGGGCCTCGTGCCCTTCGCGCTCGGGTCGGAGACCTCGGGATCGATCGGCACGCCCGCCGCGTACTGCGGCATCACCGGCCTGCGCCCGACCTACGGGCTCGTCAGCCGCCACGGCGCGATGGCGCTCTCGTGGACGCTCGACAAGATCGGCCCGATGGCGCGCGGCGCGACCGACTGCGCCCACGTGCTCGCGGCGATCGCGGGACCGGACCCGAACGACCCGACGGCGAGCGGCAAGCGCTTCCGCCCGCTGTCTTCCGCGGACGCGCGGGAGCGGGTGCCGCGCGTGCGCGTCGGCTACGCCGGCGAGGAGATCGAGCGGGCGCCCGAGGCGGTGCGCGGCGCGGTCCTCCGCGGGATCGAGGAGCTGCGGCGGATCGCGCCGGCGTTCGTGGAGGCGCGGCTGCCCGAACTGCCGTACGGCCCGATGGTGACCACGGTCATCGGCGCCGAGGCGGCGACGATCTTCGCCGAGCTCATCGAGAGCGACCGACTCGACCTCATGCCGGACGAGAAGCAGAAGGCCGGGCTGCGCGCGGGCCTGCGCATCACCGCGCGCGGCTACCTCCAGGCGATGCGGCTGCGGACGCTCCTCGCCGCGCGCATGCGCGAGGTGTTCCGGGAGTGCGACGTCATCGTCTCCGCCGGCCGCACGGCGACCGCGACGCCGGTCGGTCAGGCGCTGGACTCGCCGCCGCTCCCGCCGG
>VGOU01000040.1 GCA_016875795.1 Chloroflexota bacterium | reverse complement strand
ACGCGGACGAGCTCTCCGACGGCGAGCTCCTTCTGAGCGGGATCGCGGTGGTCGAACTCGAGCACGACTCGAGCAGCTCCAGCAAGCAGCCTCCGTTGGCCCTCAGGAGGTCATCGAACATCCATTTCTAGCGGCGCAGCCTTGCGCGCGGAAGGACGCTGCTCAGCCGAGTGGTGGCGAGCCCTCGATCCGCAGCACGCCTGCGTGCGCGCGCTCGATCCCCCGGAGCGCGGCCGGTCCGAGCCGCCGCGCGTCGAACGACCCCGACCGCGTGCACAGCCGCTGCGCGCGGAGGATCTGCAGCGACCCGTCGGCCGCGTGCTGCGGCACGTCCACCCCGCCGGCGTCGAGCGCGTCGACGACCTCGATGAGCGGGCGGTCGCCGAGCAGGTAGATGCCGCGCTCGCCGTGGTCGAGCCCCCGCGGCGATGTACCGCGCGGCCGCGCCGCGATCTCCCCGCGGAGGTGGTCGATCCGGAAGGGCTTCTCGAGGACGACGTCGGCGAGCGGCGCCTCGGCGTCGATCGCGCCGGTGACGATGACGACCGCCGCCGGGCCGGCGGCGGCGCGGTAGGCCACGAGGAAGTCGCGGCCGTCCATCCGCGGCAGCCCGAGGTCGAGGACGATCACGTCCGGACGGAATCCGTTCGCCGCCGCGATGCCCTCGAGCCCGTCGGCCGCCGCCCGGACCTCGTACCCCTCGCCGCTGAGGAGCTCGACGAGCAGGTCGCGCGTGCCGGGATCGTCCTCGACGACGAGCACCCGGCGCCCGGTCGTGCGTTCGCTTCCCATCATCGGGTGTCCGCTATGCGTGCGGCGCGCCTCGGGAGCCGTTTCCGGTGCGATCATCGGCCGCGAGCGTGCACCCGCAGGGTGTCGGCCCTGCGGATGCAGGGTCAGCCGGCGGTGACCCTCTCCTTCTTGCGCTGGCCGGCGAGCCGGTCGCGGTCCTGCCGCGACAGCACGCGCTTGCGGATGCGGAAGGCGACCGGCGTCACCTCGAGCAGCTCGTCGTCCGCGAGGAGCTCGATGGCGTCGTCGAGCGAGAGGTCGCGCACGCCCTCGAGGCGCACGGTGATCTCCGACGTCGAGCTGCGCATGTTCGTGAGGTGCTTCTTGCGCGCGACGTTGACGCCGAGGTCGCTCTCGCGGATGTGCTCGCCCACGACCATGCCCTCGTAGACCTCGGTCCCGGGCGAGATGAAGAGCGTCCCGCGCTCCTGGGCCTGCGTCAGCCCGAACGTCGAGGCGACGCCGTCCTCCCAGGCCACGAGCGAGCCGAACTGGCGCGACGAGATCGGCCCGGCCTCGGGGCCGTAGTCCGAGAAGAGCGCGTTCATCACACCCTCGCCGCGCGTGCTCGTGAGGAAGCCCTTGCGGAACCCGAGGAGGCCGCGCGTCGGGATGCGGTAGACCGCGTGGACCATCCCGTCGTCGCGGTACTTCATGTCGAGGAGCGTCCCGCGCCGCTGGCCGACCATCTCGACGATGCGCCCGAGCACCTCCTGCGAGGCCTCGACCTCGAGCTGCTCGTACGGCTCGAGCCGCTGCCCGCCTTCGACCCGGAAGATGACCTCGGGCCGCGAGACCTGCAGCTCGAAGCCTTCGCGGCGCATGTTCTCGACGAGGATCGCGAGGTGCAGCTCACCGCGCCCGCTCACGACGAAGGAGTCGGGTGACTCGCCGTCGGCGACGCGCAGCGCGACGTCGCGCTCGAGCTCGGCGTAGAGGCGCTCGCGGATCCTGCGCCCGGTGACGTGCGCGCCCTCGCGGCCAGCGAAGGGGCTCGTGTTCGCGCCGAACGTCATCCTCACCGTCGGCTCCTCGACGCGGATCGGCGGGAGCGGCCGCGGGTCGGCGGCGTCGGTGATGGTGTCGCCGATGGAGGCCTCGGCGAGGCCCGCGATGGCGACGATGTCGCCGGCGCTCACCGCGTCGACCTCCGTCCGCGAGAGACCCTCGAAGGTGAAGAGGTACGTCGCCCGTCCGGGCGTCGCCTTCCCGGAGTGGTCGATGCGCGCGATGGCCTGGGCCTTGCGCAGCGTCCCGCTCTGCAGCCGCCCGACGGCGATGCGCCCCTTGTGCTCGTCGTACGACGTCGTCGTCACGAGGAGCTGCGCGGGCGCGGCGGGGTCGACGTCGGGCGGCGGCAGGCTCTCGACGATCGCTTCGAAGAGCGGCTCGAGCGTCGCGTCGACGTGGCGGTGGTCCGTCCCGGCCGCGCCGGTGAGGGCGTTCGTGTAGACGGTCTCGAACTCGGCCTGCGCCTCGGTCGCGCCGAGGTCGAGGAACAGGTCGAAGGTCGCGTTCAGCACGTGGTTCGGGCGCGCCTGCGGCCGGTCGATCTTGTTGATGACGACGATGGCGCGGTGGCCGCGGCGCAGCGCCTGGCGGAGGACGAACTTCGTCTGAGGCATCGGCCCGTCGACGGCGTCCACCAGCAGCAGCACGCCGTCGACCATGTTCATGACCCGCTCGACCTCGCCGCCGAAGTCGGCGTGGCCGGGCGTGTCGACGATGTTGATCTTGATCCCGCGGTACGGGACCGAGATGTTCTTGGCCATGATGGTGATGCCGCGCTCGCGCTCGAGGGCGTTCGAGTCGAGGACGCGCTCGGCGATGGCCTGGTCGTCGCGGAAGATGTGGCTCTGGCGGATCATCGCGTCGACGAGCGTGGTCTTGCCGTGGTCGACGTGGGCGATGATGGCGATGTTGCGGATGTCGCCGCGGCGCATGTCCTCAGCTGCGTCCGGCGAGGCGATCGCGCTTCGCCGCGCGGCGCTCCTCGAAGCGCTTCGCCGAGGTGTCGAGCTTCTCGAGGAAGTGCGCGAGCCGCTCGCGCGCCCGTTCGGCCTCGCCGTCGAGGCCGCCCCGCTCGAACACCCGCCAGTGGCGCAGCAGCGGCAGGAGGATGTCGTCGTGGTGGATGCGCAGGTCGTAGATCCCCGCGTCGGCCATCAGCGCCGCCTTGCGCGTGAATCCGCTGATGCCGTGGCCGGGCATCTGGAACTTCAGGACCTCGTCGGTGACCGCCCTCGTCGCCGCCGAGGGGTCGACCTCGAAGATCGCCTCCATCGCCCCGCGGTAGAAGACCATGTGCAGGTTCTCGTCGAGCGCGACGCGCGTCATGATGCGGTCGGCCACCGGATCTTGGGAGTACCGGCCGGTGTTCTGGTGCGAGACCCGCGTCGCCAGCTCCTGGAACGAGGTGTAGGCGAGCCCGCCGACGACGTCGGCGTCGAGCTCGTAGCCGAGCAGCGTCGTCTGCATCCGGCAGCGCTCGAGCGCGACCGGGTCGATGTTGCGCGTCACCACGAGGTAGTCGCGGATGACGATGGCGTGACGCCCCTCCTCGGCCGTCCAGCGATGCACCCAGTCCTTCCAGGCGCCGTCGCCGTGATGGAACATCCGGTGGATCAGCCGGTGGTACGAGGGCAGGTTGTCCTCGGTGAGCAGGTTCACCTCGAACGACGTCTGGGCGACCCCCGTGAGCCGCGGCTGGTCAGGTGTCCACGGCTCCTTGTCGTAGTCGCGCCCGAGGCTGTAGGGGATGTATTCGTGAGGGAACCACTCCTTCGCGACGGAGATGTGGCGCTCGAGCAGGCGGTGGACCGCCGGCTCGATCTCGGCGAGGAGCGCGCGGTCGGCCTCCTGCCGCGGGCTGAGGAGCGCGGTGCCGTCCTGGTCGCGCATCCCGTCCATCTGCTCCGGAGCGTACCGGTGTGTCCGGGACCGCGCCCCGCTAGCCTGCGATGATCCCGACCGACCGCTCCCCTTCGTACCGCGCGCTCTTCGCCCTCGACGGCTTCGTCCGCCTGGTGACAGGCATGCTCCTCGCGCGCATCGCCGGGCAGATGGTCGGCCTGGTGCTGGTGCTGCTGGTCCTCGAGCGCTACGGCTCCCCCGTGCTCGCGGGCCTCGCCACGTTCCTCGCGCTCGCGCCGGGTCTCATGGTGAGCCCGATCGTGGGAACGCTCCTCGACCGCTACGGGCGCCGGCGCCTCATCGTGCTCGACTACTGCTTCGCCCTCGCGAGCCTGCTGCTCATCGCCGCGCTCGCCGTGCTCGACGCGCTGCCGGCGCCGCTCCTGCTCGCGATCGTGTCGGTGCAGTCGCTCACGTTCCCGCTCTCGACGGTGGGCCAGCGGACGCTGTTCCCGCTCGTCGTGCCGCGACCGCTGTGGCCGCGCGCGAACGCGGTCGACAGCAACGGCTACGCGCTCAGCGGCATCGTCGGTCCGGCCCTCGCCGGCGCCATCGTCGCGGCGTTCCACGGCGAGGGCGGGCTCGTCGCCGCGGCCGCGATGTTCGCGGTCGCCGCGGTCGTCACGGCGACCGCGCCCGACCCCGCGGTCGACGCGTCCGCGCACGGGAGCATCCTGCGCGCGGCCTGGGACGGGATCGTGCACGTCGTGCGGCACCCCACGCTGCGCGGGATCGCCGTCGGCGCGTCCATCAGCAGCGTCGGCAACGGGATCCTGTTCATCACCATCCCCGTCGTCGTCCTCGAGCGTCTCGGCGGAACGACGGTGCTCGTCGGCCAGCTCTTCGCGCTCATGGGCGCCGTCGCGTTCGTGGCCGTCATGTTCGCGGGCCGCCTGCGGATCGAGGGGCGCGAGCGGGCGTACATGGTCGGCTCCGTCCTCGGCGGGGCGCTCGCGATCTCGCTCCTGCTCGTGCGGCTCGACCTCACCGTGCTCGTCGTCGCTATCGTCGTGCGCGCGGTCGCGGAGGCGGTCTACGACGTGCCCATGTTCACGCTGCGCCAGCGCCGCACGGACCCGGCGTGGCTCGGCCGCGCCTTCGCCGTGTCGATGTCGCTGAACTTCATCGGCTATCCGGTCGGGTCCGCCATCGGCGGCGGCCTCAACGCGATCTCAGCCGAGCTGGCGCTGGTGGTCGCCGTCGCGGCGTGGCTCCTCGGCGCCGCGCTCATGTGGGTCATGCTGCCGCGCGACTGACGCGGCCGTCGCCGGGTCGTCGGCCATGCCCGGCTGGGTCGGCGGGTCAGCGGGCGCGCTCTGCGACGGATCGAGTGACGGCGGCGCGCAGCGCGGCGAACAGCCGCTCGAGCGCGTCCATCTGGTACGAGGCCGCGCGGCCGCTGGGGTTCGGCAGCACCCACACGACCGTGGCGCCGATGCGCTCTGGCTGGCGCCCCACGGGCGCCTGCGGCCGGGCGAACGCGACGCGGTACGCGCCGAGCCCGAGGATCGCGAGCGCGCGCGGCCGCTGGCGCAGGACCTTGCGCTCGAGCCTCTTCGCGCCCGCACGCAGCTCGCCGGGGCTGAGCTCCTCGGCGACGCGCGTCGCCTTGTTCACGAGGTTCGTCACGCCGAGCCCCATGGCCAGGAGGTCGCGCTCCTCGTACGGCGTGAGCACGCGGGGCGTGAACCCGCCGCGGTGGAGCGCGGTCCAGAAGCGGTTGCCGGGGCGGCCGAAGTGATGACCGATGCACGCCGTGTACAGACCGGGGTTGATCCCGCAGAAGAGGACGTCGAGGCCCGGAGCGATGACGTCGCGGATGCCCCTGCCGTAGGCCGCCTCGAGCTGGGCGCGCGTCGGTCGCGCGCGGGGGGTGCCGCGCACCTCTGGGCGGTCTACGGCTTCGTGACGAGGATCGCGTTCGGCGGGAGCCGGCCCGGCCCGACCTTGTACGCGCGGCGCGGCAGGCGTTCAGGTCGTCCGGGCGACGGCGCGCTGCGGCCGCGCTCCGTCGGGACGGCCGCGGGTCCGCTCATCACCAGATCGTCGGGCGCGCGTCCGCGGGGCGCCACATCCCCGCGTCCGGGCCGCCGCCGAAGGCCTCGTGGAACTCGCGCATGTTCGAGAGCGGTCCGATCACGCGCTGGATCGCCGGCGAGTGCGGGTCGATGTTCAGGCGGACGCGCAGGGCCTCGTCGCGGATCTTGTTGCGCCACGACTGCGCGAGGCCGAGGAAGAACCGCTGCTCCGGCGTGTACCCGTCGATGGGCGCCTGGGGGCCCCTGCGCTCGAGCATCCGCTGGAACGCCGCCCAGGCGATCTTGATCCCGCCGATGTCGCCGATGTTCTCGCCGAGGGTGAGCTTCCCGTTGATGCGCTGGCCCGGCAGCGGCTCGTATGACTCGTATTGCCGCACGACGAGGTCCTGGCGGGCCTCGTACGCGGCGCGGTCCTCCTTCGTCCACCACTCCTTGAGGTTGCCGTCGGCGTCGTAGCGGCTGCCCGCGTCGTCGAAGCCGTGGCTCATCTCGTGCCCGATGACCATGCCGATCGCGCCGTAGTTCACCGCGTCGTCGGCGTCGGGCGAGAAGAACGGCGGTTGCAGGATCCCCGCGGGGAAGACGATCTCGTTCATGAGCGGGTCGTAGTACGCGTTCACCGTCTGCGGGCTCATGAGCCACTCCGTTCGGTCGACGGGCGTGCCGAGCTTGGCGATGTCGCGGTCCGTGGCCCACTCGTTCGCGCGCAGGACGTTGCGCGCGTAGGAGTGCCGGTCGAGGGCCAGCGCGGAGTGGTCGCGCCACTTGTCGGGGTAGGCCATCTTCACCGCGAACGCGTCGAGCTTCCGCAGGGCCTGCCTCTTCGTCGCCTCGCCCATCCACTCGAGCGCGAGGATCCGCTCGCGCAGCGCGCCGCGCAGGTCGTCGACGAGCTCGAGCACTCGGCGCTTCGCCTCGGGCGAGGACGCCCTGCGCACGTAGAGCTGGCCGAGCTCCTCGCCGATGCGCTGGTCCATCGACTCGAGAACGCGCTTCCAGCGCGGCTTCTGCTGGGGGACGCCCTGGAGCACCCGCGAGTTGAAGTCGAAGGACTCGAGGTCGAACGCGCGCGGCAGCGCCGAAGCGAGCGCGCGCAGGACGTGCCAGCGCAGGTACGTGCGGAGCTGCTCGAGCGGCACGTCGGCGAAGGCCCTCGCGAGCTCGGCGAAGAACGCCGGCTGGCGCGCGTTGACCTCCTCGACGCGAGCGCCCCATGCCGCGAGGTACGCGCTCCAGGCGAAGCCCGGCGCGCGCTCGGCGAGCTGCGCGAGGCTCACCTTGTTGTAGGTCTTGTACGGATCGCGCTGATCGACGCGCGTCATCGACGCGTGCGCCAGGCGCGTCTCGAGCGTGAGCACCGTCGCGGCGGCGTAGCGCGCGTCATCTGCCCCGTCGCCCGCGAGCTCGGCCATGCGCGCGAGGTGCGCGACGTATCGTGCGCGGATCTCGCGCGAGCGCTCGTCCTCCTTGAGGTAGTAGTCGCGGTCCGGCATGCCGAGGCCGCCCTGCTGCAGCCAGACGATGTTCCGCGTGCTGTCGCCGGGGTCCTGCCGCACGACGGTCACGAAGCCCGGGAAGAGGCGCGCGCGGTGCAGCCGCGCGAGCACCTCGGGCAGGCCCGCGCGGTCGGTGAGGCCCGCGACGAGGCCGAGCTCCGGCGCGATCGCGCCCAGGCCGGCCGCCTCGATGGCCGCCTCGTCCATGCCCGTCGTCCAGAGGTCGCCGACCTTCTGCTCGACCGATCCCGCGGCCGCGCCGCCCTCGGCGGCCTCCTCGGCGGCCCCACGCAGGACCTCGAGGTTGCGGTCGCGGATCTCGCTGAATCCGCCCCACACCGGCTCCTCCGCGGGGATCTCGGTCCGCTCGACCCACTTCCCGTTCGCGAAGCGGAAGAAGTCGTCGGCCGGGCGCACCGAGGTGTCCATGTGGCTGAGGTCGATGGCGGGCACGGGGGGATCCTGCCTTTCTGCTCGTGGGGTCGTCACTACGCTAGACGACGTTGACCACTGATGTCCCCGGCTGGCTCGTCGTGTTCGGCGCGGTCGCCCTCGGCCATGTGATCCTCGTTACGCTGCTGTTCGTCGCGGGCCGGCGCCTGCTCGCGCGCGAGCTCGCGCTCGTCGTGCCGAACCTGTTGCGCCTCTTCCGCGGGCTCCTCGGCGATCGGCGCGTGCCCCTGGGGGCGAAGCTCGCGCTTGCGCTCGGCCTGCTCTGGCTCGCCTCGCCGATCGACCTCATCCCCGAGTTCGTCCCGGTCGCCGGGCCGCTCGACGACGTCATCGTGGCCGCGCTCATGCTCTGGCTCGTGTCGCGCATGGCCGGCCGTGACGTCGTCAGGGAGCACTGGCGCGGCGATCCGGCGGTCCTCGCTCGGGTGCTCCGCCTCGCATGACGAGGGACCGCGTGCTCTTCCTCTGCATCGGCAACAGCTGCCGCTCGCAGATGGCCGAGGGGCTCCTCCGGCACCTCGGGGGCGACCGCTTCGAGGTGCACAGCGCGGGCATCGTCGAGAGCTTCCTCCGGCCCGAGGCCGTCGAGTCGATGCGCGAGGTCGGGATCGACATCTCGGCTCAGCGCAGCAAGCGCGCCGACGTCTACGCCGGTGAGGCGTTCGACGTCGTCGTGACGACCTGCGACGAGGCGAAGGAGGCGTGCCCGCTCTTCCCGGCGGCGAAGCGCACGCTGCACTGGAGCATCCCCGACCCGGTGGGCAAGGGGCCGCAGGCCTACCGCGCCGCGCGCGATCAGCTCAAGGGGCTGATCGACGCCGAGCTACTTCGCGGCTAGGTACCCGAGGAACAACGCCTCGGCGACGCAGCTCTTCTCGAGGTCGTCGAGCGAGACGCTCTCGTCCTCGGAGTGCGCGTTCGACGTCGGGTCGCCCGCGCCCGTGAGGAGGATCGACGCCTTGGGGAAGAGCCGCGCGAAGTCGAACACGAAGGGGATCGACCCGCCCGAGCCCATCATCGCGGGCTCGCGGCCCCACGTCTCGCGCATCGCGCGCCGCATCGCGGCGTAGGCCGGGCCGGACGTGTCCACCTTGAACGGCTGGCCCTTCGAGCGCGGCGTGATGGTGACCTCGGCGCCCCACGGGACGCTCGCGCGCAGGTGATCGATGAGCGCCCGCTGCGCGGCGGAGCCCTCCTGGCCCGGCGGGATGCGCATCGACACGCGCGCCCTCGCGGACGGCACGAGCTGGTTCGTCGAGCCCTCGATCCGCGGTGAGTCGATACCGAGGATCGAGATCGCCGGACGCGTCCACATGCGTTCGGTCATGCCGCCGTCGCCGATGAGCCGCGCGCCCGGGCGAAGCCCGGTCTGCCTGCGCAGCTCCTCCTCCGTGAGGTCGAGCGGGTCGGCGGGGCCCTTGGCGATGCCGGGGACGGCGACGTTGCCGCGGTCGTCGTGCAGCTTCGCGAGCGTCCTCGCGAGCACGGTGATCGCGTCGGGGACGACGCCGCCGAATTCGCCGCTGTGGACGGCGTGGTCGAGCGTGCGCACCTCGATGTCGCACGAGACGACGCCGCGCAGCGAGGTGGTGAGCGCCGGGTGCCCGGCGCGCCACATCCCGGAGTCGGCGAGGACGACCGCGTCGCAGGAAAGGTCCTTCTGATTCGCCTCGAGGAGCGGCACGAGGCTCGGCGAGAGCCACTCCTCCTCGCCCTCCACGAACACGATCACGCCGATCGGCGGCCTCCCGCCCCACGCGCGGATCGCGGCCGCGTGGATGGCGACGCCGCACTTGTCGTCGGAGGTGCCGCGCCCGTAGAGGCGTCCGTCCTTCTCCAGCGGCTCGAACGGGTCGCTGTGCCACAGCTCGCGCGGCCCGGTGGGCTGCACGTCGTGGTGCGCGTAGAGGAGGACGGTCGGGGCGCCCGCGGGCGGGTCGATCCAGCCGACCGCGGCGGGGCCGCCGTCGCCGTGCTGGAGGATGCGGGTCCGCATGCCCGCGGCCTCGAGGATCCGCCGGGTCTCCTCCGCGGACCGCTTCACGTGCCGCGGGTCGTGGCCGGGGTGGCTGACGGAGGGGATGCGCACGAGCGTCTCGAGCTCGCTCCGGACGCGGGGCATGTCCGCCCGGACGCGCTGCGCGACCGCCGTGCCGTCCACCGTCGCCGCCACGGACGTGAGGCTACCGCTTCTTCCGGGTGGCCTTCTTCGTCTCGCCCTTCTCGCGCCGGGTCGTGGTCATGGTCGCGGCGGCGATGCGCTTCGCGACCTTCGGGCTCCGGCCGCTGGCGAGCGCGCTCTTCTTGATCTTCTCGTACCGGCGCTTGCGCTTGGGGCTCTTCACTCCGCGCGGGGGCATGGCGCCACCTCCTTGCGGCGCCACCTGCAGCGAGGTGCGTGCCAGCGCCGTCCCTACCATGTCCGCCGATGGGGCGAGCGATCCCGCGGTCGCGCCTCGGCGTGTTCCGCCGGTCCTGGATCGCCGCCGAGATCGCGCTCGTCGGCCTGCTCATCGGGTCGACCGGCGTGCTCGGCGCGGTCCGCGACCGCTGGGACACGCTCAGCGAGCCGCCCGCGGCGAGGGGCGCGCGGATCTACCAGATGCAGTGCTTCGGCTGCCACGGCGGGGAGAGCGGCGGAGCCATCACCGACCGACCGCCGAAGCACAACGCCCGCGGTCACACCTGGCATCACGCCGACTGCGAGCTCGCCGCGATGATCGGGCGCGGGATCGCGCCGGATATGCCGGCCTACGGAGGTCGCCTCGACGCCGAAGAGATCCGCGCCGTCATCACCCACATCCGGACGATGTGGACGGCTGAGCAGCGAACGCAGCAGGAGGATCTCACCCGGGCGCGCTGCTGAGCGGCGGACCTATTCGATGACCAGCCTGCCGACCATCCCCGCGAGGTAGTGCCCCGGCTGGAAGCAGCCGATCTCGTACACCCCGGGACGGGCCGGGACGGTGAACGTCGCGTGCGCGGTCGTGCCCTTGCCCACGACGACCATGAAGCCGCCCTTGGCGTGGACGTGGTCGGGCTTCGCCCCACCGCTCACTCTGACGTCGACCTGGCCGAAGAGGTCGGTCGCGTAGCCGCCGTCGTGCTGGATCTCGCCGCTCCCCGCCATGATCTCGTGCGCGACGGTGCCCTTGTTCTTCAGGACGAGCGTGACCAGGTCCCCCGAGCGCAGGCGCAGCTCCCGTGGCTGGAACGCGAAGTCGGTCATCTCGACGGACACGGCCCGGCCGGGCACCTCGGGCGTGGTCGAGCACGCTCCGGCGACGAGCGCGAGGAGCGCTCCGGACGCGACGAGGGCGCGCACGCCTAGACGGCCGCTTCGCTCAGCGCACGCAGCCCGGCGGCATACCGCTCTTCGTCGATCTCCCCCCGCTGGAACGCCTCGCGCATGGCGTCGCGCGCCGCGACGCCCCCGGTCGGGACGAGGTCGAACGTCGCCGTCAGCGCGAGGAACAGCACGATGCTGGCGAGGATGTAGAGCAGGTCCATCACGCGGCCATCGTCCACCCGCCCGGGGCACGGCGGGAGGGGCGTTCGGCCCGACCGACGCGGGTGCCCGGCCCGCGCGACGCTCGGCCGAAGGGACCGGGACCTAGGGCCGTCCGGCCCTGCCCCGCCACGCGCTACGCGGCGAACGTACGGGGCACGATGGGGCCCGTCGACCAGACCTACGAGGTCGTGCGGCGCGAGGACCTCTCGGACGCCACGTTCCTCATCGAGGTCCGCGTGCCGGCGCTCGCGCGCGCGGCGCGGCCCGGCCAGTTCGTCATCGTCATGTCCCACCCCGAGGGCGAGCGCGTCCCGCTCACGATCGCCGACTTCGACGCGGACGCGCCTGCGGCGGTCCCGCAAGGACGAGCTCCTCGCCCTCGAGACCTGGCAGCGGGAGTGCGCGGCCGCGACCGCCGCGGGCTAGCCACGGTGGCGAAGAAGCGGACGATCCGCAGCATCCCCCAGGAGCGCACGCCGATGACCGAGCGCGGAGCGCTCGAGCGGGCGCGCTCGTTCGCCGAGGTGGCCTGCGGATACACCGCCGCCGAGGCCGTCCGCGAAAGCGAGCGCTGCCTCTTCTGTCCCGACGAGCCCTGTGTCCGCGGCTGCCCGGTCGGCATCGACATCCCCGCTTCATCCGCAAGATCGGCGAGAAGGACATCCGCGGTGCATACGACGTCCTGACCGACACGACGCTCCTGCCCGCGGTGTGCGGCCCGGTCAGCGGCCGAAGGTCCCGACGCGCGCCGCGGCATCACGTGCCGTTCGCGCGGAACGGCCTCTTCGTCGGCCGCCGGCTCGGGCTACCCGAGAGCGCGCCGCAGCGTCTCGAACTGCGCCTGGTCGATGTCGCCCTTGGCGAGACGCTCGCGCAGGATGCGCGCCGCACCGTCGCGGTCGTCACGGCGGAGGGACGTGATGACGAGCCACGCGATCGCGATGAAGGGGATGATCCACACCGCGGCCATCGCCGCCATCCACCCCCACATCGAGTCTGGCATCGCCACGTGCGGACCCATCATGAGCGTGGTCCTCCTTCGGGGCGATCGTGCCCCGACGATCCCGAACGCCCTAGGGCCGTTCGGCCGGATGCCGCCGTGACGAACGACCGCCGCACGGGAAGGGGCCCTAGATCGGCGTGCGCCTCGCGCTCAGCTGGCGCGTGTGGCGCCGCTCGCACTCGACGTCGCGCGCGGCATGTGGTCGGACCTCGAGGCGCTCCCGCGGGATCGGCTCGCCGCAGTCGGCGCAGCGGCCGTACGTGCCGGCATCGAGGCGCGCGAGCGCCGAGTCGACCGCCTCGAGGTCGCGGCGGTCGAGGAGGCTGAGGGTCAAGACGAGCTCGCGCCGCTCGAGGTCCGCGGCGACGTCGGCGGGATGCTGCGACGGGGTCGTGTCGTCACCGCGCTCGTCGATCGGCGTCGCGAGCTCGCGCGCCCCGGCGCGGTCCTCCTCGTCCAGCTTCCGGTGCATCAGCTCGAGCGCGTGGCGCTGCCGCTCGAGGAACGTGTCCGGCGCGAGCGCGAGCGTCACGGCTCCGCCCGTCCGGCGACGGCGAACGCGATGGGCGACCGCGCGAAGCGGTCGCGGCAGCCCGCGCCGCAGAAGGCGTATTCGCGCTCGGCGAACCCGAGCACGAGGTCCCGCGCGCGGGCGAGCTCGACGTCGACGGTCATGCCGCAGACCGCGTCGAGGGCGATCT
>VGOU01000039.1 GCA_016875795.1 Chloroflexota bacterium | reverse complement strand
GCTCGCGCTCGCTCGGCGCGGGCGCGGGCCCATCGACGTGCTCGATCACGTACGGCCGCTCGCGGACCGTCGCCCGCGCGGCGCGCGCGATGCCGCGCGCGACGGCGAACGCCACCGGCGGCGCGACGGCGTTTCCGACGAGCTTGTACTTCAGCGGCGTCGAGCGGCCCCACCACTGGTAGGTGATGGGGAAGCCCTGCACGCTCGAGGCCTCGCGCACGCTCAGCCGCCGGAAGCCGTGGCGCCCCGCGGGGATGACCGTCGTCTCGCGTGAGACGCGCAGGTTCGTCGCCATCACCGTGCGCGCGGGGCGGTCGAGCTCGTCGGGGAAGGCCATGCGCCCGTACCAGGAGTGGTCCTCCTTGGCCTTGCGGTTCTCGCGCACCTCCTCCTCGGAGAGGAGCAGGTCCTTCGAGAAGTGATCGGTGAGCTCCTCGAGCGGGAGCTCGAAGCCGTAGAGCGGATCGATGGCGGTCGAGCCGGCGCGTTCGCGGCGGGACGCGACCTCGCCACCTTCCGTGGCGAGGTCGCCACCACTCGCGGCGACCTTCCATGCCGGGCGCAGCGGGTCGGGGAGCCCCGCGACGACGTCGCGCAGCGTCCGCCAGCGCTCGCTGCCCCCCGACCCGGCCTCGCTGTGGGTCGTCTCGGGCAGCGGGAAGTCGCCGGAGAAGGCGCGCCGGCGCAGCTGCGGCGTGCCGAAGTCGGCCGAGGTGAGCACCGCGCGGGTGGGGATCGGCAGCGAGCCGCGCTTGTCGATCCCGAGCTTGCGCAGGGGGACCTCGTCGGGGAGGTACTCGAGCACCCGCGGCACGTTCTCCATGGCCCACCAGCGCGGCCGCAGCTCGTGGACGAAGCGCAGGAAGCGGTAGACGAGGCGCAGCCCCTCTTCGATGTCCCCGCCGCCGCCCCGGTTCGCGAACGAGAACTCGGTGCACGGCGGGCTGCCGATGAGCACGTCGACCGGCCCGAGGCGCTCGGGCGCGTACGCGAGGATGTCGCCGCGGATCGCTTCGGTGTCGGGGTGGTTGCGCTCGTGCGTCAGCACCGCGGGCGCCCAGATGTCGAGCGCCTTCGTCACGCGGAAGCCCGCCTGCCGGAAGCCCTCCGAGAACCCGCCCGCGCCGCAGAAGAGGTCGGCGCAGGTGAGCACGCGGCCAAGCTAGCGGATCGCGCCGTGCGAATGAAGACCGAAGCCCAGGCGGCGTCGCGCTTCGTGCTGCGCGCCGCGCTCGTCGGCCACCTGCCCCGCTGCCCGCGGCCGGGCCTACTACTATAGGCACGTAGTAATGTGGCCGCGATGGACGCCGCGGCCATCGATCGCGCCCTCGCGTCGTGCGAGGCCGCGCTCGCGCAGCGCGGCCGCATCGGCCTCGGGCGCCTGGGATTCTGGATGGCCGTCGCCGCGGTGAAGCGGGAGCGCGCGCTCATCGAGCGTTACGCCGAGCGCATCGCGCGCGTCGACCGCGAGGCCTTCGTGCGCGCGACGCCGCTCGTCATGCCGGCGTGGATGGGGGTGGCGCTCGGCTCGGCGGGCACGGCCGCGGGCGTCGCCCTCGTCGCGCTCGCGCCGTTCCTGCCGGAGGCGCTCGGCGCGCGCGACCGCCTTCCGCTCGCCGAGATCGCGTACCTCGCGGGAGCCGGCGCGCTCGTCGGCACGACCCATTCGCTCGCGCACTGGGTCGTCGGGCGCCTGGTGGGCATCCGCTTCACGCACGTCTTCTCGAAGCTCATGCCGCCGCAGCCCGGGTTCAAGACCGACTACGCCTCGTACCTGCGGACGCCGGCGCGCTCGCGCGCGTGGATGCACGCCAGCGGCGCGCTCGTCTCGAAGGTCATCCCGTTCCTCGTCGCGGCGCTCGCCGCCGCGCGAGGCGCGGCGCCGTGGGCGGTCAGCGTCCTGCTCGCGCTGGGGATCCTCCAGCTCGTCACCGACGTGACGCTCTCGACGCGCGCCTCCGACTGGAAGCGGTTCCGCCGGGAGATGCGCTTCGCGCGTTAGCGCGCGGCCCCCTCGACCTCCTCCATGGCGTCGTCCTTCAGCTCCGTCATCTCGGCGCCGAGCGATGCGAGCTCGTCGGCCGAGAACAGCTGGCGCATGCCGACGAGCGCGCTGCCGATGCGCCGGCGCAGCTCCTCGGAGAGCGTGTAGTGGCCGAGCGCGAGGCGCTCGATGTCCCGCGCGTCGATCGCGGCGCCCACCACTCCTTCATGTAGACCGTTGGCCAGTCAGCAGACCGCCCCCAGCCCGAGTGGTAGCGTCCGCGGCTCCATGGCCACCACCACCTCCGTTCCGGCCGGGTACGCCGTCGATCCGGCCGACCTGCACGACGCCGACGACCGCCTCATCGCGAAGGCCGTCGCCTTCACGCACGCCGTGAACGCCGAGGCCGTTCCCGAGGACCCGCCGAGCCCCGACGCGGCCGTCGCCGCGAGGCTGCGCCTGCGCTCGAAGTTCGGCGAGCGCAGCGACTGGCTCGCCTGGAAGGGCGATGAGCTCGTCGGGCGGATCTCGCTCCACCAGGACAAGAGCGGCTCGAACGAGCACATCCGCGAGATCGAGCTGAACGTCCTGCCGGCGCACCGCCGCCGCGGCGTCGCCTCGGCGCTCTTCGCGGCCGCGGTCGCCTCGCTCCCCGGCGACGGCGGCGCGAAGCTCGTCGAGACCTGGACGTCGACGCGCGCGCCCGCGGGCTACCGCCTCGAGACGATCGAGGACGTCATCCCCGACCGCCTCATGGGCGCCGCGGCCGAGGCGTTCAACGCCATCAACCGCATGCCGCGCGAGGGGCTCGAGATGGAGGACTGGAGGTGCACGCCCGAGCTCATCCGCGACTGGGAGCGCCAGATGAAGGCGCGCGGCCAGCGCACCTGGACGCTCCTCGCGTCGAGGAGGCGACCGGCGCGGGCGCCGGCTTCACCGGGATCTTCTTCGACCCGCGCGTCCCGGCGGTGGTCCACCAGGGCGGCACCGCCGTCGACCCCGGGCACCAGGGCCGCGACATCGGCAAGTTGCTGAAGGGGGCGATGGCCGCGCGCGTGCTCGACGAGATGCCCGGGGCGCTGTTCATCCGCACCGACAACGCCGGCACGAACGCGCCGATGCTCGCGATCAACGATCGCATGGGCTTCCGCGAGGCCTGGTGGATGGACATCTGGCAGCTGCCGCTCGCGGACGCGAAGCGGTACGCGGCGCGATGACGCTCGTCGGGTCGCGCTACGCCACCCGGCAGGTCGACGTCACGACGCTGCCCGAGCCCGCGCACACCTCGTACTGCCGGCTGCACATGCGCCTCGGCCAGGAGCGCGTCCCCGAGGACCCGCCGACACCGCTCCACGTCGTCCAGAAGCGCTTCCGCCGACGCCCGGCGGTGATGGACGCGACCGAGTGGATCGTGACCGAGGGTGACGAGGTCGTCGCCGCGGCGAACGTCGTCCGCTGGACGCAGGGGTCGAACCCGCTCTGGCGCGACGCGTGGATCGGCGTGCTCCCCGAGCACCGCCGGCGAGGGATCGCGAGCTCGCTGGTCCGCCGCATCGTCGAAGCGGCCGCCGGCCAGGGCGACCTCGTCTTCGGATCGGACGCGAACGACCGCGTGCCCGCCGGGGCGGCCTTCCACGAACGCATCGGCGCGAGGCCTGGCCTGAGCAACCGCAAGAGCCAGGCCGCGCTCGCCGAGGTGGACCGCGCGCTCATGCGCGAGTGGGCGAGCATCGACCCGGCGGGCTACCGGCTCGTGTGGGTCAGCGGCGACGTCCCCGACGAGCTCATGGCGAACGCCATCGTCGCCTACGACGCGATGAACACCGCGCCGCGAGGCGACCTCCAATTCGGCGACTGGCACACCACGGCGGATGAGATCCGCGACTGGGAGCGCCTGCGCCGCTCGTCCGGGTACGAGCAGTGGCTCATCCTCGCCATCCACGAGGCCACCGGCGAGACCGCCGGGTTCACGCAGGTGCAACGGCACCCGGACATCCCGTGGGAGGTGAAGCAGCAGGGCACCGCGGTCGTGCCGGCGCACCGGGGACACGGGATCGGGAAGTGGATGAAGGCCGAGATGGTCGAGCGGATCCTGCGCGAGTGGGCCGACGCCACGTTCATCCGCACCGGCAACGCCTACTCGAACGCGCCGATGCTCTCGATCAACGACCGCATGGGCTTCCGGACCGTGTGGTCGGTCGTGGTGTGGCAGTCGAGGCACGACGACCTCGTGCGCTACCTCGAGGGGCGCGGCCTCTAGGAGCGCCAGCGCGTCGCGCTCGCGACGGGCTCCTCGCTGCAGGCGACGGCCACGCGCGGGCGGAAGCGGACGCCGCGCGCGGCGCGCGCGCCCTCCGGCGCTCCATCCGCGAGAGGATGCCCTAGCCTCGGCAGCAGGGGATGGCTGAGCTCGTACGCCGCGTAGGACTGGGCCTCGCCGCGCGCGGCGACGTCTCCGACACCATCGAGTGGGTGCGCCGCGCGCGCGACGCGGGCCTGCAGGAGGTCTGGTTCCACGATTCGTACTTCGAGCGCGACGCGGTCACCTACGCCACGGCCGTGGCCTCGCACGTCGAGGGGATCCGCGTGGGCCTCGGCGCGCTCAACCCCTACACGCGCCACCCCGTGCTCATCGCCATGACCGTGAGCGCGCTCGACGAGATCGCGCCCGAGCGCATCTCGCTCGCCCTCGGCTCAGCGCTGCCGCTGCGTCTCGGCCAGATGGCCATCCCCTACGACCCGAAGGACGCCGCGTCGCGCGTGAGCGAGGCCATCGACACGGTGCGCAAGCTCTGGGCGGGGGAGCGCCTCCCGCCGGCGCGGGCGGGGCTCCCGCCGCTGCAGCCGATGTTCGCGCCGGTGCACCGCGTGCCCATCTACGTCGCGGGGTACCGCACGCCGATGATGGAGCTCGCCGGGCAGAAGGCCGACGGCTACATCGCGCGGCCCGCGGAGTCCGTCGCGGGCCTGCGCTACCTGCTGCGCAAGATGCGCCGCGCGGCGAAGGCCGCGGGGCGCGACCCGGACGCGATCGACACGACGGGCTACCTGCTCACGCTCGTCGACCGCACGCGCCGCGAGGCCCTGAACCGGGCGAAGCGCGAGCCGTTCGTCATCTACATGATGTCGATCCTCTCGGACGTCACCATCACCCGCGCGGGCTTCGAGCCGGCGATGCGCGACGCCATCGCCGCGAAGTGGCGCGCCGAGGACTACCACGGCGCGGGCCAGCTCATCCCCGACGAGCTCCTCGACGCCTTCATCCTCTGCGGCACGGTCGACGAGGTCGCCGCGCGCGCGGCCGAATACGCCGAGGCCGGGATGAAGCTGCCGCTGCTGCAGCCGGTCGTGCAGGACGAGGATCAGACCGAGCTCGCCATCCGCGCCGCGGTCGCGTACGGGTCGGCGCGCACGCTCAGGGTCGCGGCGCGCCAGGCGCTCGAGGCGCAGCGCATGGACGTGGCGTCGCGCCTGGGGCGGCGCTTCTCGGCGTACACCGAGATCGCGCGCCCCTTCAGCTTCACCGCGTCGGTCACGCCCGTCGCGGCGGGCGGCGCGATGGCCGCGCTCCACGGAGGCTTCGACGCGCCGCTCTTCTTCGCCGCGCTGCTCGGGTCGGTGACGCTGCACATCGGGACGAACGTCATCAACGAGATCTTCGACGTGCGCAAGGGGGTCGACTCGATCACCTCCCCGCGCGCGAGCCACGCGCTGGTGAAGGGCCGCGTGAGCGAGCGCGAGGCCTTCGCGCTCGCGATCACCGCGTTCGCGGTCGCGACGCTCGTGGGCGTCGGGCTCGTCGCCGTGCGCGGCTGGCCGATCGTCGGCCTCGGTCTGCTCGGCCTGGTCGGCGGCCACACCTACACCGCGCCGCCGTTCGAATACAAGTTCCACGCGCTCGGGCTGCCGCTGGTGTTCCTGCTCATGGGCCCGCTCATGGTCGGCGGGGCGTATTTCGCCATCACCGGCGCGCTCACGCCGGAGGTGTTCTGGGTGAGCCTGCCCGTCGGCCTGCTCGTCACGGCGATCCTCCACGGCAACGAGTGGCGCGACATCACCGAGGACGCGCGCGTCATCGGCACCGCGACGTTCGCGGCGCGCTTCGGCCGGCGGGTGTCGCACTGGACCTACGTCGCGCTCGTCGTCGGCGCGTACATGGCCCTCGCGGTCGGTGTCGTGCTCGGGGTCGTGCCGGCCTACGCCGTGCTCGCGGTGCTCTCGCTGCCGTTCCTGGTGCGCGTCATCCGCGCGAGCGAGCTCGGGAGCCAGGGCCAGCAGCGCGCCATCGCCATGATCGACATCCAGACCGCGCAGCTGCACGCCGCGTTCGGGGCGCTCCTGGTGGCCGGCATCCTCGCCGCGGCGCTGCTGCGCTGACCCGCCGCCGCTGATGCGCGTCGTCGCCGCGGTCGCCCTCGCCTTCGCGCTGTTCGGGCGCACCTTCAGGGGGCCCCGCCCCGAGTTCTGGGACCGCATGACCGAGACCGGGGCCGTCCTCGGCGCGCTCGCGCTCGCCGGCGGCGAGGCGAAGCGCGCGAAGCCGCGGCTGCGCGACATCCCCTACGGCATCGCCATCGCCGCGGGGCTCTTCGCCATCTTCCAGGTGGGCGACCGCGCCGCGCGCGCGGTCATGCCGCGCGGCGAGGAGCAGATCAAGGAGATCTACGCGCTGCGCGAGATCAAGCCGAAGGAGGAGATCGCCGCGCGCCTCGCGACGGTCATCGGCCCCGCCGAGGAGCTCTTCTGGCGCGGCTGGCTGCAGCGCCGCGTCGGCTTCCTGCCGGCGGCCGCGGCCTACGCCGGCGTGCACCTCGTCACCGGCAACGCGACGCTCATCGGCGCCGCGGCGACCGCGGGCCTCTACTGGGGAGCGCTCTCGGCGCTCGGCGCGCCGATGGCCGCGCTCATCGTCAGCCACTCGCTCTGGGACATCTGGATCTTCCTCGTCCAGCCGACGGAAAGGGAAAGCAAGGCGCCGGAGGGTTAGCTCCGGCGCCTCGCCTCACTGAGGAGGGGGGAGAGGGTCTGGTCTAGGGACGTCCGCCGCGGGGGCCTCGCCCCAAGCCGAAGCCCGGACCCATGCCGGTGTGCTCGACCATGTTGGCGGCGCGCTCGGTCATGCCGGTCTTGAGGCGCGTGGCCTGGTCCGCGGTGAGCTTGCCGTCCGCGACCGCCTTGTCGACCTGCGCGGTCTCGGCCGCGACGATCGCCTGGATGAGGCCGTCCTTGGTCTTGCCGGCGGACACGGCGATGTCGGCGAGCGACTTGCCCGACCGGAGCCGCGTGCGCAGCTCACCGAGGCTGAGGCCGAGGTAGGCCGAGGCGGTCTGGATGGCCTCGACCTTGATGTGGACCTCGACGCGCTTGCCCGGCATGGCCGGCTTCCGGGGGAAGCCCTTCTGGTCGACGAGCTCGGCGATCCTCGCCGACCGAGCCGTCGCCAGCGCGGCGATGAGCGCGTCGCGCGTCTTGCCGTGGGCGACGGCGACGTCGGCCATCGACTTGTCGCTGCCCATCTCGCTGCGGAGCCGGTCGACGCTGATGCCGATGAAGTCGGCCGCCGCCTGGAACAGGTCGCCACCGCGACCGGGGTGCTGCACGTTCGCCGGAGCGTTCGCGCCGCCGATCTGGGCCGCGGCGCCGGAGACGAGGCCCGGAGCGAACGCGACACCCCCGAGGAACGCGGCCGCGAGGGCGGCGCCCGCGAGCGGGGCCTTCGCAGTGGTGATCTTCATGTGTGCCTTCCTTTCGTGCCTTCGCTGCCTAGGGAACGTCCCGAGCGAGGCGCGATCCTGAGAGGCCGGTAAGGGTTCGGCTCCTTCTTACCGTCCTCTTACCGGCCCATCGGTAGGCTCGCGTCATGCAGCTGCTCGTCGTCGAGGACGACCCCGCGGTGCGCGGCGCGGTCGAGCGCGCGCTCCGCGCCGCGGAGCACGAGGTGACGACCGCGTCCGACGGCCAGCGCGGGCTCGACCTCGCGAGCACGCGCCCGTTCGACGCGCTCGTCCTCGACCTCGGCCTCCCGGTGGTCGACGGCCTCGAGGTGTGCCGCCGCCTGCGCCGCAGCGGCAATCAGGTGCCGGTGCTCGTGCTCACCGCGCGCGCCGCGATCGCCGACCGCGTCGAGGGCCTCGACGCCGGCGCCGACGACTACCTGGTGAAGCCGTTCGCGCTCGACGAGCTGCTCGCGCGCGTGCGCGCGCTGCAGCGCCGCGCGCGGTCGGATGGCCGCGCGCGCGGGCTGCTGCGCTTCGCCGACCTCAGCTACGACCCCGACTCGATGGAGTGGAGGCGCGGCGAGCGCGCGCTCGAGCTCACGCGCACCGAGCACCAGCTGCTCGAGCTGTTCCTGGCGAACGCGCGCAAGGTCCTCGACCGCCACACCATCTTCGACAAGATCTGGGGCTACGACTTCGGGCCCGAGTCGAACGCGCTCGACGTCTACATCGGCTACCTGCGGCGCAAGCTCGAGTCGGGCGGCGAGGCGCGCCTCATCCAGACGGTGCGCGGCGTGGGGTACGTGCTGAAGGAGCCATGACCTACTGGCTCCGCGTCACCCTGCTCACGACGCTCGCGGTCGCGGTCGCGGTCGTCGGCGCGTCGATCCTGATGTACCTCGCGGTGCAGCGCCAGCTCGTCGCGCAGGCCGACCAGACGCTCGCGGAGACGGCCGAGTTCGTCATCGAGATCAACCGCCGCGCCGACCCGCGCCGCCGCGGCGGCCCGTTCTTCCGGCCGACGCTCATCTCGGGGCGGCCCGACGTCGTCGCGCAGGTCGTGACCGCGTCGGGTGAGGTCACCCGCGCCGACGTCCAGCAGCCGATCACCTCGCTCGTCACGGGCGAGGTGAAGCAGGTCGCCACGGGCCAGCTCGCCTCCTATTACGGCGACGTCTACGTCCAGGGCAGCGACGGCAACCGGTACCACCTGCGCGTCCACGCCGTGCCCTTCGGCCAGGGCCAGGCGCTCCAGCTCGCGCGCCTCGTCGACGAGATCGACGCCGCGCTCGCCGGGCTGCGCGACCTCCTGCTCGGGGTGAGCGCCGGCGGCATCGCCCTCGCCGCGCTCCTCGGCGCCATCGTGGCGCGCGCCGTGCTCGCGCCGGTGACGCGGCTCACCTGGGCCATCGAGGAGGTCGGGCGCACGCGCGACCTCTCGCGGCGCGTCGGCGCGACCGGCAGGGACGAGCTCGCGCGGCTCGGGCGGTCCTTCGACGACATGCTCATGGCGCTCGAGATGTCGCTGCGCCAGCAGCGCCAGCTCGTCGCCGACGCCTCGCACGAGCTGCGCACGCCGCTCACGAGCCTGCGCACGAACCTCGAGCTCCTCGCGCGCGGCCACCCCGCGGACCCCGCCGAGCGCCTGCAGGTGCTCGACGACGTCGTCGCGCAGATGGAGCGCCTCTCGAACCTCGTCGCCGACCTCATCGACCTCGCGCGCGAGGAGGAGATGCCCTTCCCGGTGGAGGACGTGCGCCTCGACGACATCGCCGCGACCGCGGTGAGCGAGATGCGCGCGCGCTATCCGCGCGTGAAGTTCCGCGACGAGCTGCGGCCGACGACGATCCGCGGCGTGCGCCCGCGCATCGCGCGCGCCGTGACGAACCTCCTCGACAACGCCGCCAAGTGGAGCCCGCCGTACGGCGTCGTCGAGGTGAGCGTCGAGGGCGGCGAGGTCGTCGTGCGCGACCACGGCCCGGGCATCGCGCCCGAGGACGAGGCCAAGGTCTTCGACCGCTTCTGGCGCGCGGCGAACGCGCGGCACCTGCCCGGCTCGGGGCTGGGGCTCTCGATCGTGAAGAGCGTGGCCGAGGCCCACGGTGGCTCGGTGACCCTCGAGCGGCCGAGCGACGGCGGGGCGCGCTTCCGCCTGCATTTCGCGGCGGCGGCCTCGTCTTAGCGGATCCACAGCACCCCGCGACCGCGCCGGCATTGCATGGAGCCGTGAAGCTCGCGGCCTTCCTCGCGGGTGCGCTCCTCGGCGGGCTCGCCGTGGGCAGCGTGCCGATGCTGCTGCCGCGCGCGGAGGCGCCCGCCGCGGCGCAGAGCGCCGCGCCGACATCGGCCCCGACGACCGCGGCGGAGAGCCCCATCGTCGCCGCGGTGGACGCGGTGCTCCCCGCGGTCGTCACCGTGGTGAACAAGGGCAACAGCAACGTCGAGATCGGCAGCGGCTCGGGCGTCGTCATCGACAAGGACCTCGGGTACGTCGTGACGAACAGCCACGTCATCGAGCAGACCCGCTCGACCGACCCCGTCCGCTTCGTCGACGTGATCCTTTCGGACGGCTCGCGCCGCAGCGCGAGCATCGTCGGCAACGACCCCGCGAACGACGTCGCGGTGCTCAAGGTCGAGGGCGGCTTCACCGCCGAGGCGGTCCTCGCCGACTCGGGCGCGGTGCCTCTGGGGGCCCAGGTCGTCGCCATCGGCAGCCCGGGGATCCAGGTCAGCCGCGTCGCGCGCGCCGCGGTGCTGCAGAACACGGTCACGCTCGGGATCGTCAGCGGCCTCGGCCGGCAGCTCCCGCGCGCCGACCTGCGCAACGGGGGGACGCTCACCGATCTGGTGCAGACCGACGCCGCGATCAACCCCGGCAACTCCGGCGGGCCGCTGGTGTGGGTCGCGACGAAGCAGGTCGTCGGGCTGAACACGCTCGTCGTGCGCGGCTCGGGCGAAGAGGGCCTCGGATTCGCTGTATCAAGTACGCGCGTTAAGGAGATCGCCAAAAGGCTCATCTCGCGCGGGAGCTCGCGCTAGCGCGTGGACGCCCGCTGGACGCCCGCGCCGGACGGCGACGACGCGCCGATCGGGCGGATCCTCAGTCGCCGCGAGGTCCTCGCGCTCCTCGGGGCTACGGCCGTGGTCGCGTGCGCGCCGGCCGTGACCTCACCGCCGGCGGCCTCGCCGGCGCTCTCGTTCCCGGCGACGGCGAGCGCCATCCCGACCGCCGCGGGAGCGCCCGCCCCGGTCGCGACGACGGGCGCGGTCGCGGCGATGCCCCGGTGCATCGTCCGGCCGGCGCTCACCGAGGGCCCCTTCTTCGTCGACACCCAGCTCGACCGCGCCGACATCCGCGAGACGCGCCCGGGCGTCCCGCTCGCGCTCGCGTTCAACGTGTCGCGCCTGAGCGCGGGCCAGTGCCGCTCGCTCCAGGGCGCGGTCGTCGACGTCTGGCACTGCGACGCCGCGGGGGTCTATTCGGACGTCGAGGCGGCCTCGCGCGGCCAGAAGTGGCTGCGCGGGCTGCAGGCCAGCGACGCGAGCGGCCAGTCCCGCTTCACGACGGTGTACCCGGGCTGGTACCAGGGCCGCGCGGTGCACATCCACTTCAAGATCCGCACGACCGACGGCGGCCGCAGCGGCGACTTCACCTCACAGGTCTTCTTCGACGAGAAGCTGAACGACGAGGTCTTCGCGCAGGCGCCCTACGCGCAGCGCCCGGGGAGCCGCACGCGCAACGAGGGCGACAGCATCTTCCGCTCGAGCGACGGCAAGCTCACCCTCGCCGTCACCCGGAGCGGCGGCGCGTACAGCGCGACCTTCGACATCGGCCTGGCCTAGCCTGAGAGGCCCCATGGGCCTCGTGTTCGCGGCCATCGCCCCGCACGGCGGCCTCGCCATCGCCGAGCTCTGCGCCGAGGAAGACCGCGACCTCGCGCTCGCGACGCGCCGCGGCCTCGAGGAGCTCGGGCGCCGCTTCGACGCGGCCGCGCCCGAGGCGACCGTCGTCCTCACGCCGCACGGCATCCACGTCGAGGGGGCGATGGCCGTCGTGACATCGGGCACGCTCGCCGGCGAGCTGCGCGAGGGCGGCGCGACGCGCGGCGCGTTCGACCCGGGCGCGGGCACGCGCTCGGTCTCGCTGAAGGTGCCGGCCGACCGCGATCTCGCGCGGCAGTGCATCGAGGCGCTGCGCGCCGGCGGGATCTCCGCCGTCGGCGTGAGCTACGGCGGCAACGACGCGGCGACGGCGACGTTCCCCATGGACTGGGCGGTCCTCGTGCCGCTGTACTTCATGGGCCGCGAGCGCGTCCCGGCCACGGCCGTCGCGCCGGCGCGCGACATGCCCTTCGACGCGCACGTGCGCGCGGGCGAGGCCCTGCGCGGCGCGATCGAGCGCTCGGCCAAGCGCGTCGCGCTCATCGCGTCGTGCGACCACGCGCACACCCACGACGAGGCGGGCCCCTACGGCTACAGCGCCGCGGCGCGCACGTTCGACGCGCTCGTCGTCGACATCGTGCGCCGGGGTGACCTCGGCGCGCTCCTCGCCATCGAGGCGCAGCTCATCGCCGACGCCAAGCCCGACTCGTATTGGCAGATGCTGATGCTCCACGGCGCGCTCGCGGGCGAGAGGTGGAGCGGCGAGCTGCTGTCGTACGAGGCGCCGACCTACTTCGGGATGCTCTGCGCTTCGTACCGGCCCGCGTAGGGGTCAGAGCCCGCCGGGCCACTGGGCGTACGAGCGCCGGTAATAGAGGAGCGGCCGTCCGCCGATGAAGCGGCCGCCCTCGAGCATCGCCACGACGAGGAAGTGATCGCCCTCCTCGACCTCGTCGCGCACGACGCACTCGGCGTAGGCGACGGCGTCCTCGAGGAGGATGGGCGCGCCCCGCGCGATGGCCGAGGGCTCCCAGCGCACGTCCCTGAACTTGTCCTCGGCCTTGGAGGCGAACAGGTCGGAGAGCGCGTGGCGGCCGCCGCGCAGGAAGTTCACCACGAAGGCCCCGCTGTGGCGGATCGCCGGGAGCGTGCGCGAGGTCCGGTCCATGCTCACCAGCAGCAGCGGCGGGTCGGCCGCGACCGACATGAACGAGCGCGTGGTCAGCCCCCGCGGCGTCCCGGCCGCGTCGACCGACGTCACCACGGCGACGCCGCTGGCGAACGCGCTCATGACCTCGCGGAAGGTCGCGTCGTCGATGGGCATGGGCGGAAGTGTGATCGTGCTCAG
>VGOU01000038.1 GCA_016875795.1 Chloroflexota bacterium | reverse complement strand
CGGCACGGTGGAGCGGGCCTGGTACGGCGTGAGCGCGAACGGCCACGCCGAAGAGGTGCTCGCCGCGGTCTAGCGGTCGGCGACCTCGACGAGCTCGGCGACCGCGAGCCCTTCGATGTCCCCCCCTGGTGGCAGCTCGATCGCAAGCTCGCCGGGCGGGCGAACGAGCGTTCTCAGTCCTGCGCCGGGGCGACGGCGGCCACGAGCGCCAGGTCCTGCGCGCGGACCGAGCGCGGGTCGAACTTGCGCACGCTCGCGGCCATCCGCGTGAGCGCTTCGGCCACGGGCATCGGCGGCTTCGTCTCGCCGCGCTTCAGGGGGATCCAGCGCACCGGGTTGCACCGCGCGACCACGACCTGCCGCAGATACGGGCTCCTCATGCCCATGCCCTGGAGCGTCTTCACGTGCGCCGCGACGCGGTCGTCGATGTCCATGAGCCGCTGCGCCCACTGCTCGCGCTGGCGGAGCGCCTTCGGCAGCGCGACGTCCTGGAAGCGGTCGACGCGCCGGAGCATCGACGAGTACGAGGATCCGCTGAAGCGGCCGCGCTCCTCGTAGGCGACGCCGAGCGTCAGCAGGTACGGCTCCTCGAAGCTCGTCGCGTGCTCGGCCTCCGCCGAGCGCGGCCGCTCGCCCGCGAGCGCGCGCGCCATGCGGATGGCCTCGAGGCTCTTGTCGCGCAGGTTGTGGGCCTTCTCGGTGTTCAGCGCGAGGATGCGGTAGGCGATGGCCTCGTCGTCCACGATGAGCGCGGTCACCGCGCGCAGCCCGAGCTGCTTCGCGGCCGCGAGGCGGTGCCGTCCGTTCGGCGACCAGAACCGCTCGCCGCGCGGGACGGCGATGACGGGATCGAGGAAGAGGCCGGCGGCGCCGATCGCGTCGACCAGGCGCTGCGCGTGCGTGCGCGAGAGGTCGCGCTGGAACGGCGTGGGCTCGACCGCCTTGAGCGGCAGGCTCGCGAGCACGAGGGGTGATCCCGCGTACGGATCCCTGAACGCGGCGAGCACCGCGCCATCGGCGCGGCGGATCTGCTCGGCGAGCGCCGCGGTGGCCTTGTCGGTGGGATCGATGGCGCTCTCGGCCGGTTGCGGCCCGCGAGGCTCGGCGGGTCCGCGGCGTCGGGTCGCCTTGCGCGTCGTTTTCCGCTTGGCGACCGCCGTCTTCTTCGCCGGCACGCCGACAGTCTGCCGAGTGAGCGGCCTGTACGCTCAGGTCGGTGAGCGCGGTGAAGGAGCCACGGCCGGACGAGGTCGTGCCGGCCGAGGGGGCGGAGGCTCCGGAGCCGCCGGACGGGTTCTCCTGGCGGGCCATCCTCGAGATCGTCCAGGCCCTCGCGCTCGCGGTGGTCATCTCGGTCTTCCTGAACCTGTTCGTGGTCCAGGTCACCGAGGTTCGGCAGCGGAGCATGGAGCCCACGCTCTTCCAGTCCGACCGCGTGCTCGTCAGCAAGGTCGACTACCGGCTCACGACGCCGGAGGCGGGCGACATCGTCGTCTTCAACCCCACGACGGACACGACCATCCCCTTCGTGAAGCGCGTCGTGGCCGTGGCCGGCGACGTCGTGGAGCTGCGGAACGGCAGCCTGTACGTGAATGGGAAGGTCGTCGCGATCGCCGACGCGAAGGGGTCGACGGACGCCCAGTCGCCGCAGGTCCGCTACCCCTACACCGTGCCCGACGGGCAGTTCTTCGCCCTCGGCGACAACCGCGAGGCCTCCTCGGACTCGCGCTCGTTCGGCGCGCAGCCCTACGACCGCATCATCGGGAAGGTCATCCTGCGGTTCTGGCCCTTCGACCGGCTGAGGTTCTTCGAGTGGTGAGCGACGTCTTCCACCGGCCAAGGGACTGGAAGATCGAGCCCGCGGAGAAGCGGTTCGTCGTCACGTGGGACGACGGCGCCGTCACCGAGTACGGCTGGGAGGAGATGCGCCGGGCGTGCCCGTGCGCATACTGCGCCGGTGAGGGAACCTTCAAGGGGACCGTGGACGCGACGACGAAGTTCACCGAGCGGCAGACGACGATGACGGAGGTCCATCCGGTTGGCCGCTACGGCGTGACGCCGGTGTGGGGCGACGGCCACGACACCGGCATCTACACGTACAAGATGCTGCGCCGGGCCGCGGGGCTCGAATGAGGCTGTTCAACAAGCGCTCCGAGCTGCCGCCGGAGGTGCAGAAGCGCGTGCCGCCCGGCCAGTACCTCACCGAGAAGTGGCCGGTCCTGCACTACGGGCCCATCCCGCCCTTCGACGCGAAGCGGTGGGACTTCCGCGTGTGGGGCGAGGTCGCCAGCGAGGTGCGCCTCGCGTGGGAGGAGTTCCAGAGGCTCGATCGGACCCAGGTGACCGCGGACATGCACTGCGTCACGACGTGGTCGAAGCTCGACCAGAAGTGGGAGGGCATCCCGCTCCGCCGCATCGTCGACCTCGCGAAGCCGAGGCCCTCCGCGAGGTTCGTCATCGCGCACTGCGAGTACGGGTTCACCGCGAACGTCCCGATCGAGGCGACGCGGGACGACAACGTGCTCATCGCGCTGCGCGCGAACGGCGCACCGCTCACGCCGGAGCACGGCTACCCCGCGCGGCTCGTCATCCCGAAGCTGTACGCGTGGAAGAGCGCGAAGTGGCTCCGCGGGCTCGAGTTCGCGGCCACGGACAAGCCAGGCTTCTGGGAGCGCAACGGGTACCACAACACCGGCGATCCGTGGAAGGAAGAGCGCTACTGGGGCGACTAGCGCGCGCGGTCTAGGGGACGCCGCGCTCCGGGGCGTCGGGCCCGTCGTAGTGCGACTTCACGAACTTCACGATCTGCACGTCGTCGAAGGCCGGTAGCTTCAGGAGCCAGCGCCACGCTGTCACCGCGATGCGCGCGTCCGTGAGCGGCGCGTACGGCTGCAGGATGATCTTCGGGTAGCCGTTCTGGCGCAGGAGCGCGACGAGGTCCCTCAGCTTCTGCGTCTCCTGGTCGTTCAGCCCCTTGTAGCCGATGACGATCCCGCCGTGCTCGAGGTTGTGCACGACCGCCTCGTCCGGCTGCTGGATGTCCTTGATGCCCCACGCGACCGGCCCGGCCGGCTGGCCCCAGTGCCCGCCCGAGGTGGGCGGGACGGTGCCGTACTGGACGCGCTGGCCCGAGGGGACGTGCGGGTTTCCCTCGTCCGGCTGCTGGGCGCCGACGGCCTCGGTCGGCACGACGTCGTACTTGGGGTCGCTGACGTTCACCGGCGGCGCGCCCGGGGCGAACACGTCCATCTGGTACATCGCGAACACGACCGCGGCGACCGCGGCGATGACGCCGATCGGCAGCCAGGGGCCGCGCACCGGGCCGCGGCGCGGCGGCGGGACGCTGTGGCGATGCGGCCGCTCACGGCGCATCTGCTCGCGCCGTTCGCGGCGCGTCGTGACGTTGCTCACCCCGCATCAGCGTAACGGCTCGATACTCTCGACGCCGTGACCGTTCGCGTCCGCTTCGCGCCGTCGCCCACCGGCGAGCTGCACATCGGGAGCGTGCGCACGATCCTCTACAACTACCTCTTCGCCAAGCAGAACGGCGGCACGCTCGTCCTGCGCATCGAGGACACCGACCAGACGCGCTTCGACGCGCGCGCGCTCCCGAGCATCTACGACGGGCTCCACTGGCTGGGGATCGGCTGGGACGAGGGGCCGCGCGAGGGCGGGCCCTACGCCCCCTACGTCCAGTCCGAGCGCCTCGCGCTCTACCAGCGCTGCGCGCGGCAGATGGTCGAAGCGGGGACGGCCTACCACTGCTTCTGTTCGAAGGAGCGGCTCGAGCAGCTGCGCGCGGCCCAGGCGGCACGGCGCGAGATCACGAGGTACGACCGCGCCTGCCGCAGGATCGAGCCGAAGGAGGCCGCCGACCGCGCGGCGCGCGAGGCGCACACCGTGCGGCTGAAGGTGCCCGACGAGGGCACCGTGGGGATCGACGACCTGGTCCACGGGCGCGTCGAGTGGCCGCTGCAGACCATCGAGGACCAGGTGCTGCAGAAGTCCGACGGCTTCCCGACGTACCACCTCGCCGTCGTCGTCGACGACCACGTCATGCGGGTCACGCACGTCATGCGCGGCGAGGAGTGGCTCCCCTCCGTGCCGAAGCACCTCCTCATCTTCCGCGCGCTCGGCTGGGACGCCCCGCCGATGGCGCACGTGCCGCTCGTCCTCGGGCAAGACTCCAAGAAGCTCTCCAAGCGCCACGGCGCGACGCGCGTGACGGAGTTCCGCGAGGAGGGGTTCGTGACCGAGGGCCTCGTGAACTACCTCGCGCTCGTCGGCTGGGCGCCCGGGAGCGAGGACGAGGTCTTCGCCATGGACGACCTCATCGCGCGCTGGCGGATCGATCAGGTCCAGAAGGCCGGCGGCAAGTGGGACTACGAGCGGCTGCGCTGGTTCAGCGGCGTATGGATCCGGCGCCTCGGGGACGACGAGCTCTGCGAGCGGATCCTGCCCTTCGTCCCCGCCGAGTGGGACCGCCGCGTCGTCCGCGCGGCCGTCCCGCACATCAAAGAGCGCATGGAGCTGCTCTCGCAGGCGCGCCCGTATCTCGCGTTCCTCTTCGGCGACGACCTGCCGGGTGAGCCCGCGCGATACCTCCCCAAGAAGCGCGCGCCCGGCGAGACGCGCGAGGTCCTGCTGCGCGTGCGCGACGCCGTCGCGGCGGTCGAGCCGTTCGAGCCAGCCGCGATCGCCGACGCGCTGAAGCGCGTGGGCGAGGCGAGCGGCTGGAAGGACGTCAACATGGCCGCGCGCCTCGCGGTCACCGGGGCGAACGTCGGCTTCGGCGTCTACGAGTCGCTGGCGCTGCTCGGGCGCGAGCGCGCCGTGGCGCGGCTCGAACGCGCCGCGTCGCTGCTGCTCTAGCGGTCGCGCTCCTTGCGCACGAAGAGCGCCGTGCCCACGACCATGAAGGCGACGAAGGCGACGGCGATGAGCGCGATGACCGTGGCCGGGTCCTGGAGCACGACGAGGCGGTACTCGCCGCTCTCGCGGTAGAAGAGGCCGCGCACGAGGTCGACGGCGTAGCGCATCGGCGACAGGCGCGAGAGCGCGTCGATGAGCGGAGGCTGGTCCACCATCGGGTTGAAGATGCCGCTCGTGAAGTACTGCGGCAGCATGAGGAACGGGAAGACGTTCTGTGCCGCGCGCCGATTCGGCAGGTTCGACAGCACGAGCACGCCGAAGGAGCCGCCGAAGAACGCCGCGACGAGCCCGCCGATGGCGAGCGCGACGACGCGCTCCGCCGTCATCGGCACGCCGAGGAGCGCGGCGAAGGCGACGATGCCGATGGCCACGGGGCTCGCGACGAGGGTCTCGCCGAGGATCTTCCCGGCGACGATGGCGTAGCGCGAGATCGGCGAGACGAAGATCTCCTGCGCGAAGTCGGTCTCGCGGTCCTCGATGAGCGAGATGATCCCCTGCGCCGTCGTCTGGAACAGCGTCATCGCGAACACGCCGGTGAACGTGAAGGTCACGAAGTCGTAGCCGAACGCGCGGCCGAACGCGGCCTGCAGGCTCGCGCCGAGGATGCCGATGAAGATGATCGGGAAGACGAGCTCGCTGACGAGCCGCGCGCGGTCGCGCAGGAGCTTGGTGAGGTCGCGCTGCGCGAGCATGAGGACCGCCCCGACCTCCTGTCTCACTGCGCGGCCTCGTCGGCGAGGATCCTCAGGTAGGCGTCCTCGAGGTTGAGCGCGTTGCCCGCGGTGCCCTTCAGCCGCGCGGGCGAGCCCTGCGCGACGATGCGGCCCTTGTCGATGATGCACACGGCGTCGGCGTCCTCGGCCTCCTCGAGGTAGTGCGTCGTCAGGAGGAGCGTCGTACCGCTCCGCTCGCGGACCTCGCGCAGGTACTGCCACAGCTGACGCCGGCTCTTCACGTCGAGCCCGGAGGTCGGCTCGTCGAGGAAGAGCACCGCCGGCCGGTGCATGAGGCTCCGGACGATCTCGAGCTTTCGCTTCATGCCCCCCGAATACGTGCGGACGGGCTTGAAGATGTCCGCGACGATCCCGAGGAGCGTCGCGAGCTCGGACACGCGGTCGCGGTAGCCCTTCGACATCAGCCGGTACGCGGGCCGGTACGGCTCAACGCCGTAGAGGACGGCGTGCAGGCGGATGTTCTCCTCGCCGGTGAGGTTCTGGTCGAGGCTCGGCGTCTGGAAGATGATCCCGACGCGCCGACGCACTTCGCTCTGCTGCGCGCGCACGTCGTACCCGGCGACGCGAGCGCTCCCCGACGTCGGCGCGAGGATGGTCGTGAGCACGTTCAGCGTCGTCGTCTTCCCCGCCCCGTTCGGCCCGAGCAGCGTGAAGAAGGCGCCGCGCTCTACGGCGAAGGAGACCCCGTCGACGGCGTTGCGCTCGGCGCCCTTGTACCGCTTCACCAGGCCGTCGACCTCGATGGCCGCGGCGGTCATCGCTCCGATGCGGCCCGGTCCCCCGCCGCGTCGAGCGCTTCGCGCAGCGTGAAGCGGCCCGTGTAGATGGCGCGGCCGACGATGGCCCCGCGCACGCCGCGGTGGCGCAGGCGCGCGATGCCGCGGATGTCGTCGAGGCTGCCGATCCCGCCCGAGTAGACGACGTCGCCACCGAACGCGCGCGCCGTCTCCTCGAGGCCCCTCAGGTCCACGCCCTGGAGCGTGCCGTCGATCGAGACGTTGGTGTAGACGATCGTGGGCACCCCGGCGACGGCGAGGTCCTGCACCAGCTGCGAGGCCTTCACGTGCGTCGTCTCGGTCCAGCCCGATGCCGCGACGAAGCCGTTGCGCGTGTCGACGGACACGGCCATCCCGTCGGCGTGGCGGTCGACCAGCCGCCCGATGAGCTCGGGGTCGCGCACGGCCGCGGTGCCCACGACGATGCGCGAGACGCCGGCCTCGGCGAACGCCTCGGCCGTGTCGAAGTCGCGGATGCCGCCGCCGGCCTGGATGCGGACGGTGAAGCGGTTGGCGATCGCGCGGATGTGCGCGAGGTTCTCGGGGCGGCCGGTGCGCGCGCCGTTCAGGTCGACGATGTGCAGCCACTCCGCGCCGTCGGCGACGAGCCGCTTCGCCGCGGTGAGCGGGTCAGGCGCCACCTCCTCCGCCGTCGCGAAGTCTCCGGCCGTCATGCGGACGCAGCGGCCGTCGAGGATGTCGATGGCGGGGTACAGGATCATGGCGCCTTCCTCCCCTGCCGCGCCTGCGCGCGGCGGATCTCGCCGCCGGCGAACGCCGCCGGCACCGTCAGGATGAGGCCTGCCGCCTGCGACCAGAACGGCGAGCTCCCCGGCGACGCGAACACCGAGCTGAACCCGATGAGCGTGGCGATGACGCCCACGGCGAACGCGTGCATCCGCTCCGCCCCCGGCGCGAGCCGCGCGGCGACGTACGCGCCGACGAGCGTCATGAGCAGGCCGAGCGCGAGCGTGGCGAGCTGCAGGCTCGGCGCGGCGTCGAGGGTGCGCGCGAGCTGCTCCGGCGTGGTCGCGCCGGTGGCCGTGGCGACGGCGGCGATGAGCAGCGAGCCCGCGATGAACGTGCCCCCGATGTCCACGAGCGAGCCGATGAGCACCGCGCGCGTCCGAAGCTCGCTCATGCGGGCGCCGATGCTAGCCGTACCGCTCCCCGCAGCCGGTCGAGCGGTCCCGCGATCCCGAGGCGGTCCGAGAGCGCGCGCAGCGCCGCCTCGTCCGGCGACGCGGCGGGGATGGATCCGTCGCCGGCCGTGACCGGGCAGTCCTCCGCGAGCGCGACGACGGTGCGCGCGCCCCGCAGGTACTCCGCGCCGCGGCCGAGCTTCGCGCGGATGGTCGGCGAGAGGTCGGTCGCGGCGAGGATCCCGTCGAGCGAGCCGTAGCGGCGCAGGAGGTCGCTCGCGGTCTTCTCGCCGATGCCGGCGACGCCCGGCAGCCCGTCGGACGGGTCGCCGCGCAGGATCGCGTGGTCCATGTAGCGGTCGCCGGGGATCCCGTACTTCGCGCTCACCCACGCCTGGTCGACGACGGCGAGCTCGCTCACGCCGCGCAGCGTGTACAGGACGCGCACGTGCGCGTAGCGGACGAGCGCGAAGAGGTCGCGGTCCCCGGTGACCACCTCCACGGGCCCGTCGGTCCGCTTCGCGATCGACGCGATGACGTCCTCGGCCTCGTACCCCTCCGACCGCGAGGTGGAGATCCCGTACGCCGCGAGCACCTCGACGATGAGCGCGATCTGCGGCTCGACCGGGTCGGGCGGGTCGTCGGCGGCAGCGACGCGATGCGCCTTGTACGACGCGAGCGCGTCGACGCGGAACTGCGGACGCCAGTCGGCGTCGAGCGCGACCCAGAGGCGCGCGGGCCGCCGGTCGAGGATGAGCCGCGACAGGAACCCGATGAAGCCGTGCACGGCGTTCGTCTCCGTGACGCCGTCCGGCGCGGTGACGACGGGGATGGCGTGGTACGCCCGGTACGCGAGGCTCGACCCGTCGATGAGGAGGGTCGTGGCGCTCACGCGCCTCAGGCCGGCGTCGCTGCGAAGACCGCGGCGAGCGCGCCGAGGAACCGGTCGTTCTCCTCGCGCGTGCCGATCGACACGCGGAGGCACCCCTCGCATCCGGTCCAGGGCGACATGTCGCGGATGGCCACGCCGTGCTGGAGGAACCGCTGGTGCGCGGCGGCGGTATCGCCGCCGGCGCGGAACAGGATGAAGTTCGCCTCGGAGGGGAACGGCTCGATGCCGTGGACCTTCCGCATCCCGTCGAACACGCGCTCCCGCTCGCGGCGAACGAACGCGACGCGATCGCGCACCGCGTCCTCGTCCCGCGCGATCTTCGCCGCGAGCGCGTACGTGAGCACGCCGACGTTGAACGAGACGGCCACCTGGCGCATCTGCTCGGCGAGCGCCGGATGCATGACGAGGATCCCGAAGCGCAGGCCCGCGGCCGCGTGGACCTTCGAGAACGTCTTGCTGATGACGACGTTCGGGTGGTGCGGGAGCGCGGGCAGGAGCGTGCGGCCGGGGATGTCGGAATACGCCTCGTCGACGAGGACGAGCGTCTCGGGGTGCCGCTCGGCGACGGCGAGGATGACGTCGTCGTCGATGAGCGTGCCGGTGGGGTTGTTCGGCGTGCAGAAGGCCGCGATGTCCGGCCGCACGCGCGCGGCCGCGGCGAGCGCGCGCTCCTTCTCCACGCGGTACGGGAGCCCGACCATCTCGTTCACGAGCGTGCCGCCGGCCATGACCGTGAAGCGGCCGTGCAGGTTGTACGTGGGCTGGAAGAGGAGCGTCGCGCGGCCGTGGCCGCCGAACACGAGGAAGAGCTGCATGATCGTGTCGTTGCTGCCGTTGCCGAAGAAGAGCTGGTCCGGCTGGACGCCGTACTGCTTCGAGAGGATCTGGCGGATCTCCGCGGCGGCGCCCGGGTAGCGGTTGAGGACGACGCGGTCGAGGTCGGCCTGCGTGAGGTAGGTCCCCGCGGGGGTCGCCTCCGGCCACTCGTTCGCGTTCAGGCGGATCGCGTCCAGGGTCTGCCGCGCGCCGTACTGCGTGAACACGCGCAGCTCGTCACGCGGCCGGGGGATGCGCGGGGTCACGAGGTCATGCTAGTCGGAGCTCTCGAGGAAGAGCGAGAACCCGAGGCGCCCCGTGTACCGCGGACGGAACCGCTCTTCGTCGTACTGGCGCGCGATGTCGATCCGCCGGGCGCCGAGGGCCGGATCCGGCAGCGTCGTGTGCGTGAACTTGCCGTCGCGGATGGCGACCATGCGGCCGGAGATCCCGTCGTGTGTGATGTCGACGGCGATGTTCGCGAATGTCGTCGCGACGCGCTGGTCGAACGCGTCGGGGTCGCCGCTGCGGAGCTCGTACGTGAGCTCGCTCACGATCGCGTCCTCGCCGCTGCGCTGCTGGATCTCGTTCTCGAGCGCCACGCCGATGTCCGCCTTCTTGCGGTGCCCGTACGCGTCGGGCTCGCCGTACTCCGGGAGCGTGCCGCCCCTCCACATCGCGCCCTCCGCCACGATCACGAACGCGTAGCGGCTCGGGTTCAGGCGCTTGTCCTCCATCAGGATCGGGACGAGGCGGTCGATGTCGAACGGCGCCTCGGGGATGAGGCAGCGGCCCGACGTGACGTACGCGGTGTGCAGGGCCGTGAACCCCGAGTCGCGGCCGAAGATGCGGAAGATGCCGATGCGCTCGTGCGACCCGAGCGTGGTGCGCAGGCGGTCGATCGACTCCATCGCCCGCGTGATCGCCGTCGAGAAGCCGATGCAGTACTCGGTGCCCTGGACGTCGTTGTCCATCGTCTTGGGGATGCCGATGAGCGGGAACCCGCGGTCGACGAGCACCGGCGCGAACGAGAGCGTGTCGTCGCCGCCGATGACGAAGAGGTGGTCGATCCCGAGCGCCTGCAGGTTGTCGAGGACGAGCGGCGTGAGGTCGTAGGTCCCGTCCGGCTGCGCGTAGCGCCCGCGCTCCTTCAGGTGCGGGGGGAGGCGGTCCTCGCGCATCTTCTTCGGGTTCGTGCGAGAGGTGTGCAGCACCGTGCCGCCGGTGCGGTCGATCGTCCGCGTGCTCGTGCGGTCGAGCGGCCAGAGGTGCTCGGCGTCGAGCTCCTTGCCCGGCCGCACGTGCGTGAGGCCCTGCCAGCCGCGGCGGATGCCGATGACCTCGTGGCCGAGCTCGGTCGAGCGGTAGACGACGCTCTTGATGACGGAGTTCAGCCCGGGGACGTCACCCCCGCCGGTGAGGACGCCGATGCGCATGGGGTGCTCAGTCTGCGCCGATCGTGGGACAATTGACCTCCCGCACTGGGGAGTGGCCAAACGGTAAGGCACCTGACTCTGGATCAGGCGATTGAAGGTTCGAATCCTTCCTCCCCAGCAGGTGGTCATCGCTCGCGAGTGACCACGTTCCGAGAAGGCCCGTTTCATTGGACTTCTACGCGCTCCTGATGAGCGAAAGAGCACCTGCCTGCGGAGGAGACTCCCTGTCTGCGTAACTCCGACGGGCGGCAGCGAACGGCGATGGCGCGCGCCTTCGCTCCTCAAGCGGCCTCGTCTTGGAGTACCGCCGGACCATGCGCAGGTCCGACCAACCGCCTTCGACCTGCAAGTCGAAGATGTCACCACTTCCGGCCCGTCTGAAGTTCGTAGCCCAGGTGTGCCGACACATGTGAGCGCAGAGGTCGCGAATGCCGGTGCGCAGCTTCAAGCGGCGGAACACGAGTCCGACGGACACACGGGACATCGGCCGGCCATCACGGTTCGTGAACACCGGTGCATCCGAATCATCAGGTCCCTTGCGGTAGTCGGCGAGGTAGCGATCGAGCTCTTTGGCGACCTCATGGACCATGGTCACAGTGCGCGTGTGGCGCGACTTGCTTGTCGATGCGCGGACTGAGATGGTTCTCTCGCGGAAGTCGAGGTCCTTCAGCCGGAGGCCGGTGAGTTCACCGACTCGTAGCCCGGCACCCAGGAGAGTCACAACTATCGCCCGGTCGCGTGCACCATTCTCCGTCTTGCCAGCGGCCTCGATGAGCTTCCACATCTCTGAATCGTTCAGTGCACGACGCCCATCTTCCTTACAGCGGGGCTGCCGGACCTTGCGGAGCGCAGACTCACCGTTCTCATGGTGAATGCCTTGCTCGGCCATGAACGTAGCCAGCGCGCGCAGGCTGACCCACGCCGCTCGCGCCACGTGTTCTGAGCCGGTCTTGTTGCGGTGCGAGAGGTACGCATTGACAGTGCCTGGTTCAACGTCTCCGACGACTGCCTCACGATTGAGTGTCGCTTCGCACCACTCTCGGAAGTACCGCAGGTTGTACGAGTACCACTCCTGGGTTCGCTCCGAGAGATCGTGCCGATGCAGCATGAAGCTGTGAGTCACCCCTTCCAGAGGAGCGTCCTTACTCCTCATGTCTTGCCATCTGCGGGGTTTGGTCACTACCGATTCCTCTCCCCGCGCCGGACCAGCCCGGAGGGAACTTTGGGTCAAGCAAGGTGTCTTGGAAAGGGCTAGTCACGGCGCTTCCTGCGAAGCGCATCTCGAAGCGCTTCGGGAGTAGGTAGACCGATCTTGTCATCAGGCATCGGCTCGTCGAGTGCGACGCGTGACGTGCGTCCCGCTTCGGCGTAGCGCAGGTATCCCAGTTCGACCGCACGATCGACAGCGCGCGCCACGCTTGTGAGCACCCGTTCAGGAACGTCCGCGTGAATCTCTGACTTGGAGGGCGCCGTGACACCGCGCAAGATCCGCTCTTGCACGACGTTGACGACCCTCCGCACATGCGGTGGAACGCGCGCACCCGTCTGTTCCGCGACCAGGTCTTGAAGAAGCTCGTAGGCAGCGCGGTAGTCGCGCCGCTTCGCCTTCACGACTCCGTGCTCAATGTGTCGGGTTGCCTGATGCAGGAGCGCAATGGCCTGCACCAAGGTCAGCACCTTTGAGAAATCACGGCGAGCACGCGGCGTAGCTGCTGTGAAGAGTCCCGCCAACGTCCGGGCATAAGGAACGACGACGCGGCTTGATCCATGTCCGGCCAACCACTGCTGCAGCTCGATCCACGGCTGAAGCGCCTTCAGCAGGTACGGTTGGCGTTGCGAGCGCGCGAACGCACGCAGCGAGGCAGCCGTCTGTGCTGACGACTCGTCGGTAGGTACGAACAGAACTCGCGTTTCAAGCTCGGGTTCGAGCGCGGTGGCCGTAGTCGTCAATAGGAGTGCCGTGGGACCGGGCCGGGCCTTGTGCTGGGTGACGAATTCGCCCTTCCGGTTCTTGACCGTCACCTCGCCCACGAGATGCCCCTCGCTCAGCAGTGAGCGCAGGAGGTATGCGAACGGACCGCCAGCCGCCGACCATTCGTAGAGGACAAGGACGCGATGAACGAGCGACTCGCTTCCGTAAAGGAGTGCCCTCGGGCTAAGAAGCGTCCGTACCAGATACGCGTCCGCTGGGAAGAACCGCAGGATGTTA
>VGOU01000037.1 GCA_016875795.1 Chloroflexota bacterium | reverse complement strand
CCGAGCTCGAGCGAGCCGTCGGGCTCGCGCTCGAGCGCGGCCGCCGCGGCGGCGCCCTTCGCGCGCCGCGCGAGGCGCTGGCCGAAGGACAGCACGTCCGTGGTCCGGTCCTTCTTCCGGTGCGCCCAGTTCAGCGCGCGCATCGCGTCGTCGTCGACGAAAGCGAGCGCGACCTGCGCATCGCGCGGAAGGCCGTACGGGCGCAGCGCGGCGCGGATCGCGCGCCGCACCACCGCGAGGTCGACGGGCGCGCTGCCCGCCACGGTGATGCGGATGGCGCTAGCTCGAGGAGGCCGCGCGCGTGTCGATGCGCGCGATGCGGTCCTCCGGGTACGGGATGCGCTCGTGGTACACGCCGAGGAGGAGGTCGCAGAACGCGTCCTTGATGGCGTGGATGTCCCGGAGCGTGAGGTCGCAGTCGTCGAGCTGCCCGTCGGACACGCGCTCCTCGACGATGCGGTCGACCATCGCGCGGATGGTGTCGGCGTTCTTCTCGGGGAGCGAGCGCACCGACGCCTCGGTGCCGTCGGCGAGCATGACGATGCCCGCCTCGCGGCTGCGCGGCTTCGGCCCCGGATGGCGGAACGCGGCCTCGTCGACGTTCTGGCCCCGCTCCTTCGCGATCTGCCAGAAGTACTTCGCGAGCGACGTGCCGTGGTGCCCCGGGATCATCTCCTTGATCCGCTCGGGCAGGTGGTAGCGCTCGGCGAGCACGAGGCCGTCGCGGATGTGCGCCGACACGATCTGCGCCGAGACGAGCGGGTCGAGCTCGTCGTGCGGGTTCGTCCCCGTCTGGTTCTCGATGAACGCGAGCGGGTTCCGCATCTTGCCGATGTCGTGGTAATACGCGCCGACGCGCGCGGTGAGCGTGTCGGCGCCGATGACCTCCGCGGCGCGCTCGGCGAGGTTCGCCACGAGCAGCGAGTGGTGGTACGTGCCCGGCGTGCGCAGGAGCATCTGGCGGAGGAGCGGGTGGTCCGGGTCCGCGAGCTCGCGCAGCTCGAACACCGTCGTGATCCGGAAGAGGTGGCCGAGGAGGACTATCGCGCCGAAGGCGACGAGCCCCGACAGCGCGCCGCTCGTCGCGGCGCCGGCGGCGAGCTGGAGCAGCCCGATGACGTCGGTCGGGCGCGAGACGAAGAGGAACGCGCCGATGACGCCGAGGTTGCCGCCCGCGACGTTGAACGCGCCGGAGACGAACTCGCGCGCGGTCGTCGCGCGGCGGATCGCCGCCATGCCGAGGAGCGCGGGGACGAGCACGTACGCGATGATGTCGACGCGTCCGGAGAGGATGCCGAAGTGCAGCGCCGCGGCGATCTGCGTCGCGAGCGCGGTGCGGCCGCCGACGAGGACCGTGAGCATCATCGCCACCGCCGCGTACGGGGCGAAGTACACGGCGAGCGTGTGGCCCGGGACGAGGACGCGCGCGAGGGCCACGAGCGCGACGAGCGAAAGCGCGACGAGGACGAGCCTGCGGTCGTCGGACCAGGCCTCCTCCGCGTACCGCTCGATGAACAGCCCGACGACGCCGGCCACGAGGAACGCCCAGCCGAGGAGGCCGAACACGATCGAGCGGTCGGGACCCTCATCGACGAGGCCGAGCGCGCGGAGCTTCTCCACGTCCTGCGGCGTGACGACGCTGCCCTCGCGGACGACGACCTCGCCCGCGGTCACCTGGACCTGGACCGGCCTCACCGCCGACCGCGCCGCGGCCTGCGCCGCGACGGTCGCGGTGTTGTCGAAGAGCTCGTTCGCCTTCACGTGCTGCGTCACGAGCGCCACGGCGACGCGCTTCTGCCGCTCGTTCCACGTCGGGGGCAGCGCCTTCCCGATCTCGGCGACCGCCGTCCGTACCTGCTCCTCGCGCAGCCCCTGCGCGTAGATGTTCTGGAGCGTGCGGTCCGCCTCCTTCGCGACGGCGTCCCACTCCGCCTGCGGCATGTCGATCGCGTCCGCGGCGATCGGCCCGGTCACCTCGGAGCTCTGCGTCCGCGTCGCGGCCACCACGCGCTGGTCGCGCGTGAGCGTGGGGTCGGTGCGCGCGCGCGTGAGGGCCGCGAGCGTCGCCGCGAGCCTGCCCGTCTCGCCGACGGCGATGGCGGGGTCGCGCCGGTACTGCTTCGGGATCTGCGCGGCGCTGCGCTCGCGCTCGGCGTCGGTGAGGATCTCGGACACGTAGGAGACGGAGCGCGTCGCCTTGATCGAGCGGTCCGCGACGCTGCCGGAGGAGTAGGCCATCGACGCGGGCGGGGCGAGCAGCATCGCGAGCGCCGTGAGCAGGCCGACCGCGACGACGAACGCGCCGAGGCGGGCGCGCGGCTCCTCGCGCACGACGGCGCGGACCTGCCGCACGAGGTCCCGGCCGGAGCGCGGCCGGCGGAAGCGGGTCACTCCGGCGCCTTCTGGCGCTCGTACGCCCGGACGATGCGCGCGACGAGCTCGTGGCGGATGACGTCGCGCTCGTCGAAGTCGACGAAGGCGATGCCCTCGACGCCGTCCAGGACCTGCCGGGCGACGTTCAGCCCGGACCGCTCGCCGGGGCCGAGGTCGACCTGCGTCACGTCCCCGGTGACGACGGCCTGCGAGCCGTAGCCGAGCCGCGTGAGGAACATCTTCATCTGTGCGGGCGTCGTGTTCTGCGCCTCGTCCAAGATGATGAACGCCTCGTTCAAGGTCCGGCCCCGCATGAACGCGAGCGGGGCGATCTCGATCTCCCCGCGCGCGATCGCCCGGGCCGAGCGCTCGGGCGGCATGAGCTCGTAGAGGGCGTCGTACAGCGGCCGGAGGTAGGGGTCGATCTTCTCGCGCATGTCGCCAGGGAGGAACCCGAGCTTCTCCCCCGCCTCCACCGCCGGCCGCGTGAGGATGAGCCGGCTGACGCGGTGCTCGCGGAGCGCCGCGACGCCCATCGCCACGGCGAGGTAGCTCTTGCCGGTCCCGGCGACCCCGATCCCGAACACGAGGTCGTGCCGGCGGATCGCGTCCACGTAGCGCCGCTGGTTCTCGGACTGCGGCCGGATGCGCTTCCCGCTCGTCGTCGTCGCGATGTGCTCGCGCATCTCCTCCGGCGCGACGACGCTCGCGTCCTTCGCGTCCCCGATGAGCCGCTCGAGCATCGGCTTGCGCAGGTCCCGGTCGCGCCCCGAGATGCCGCGCATGGCCGCGACGAGCTCGCTCACGCGCGCCACCTGTGAGGAGCCGCCGCTGATCCGCAGCTCGGCACCGCGGGCGATGACCTTCACGCCGAACTCGCGCTCGATGCGGTCGATGTTCTGCTCGTTCGTCCCGGTGACGAACATCATCTCGTCGGGGTCCGGGATGAGGATGGTGATCTCTTCGGCGTCGACGCTCACGACGCCCCTCGCAGCAGCGATCCGACGACCTCCGCAACGACCTTGCCGTCGGCGCGGCCCTTCACCTGCGGCATCACCTTCTGCATGACCTTGCCCTGGTCGGCCGGGGCCGACGCGCCCGTCTCGGCGATCGCGGCGCGCGCGATCGCGACGACCTCGTCGCTCGTGAGCTGCTGCGGCAGGTAGCTCTCGATGATCGCGAGCTCCGCGCGCTCCTTCGCGGCGAGCTCCAGGCGCGCACCCTTGTCGAACGCCTCGATCGACTCGCGCCGCATCTTCGCCTGCTTCGCGAGCACGTCCTGGGTCTCCTCGTCGCTCAGCGCCCTGCGCCGGGCTACCTCCTCGTTGTGCAGGGCGGCCAGCGCGAAACGCAGCGTGTCACGGCGCACGACGTCCTGCGCCTTGGCGGACGCGCGCATATCGCTCTCGAGACGCTCTTTCAGTGCTATGGGCGGGCCTCGCGGCGCCCCCTAGCGCTTACGGCGCTTCGCTTCCTTCCGCTTGCGCTTGGCGGCGGGCCGCTCGTAGAACTCGCGGCGGCGGGCTTCAGCGAGGATGCCGGCCTGCTGGATCTTCTTGTTGAAACGGCGCAGGGCGGCCTCGAAGGACTCCCCGTCGCCGATGATCACCTCGGTCAGTTCGTTCGTCACCCGCCTCTCGCCGCCCTGCCCCGTGAGACAGAGCGGCGGCGGAGTTCATCCCCGCCGCGGGATGGATTGTACCGGTCACCCCGGCGGCCAACCGAGCTGCCTGCCCGCCAGCACGTGGAAATGCAGGTGGGGCACGCTCTGGCCGGCCTCTGGGCCGACGTTCGTCACCACCCGGTACCCGCGCTCGGCGTAGCCCGCGTCCCTCGCGACGCGGGCGGCCGCCGCCCCCACCGCGCCGATCGTGGCGGCGTCCGCCTCCGCGAGCGACGCCACGTGGCGGCGCGGGATGACGAGGACGTGCAGCGGGGCGCGCCGGCCGAGGTCGTCGAAGGCCACGGCGTCGCCGTCCTCGTAGCGGATCGTTGCCGGCGCCTCGTGCGCCGCGATCCTGCAGAAGATGCAGTCCGCCACGATCGTGCAGAGTACGCCGCGTGGACCTGCCGGCCGTCGTGCTCGCCTACTTCCTCGGCTCGATCTCGTTCCCCTGGCTCGTCGCCTGGTGGCACGGCATCGAGCTCCGCACGGTCGGCTCGCGCAAGCTCGGGGGGAGCAACCTCGCCGCCGTCCTCGGCGTCCGCTGGGGCGCGGTCGGCGGCGCGCTCGACTGCGTCAAGGGCGCGCTCGTCGTGTGGCTCGCCGCGGCGCTCGGCCTGCCGGTCGAGACGCGCGTGCTGTGCGCGATCGCTGCGGTCGCCGGTCAGATGTGGCCGATCTTCCACGACCTCGACGGGGGCCGGGCGAACGCGACCGGCTGGGGCGCGCTCGTGGCCCTCGACGTCCTCGCCGCGAGCATCGCCGCGGTCCCGCTCGGCGTCGCCGTCGCGGCGCGCTCGCTCGTGCGCCCGCGCCCGACGCGCATCGTGCCCCTCGCCGCGCTCCTCACCTTCGCGGTCTGGACGGCGGCGATCCGGGAGACCCTGGGGATGACCCCGACGGTCGCCGGCGGCCTGGTCATCTTCGCGCTCATCCTCATCCGCCGGCTCACCGCCGACGTCGTCGCGGATCTTCGGACGGGAGCTCCGTTGAGGAGGGTGCTCCTCAACCGCGCGCTCTACGACCGGAGCGAGCTCCAGGAGCGGGGAGCGATCCCTCACGTGTAGGCGAGCACTCCCACCACCTGGGCCACGGCCGCGACCGCAGCGGTCTCGCTTCGGAGGTTGCGAGGCCCGAGCGAGACCGTGGTCGCGCCGCGTGACCGTGCGATCGCGACCTCCTCTATGGCGAGGCCTCCCTCCGGCCCGATGACCAACGACAGGGCGTCCGTCGCGCCATCGATCGCCCGCATCAGAGGAAGAGCCCTCTCCTCCTCCCACGCGACGAAGACCGGGGCGGCGAGCCGCGCGAAGAGCTCGTCCCACGTCGCGACGGCCTCGATCGCCGGGATCCTCCCCCTCCTCGCCGTCTCGGCGCTCTCGCGGGCGATCCGCTGCCAGCGCTCGCGCTTCCTGTCGGACAGCTCTGTCACGACGCTCCGCGTGCTCACCAGCGGCACGATCCGCGACACGCCGAGCTGCGTCACGGCCTCGATGACCTCTTCGCTCCGGTCGCCGCGCAGGAGCGGCAGCGCGAGGGTGACGCGGGCGCGCGGCTCGGCCGCCGCCGGGCGGCGCGCGACGACGGCGCCCTCGACGGCCGCGCGCGTGACGCGCCGGAGCTCGAGCTCGGCCTCTTCCCCGTCCTTCACGAGGATGACGCGGTCGCCGGGGGCGAGCCGCAGGACATCCGCGACCTGCCGCGCCCGCTCGCCCGTGAGCGGCGCCTCGAGGTCGTCGACGAAGAAGCGGTGGAGCGCGCTCACCGCAGGGTGAGGCGCACCCAGCCGTCGGTCCGCCCCCGGTCGGTCACGCGCAGGCCCTGGTCCGCGAGCGCGCGCTCCACGGCGGCGGCCTTCCCCTCGACGATCCCGCTGCAGACGAGCGTCCCGCGCACGCGGGCCCGCAGCTCCGGGGCGATCCGGACGATGACGTCGGCGACGAGGTTCGCGAGGACGACGTCGAAGGCGCCCGCGACGTCGCCGGCCGAGCCCTCCCGCACGTCGACGCGCACATCGTTCCGCTGCGCGTTGTCGATGGCCGCGCGCACGGCGAGCGGGTCGTTGTCCACGGCGACGACCGGACGGGCGCCGCGCCTCGCCGCGGCGATGGCGAGGATCCCGGATCCCGTCCCGACGTCGAGGACCGAGCGGCCGTCGAGCACGAGCGCGCCGACGGCGTCGAGGCACTGCCGCGTCGTGGGGTGGAGCCCCGTGCCGAAGGCCATGCCCGGGTCGAGGACGAGGGGGATGCCCTCATCGCGCGCGTCGGACCACGACGGGCGGACGAAGAACGGGCCGACGCGGATCGGCGCGAACTGCGCCTTCCAGGACTCGAGCCAGTCCTCGTCGGCGATGCGCCGCAGCTCGACCTCGCCGACCGGCCCGAGCCCGAACGCGCGCAGGCGGCCGATCCACTCCTTCACGCGGCGGACCTTCTGCCTCGCGGTGCGGTCGTTCACGAGGTAGGCCTTCACGACGTGCGGCCGGCCGTCGTCGAGCGGCACGTCGATGGCGATGCCGTTGTAGCCCACGCGGTCGAGGATCTCGCTCACCGCTTCGACGGCTTCGGGGTGCGAGGCGACCGCGATCTCGAGCCAGCGGGTGCTACCCGCCGAAGGCATCCCTGACCTTCCCCAGGATCCCGTCGTCCTGGCGCTCGGGGTCGCGGCGGAGCTGCTTCAGCTTCTGGTAGAGCGAGAGCTCCTCCTTCGTGAGGCTGCGCGGGATGACGACCTCGAGGTACACGAGCTGGTCGCCGCGGCCGCTGCCGTGGAGGCGCGGCACGCCCTTGCCGCGCAGGCGCACGGACTGGCCGTGCTGCGACCCGGCGGGCACCTTCACCTGCGCGGCGCCGCCGTCGATGGTCGGCACGGTCACCGCGTCGCCGAGCGCCGCCTGCGCCGGCGTGACCCGCAGGACGTGGAGGAGGTCGTCGCCCTCGCGGCGGAAGCGCTGGTGCTCGCGCAGGCGGATGAGCACGTAGAGGTCGCCGGGCGGGCCGCCGCGCATGCCGGACTCGCCTTCGCCGCCCACGCGGATCTGCTGCCCGTCGTCGATCCCGGCCGGGATCTGCACGGCGACCTCGCGCTCGGCGTGGACGCGGCCCTCGCCGCGGCACTCGGTGCACAGCTGATCGACGGTCTTGCCCGCGCCCGCGCACCGCGGGCACGTCGCGACGGTGACGAACCGCCCGAAGAGCGACTGCTGGACCTGGCGGACCTCGCCGCGGCCGCCGCACGTGCCGCACGTCGCGGTCTTCGCCCCGGGCTCTGCGCCGCTCCCGTGGCACCGCCCGCACGTCTCCTGGCGCGGGACGCGCACCACCTTCTCGGCGCCGGCGACCGCCTCCTCGAGGTCGAGGTCGACCTGGAGGCGGAGGTCCGCGCCGCGCACCGGGCCCCGCTCGCGGCGGCGGGTGCCGCCGAGGAAGGTGTTGAAGAGGTCGTCGATCCCGAAGCCCGCCGCGTCGCCGAACTCGCTCGCCCCGAACATGTCGTACCGCTGGCGCTTCTCGGGGTCCGACAGGATCTCGTACGCCTGCGCGACCTCCTTGAAGCGCTCGGCGGCGGCGGCGTCAGCGCTCACATCGGGGTGGAACTGGCGCGCCAGCTTCCGGTACGCGCTGCGGATCTCGTCCGCGGTCGCGCCCCGGTCCACCCCGAGGACCGCGTAGTGATCGGCCCGAGCCACCTACCTAGTGTCTCAACTCGGCTTCTCGGTGAACTCGCCCTCGATCGTGTCCTGGTCCTTCTTCTCGTCGGCGCGGCCGGCGGCGGCCCCGGCGGGCTCGGCCTCGGGCGCCGCCTGGGCCTCCTGCTGCGCCTTGTACATGTGCTCGCCGATCTTCGACGCGCTCGTCCGGAGGTCGGACGTGGCGGCGCGGATCCGGTCGGTGTCCTCCGTCTTCAGCGCCTCGCGTACCGTCGCGACCTTCCCCTCGACCTCGGTCCTCACCTCGGCCGGGATCTTGTCGGCGTTGTCGCGCAGCGTCTTCTCGATCTGGTACGCGAGGTTGTCCGCGTCGTTCCGCAGCTCGATGTGCTCGCGCTTGCGCTTGTCGTCCTCGGCGTGCGACTGCGCCTCGCGAACGAGGCGGTCGACCTCGTCCTTCGCCAGGCCGCTCGATGCCGTGATGGTGACGTGCTGCGAGCGGCCGGTGGCCTTGTCGTGCGCCTTCACGTTCACGATGCCGTTCGCGTCGATGTCGAACGAGACCTCGATCTGCGGCACGCCGCGCGGCGCGGGCGGGATCCCGTCGAGGATGAAGCGCGCGAGGCTCTTGTTGTCGGCGGCCATGTCGCGCTCGCCCTGGACGACGTGGATCTCCACCTGGGTCTGGCCGTCGGCCGCGGTCGTGAATACCTGCGACTTCGACGTCGGGATGGTCGTGTTGCGCTCGATGAGCTTCGTCGTGATGCCGCCGAGCGTCTCGATGCCGAGCGACAGCGGGGTGACGTCGAGGAGCAGGACGTCCTTCACCTCGCCCTTCAGCACGCCCGCCTGGACCGCCGCGCCGAGCGCGACGACCTCGTCCGGGTTGATGCCCTTGTGCGGCTCCTTCCCGAACAGCTTCTTCACCGTCTCGACGACGAGCGGCATGCGCGTCATGCCGCCGACGAGGATGACCTCGTCGACCTGTGCCGCGGTGACGCCGGCGTCGGCGAGGCACTGCTTCACCGGGCCGGTCGTGCGCTCGACGAGGTCGCCGGTGAGCTGCTCGAGCTTCGCCCGCGTGAGGGTGATGACCATGTGCTTCGGGCCGCTCTGGTCCGCGGTGATGAACGGCAGGTTGATCTCCGACTGCTGCGTCGAGGAGAGCTCGATCTTCGCCTTCTCGGCGGCCTCCTTCAGGCGCTGGAGCGCCATCCGGTCGCTCTTCAGGTCGATGCCCTGGTCGCGCTTGAACTCCTCGATGAGCCACTCGATGATCCGCTGGTCGAAGTCGTCGCCGCCGAGGTGCGTGTCGCCGTTCGTGGCCTTCACCTCGAAGACGCCCTCGCCGAGCTGGAGCACCGAGATGTCGAACGTGCCGCCGCCGAGGTCGTACACCGCGACGACCTCGTCCTTCTTCTTGTCGAGGCCGTACGCGAGCGACGCCGCGGTCGGCTCGTTGATGATGCGCAGGACCTCGAGGCCCGCGACGACGCCGGCGTCCTTCGTCGCCTGGCGCTGGCTGTCGTCGAAGTACGCCGGGACGGTGATGACCGCCTGCGTCACCTTCTCGCCGAGGAACGCCTCGGCGTCGGTCCGCAGCTTCTGCAGGATCATCGCGGAGATCTCCGGCGGCGAGTGGCGCGCGCCGGTGCCGAGCTCGACGTCGACGCCGCCGTGGCCCGCCTCGCGGACCTTGTACGGGACCATCTTCGCGGTGCGCTGCACCTCGGGGTCGCCGAACCGGCGCCCCATGAGGCGCTTGATCGAGTAGATCGTGTTCTCGGGGTTCGTGATGGCCTGCCGCTTCGCGACCTGGCCGACGAGCCGTTCCCCGCTCTTCGTGAACGCGACGACCGACGGCGTCACGCGGCCGCCTTCCGCGTTCGGGATGATCGTCGGCTCGCCCGCCTCCATGTAGGCGACGGCCGAGTTGGTGGTGCCGAGGTCGATGCCGATGACCTTTGCCATGTCTAGCTCTCTCCTTCTACGCCCGTGCGTGCCCTCGCGACCGTCACGAGCGCGGGGCGGACGATCTTGTCGTGGATCTTGTAGGCCTTGCGCGCCTCTTCGACGACCGTGCCCTCGGGGGCGTCCGAGTCGACGTGGCCGATGGCCTCGTGGACGTGCGGGTCGAACGGCCGGCCGACCGACGAGACCTCCTCGAGCCCCTCCGCCGCGAGGATGTCGCGGAGGCGGCGCTCGACGAGCCAGATGCCCTCGACCCAGGGCTGGTCGCGCTGCTCCGCAGGCACGTGCTCGAGCGCGCGGTCGAACACGTCGAGGACCTCGAGCAGGCGCGTGATCAGGTCCGTCTTCGCGAAGCGCGCGAAGTCCGCGCGCTCCTGCTCGTTGCGGCGCCGGTAGTTCGCGAAGTCGGCCCGCTCGCGCTGCAGGTCGCGCGTGAGCGCCTCGACCTTCACCGCGAGGTCGTCCGCGGCCGCGGTCTCGACGACGTTCTCGTCCATCACCGTTCCCCCATCGCGCTCACGAGGTCGCTCATGAGCGCCCCCACGTAGCGCACCGCGCCGATCGTGCGCTGGTAGTCCATCCGCGTCGGGCCGAGGACGCCGACGTAGCCGACCGGCCCGCGGTGGCCCGAGTACCTGCCGATGACGATGCTGAACGGACGGAGCGGCTCGAGCGAGTGCTCGCTCCCGATGGTCACCGCGACGTCGCCCTCGTCGAGCGTCTCCGGCAGGACCTGCGCCAGGCGCAGGCGGTCGTGCAGCAGGGTCATGATCTCGCGCACGCGATCGGCGGCCTCGAACTCCGGCTGCTCGAGGATGCGGTCGATCCCGTCGTAGTGGATCTCGCGCGTCCAGACGACCTCGCCCGGGTCGAGCGCCCGGTCGTACGTCGCGAGCGCCGCCTCGTGCGTCACGCGCGCGAGCGTCGAGGCGGCGAGCCGCAGCCACTGCACGGCGTCGGGCGGCGCCTGGCGGAACTGGTGGCTGAGCGTCACGCGCTCGTCGGGGTGCAGGCCCGCCTGCCCCATGAGGATCTCGATGAAGTAGCGGTAGCCGAGGTCGGTCGGGACGCGGCCCGCCGAGGTGTGCGGGTGCGTGAGCAGGCCGAACTCCTCGAGGCCCGCCAGCTCGCTGCGCACCGTGGCCGTCGAGACGTCCATGCCGTACTTGCGGACGAGCGCCGCCGAGGCCACCGGGCGGGCCGAGGCGATGTGCTCCCGGATGACGGCGTGCAGGACGCCCCGCTGGCGCGGGCGGAGCTCGGGAAGGCGGCTGCGTGTCGGCTGCATTAGCACTCTACCCCTGCGAGTGCTAATGAGGCTATCAGGCGGTCTGCGAGGGCGTCAAGGCGCCTGTGGCTGCGGCGGGGCCTCCGGGCGGGCGTGGCCGGGCGGGCGCTGGTCCGCCGGGAGGAGCGCGGCGATGCGCTGGAGGAGGTCCTCGAGCTTGAACGGCTTCGTGACGTAGTCCGCGGCCCCGAGCTCGGTCGCGCACGGCCGCTCCGACAGCCCGAGGATCGCGGTGACGACGATCACCGGCAGCGTGGCGATGCGCCCGTCGGAGCGCAGCGCGCGCAGGACGCTGAAGCCGTCGCGCCTCGGCATCATCAGGTCGAGCGCGACGATCGACGGGGCGAGCGTGTCCACCATGCGCATCGCCTGGTCGCCGTCCCGCGCGAGCTTCGCCTCGAGGCCCTCCTCCTGGAGCTACTCGACGATCGCCGAGCCGAGGTCGGTGCCGTCCTCGACGATGAGCGCGAGCGGGCGCTTCGCCATCAGAAGCGGACCTCCTTGGCGAGCCGGTCGGGATCCCTGATGGCGATCCGCCGGCGGTGGACGCCGACGATGTCGCGGCGCTCGAGGTCGCCGAGCACGCGGTTCACCGACACGCGCGAGGCGCCGACGAACGCGGCGAGCTCGTCCTGCGTGAGGCTGAGCTCGAGCGGCGTCTCGCCCTCGTTCGCGTGCGAGAGGTCGAGGAGGTACTTCGCGACCCGGCTCGGGACGTCGAGGAACGTGAGGTCCTCCACCCGCCCGGAGAGCCGGCGCACCGTGCGCGCGATCGCCCCGAGCACCACGCGCACCGCGGTGGGGTGGCGCTCGAGGAACGCGAGGAGGTCGTCGGCGCCGAGGAGCGCGGCGCGCGTGTCCTCGAGCGCGACCGCGCTCGCCGAGCGCGGCGCGCGGTCGAACAGCGCGAGCTCGCCGAAGAACTCCCCGGGGCGCATGATCGCGACGAGCGCCTCCTGGCCGAACTCGCCCGGCAGCGAGATCTTCACGGCGCCCTCGAGGACGAGGTACAGGTGCGTGCCGGGGTCGTCCTTGCGGAAGATGACCTCCGTCCGCTTGAACGGCTTCAGGCGGATGCGCTCGGCGAGGTCGCCCAGCTCGACGTCGGAGAGGCGGGTGAACAGCGGGAGGCGGCGCAGGCGCTGGACCATCAGGGTGTCGGCCATGCGGCGCTGACGCTACCGCACAATGGTGCGCATCACGTTGAGAGGCGGACCGTATGGGCAAGGGCCAGAAGAAGCGCAAGACCGTGGGGAAGCTGGGGTGGCGCTCCAAGAGAGCGAACCACGGCCGTAAGCCCGGGATGGGCCGAGGCAAGAGGAACTAAGGGAAAGGGCCCGCTCCTTCGAGCGGGCCCTTTCGCTGACTCGCGCTGTACCGCGCTACTTCTTGCGCCGTGCGGGGCGCTTGCGGGTGGCCTTGCGGGCCGTGCCCTTGCGGGCCGTCGTCCTCTTCCGCGCGGTGGGCTTGCGCCCCGTGGCCTTGCGGGCCGTCGTCCTCTTCCGCGCGGTGGGCTTGCGCCCCGTGGCCTTGCGGGCCGTCGTCCTCTTGCGGCCGGTCGCCTTGCGCGCGCCGCCGCGGGCCGCCTTCTTCTTCGCGCCACCGCCGCTCGCCGGGGTGCCGCTCGCCGCGGGCATCGGCGGCGTCGGCGCGCCGGGCTGCGGCGTCGGCCACATCGACCCGGCCTCCTGCTGACCCTGATCCCAGCTCTGTCCGCCCCGTTCGTACTGCATCTCGCCTCCACTTTCTCCACGTTCACGATCTATCGAAGTGCGCGCGCATGGCATATCACAAAAGATGGACGAACACCTCGTTCGCGAGGACGCGGCCGCGCGGTGTCAGCCGCGCGCGATCGCCCTCCCACCGCACGAGACCCCGCCCGTCGACGACGCGCAGCGCCGAGGCGATCCGCTCGCGCGCCGCGGCACCCGACCGGGCGGCGAACCGAGCGAGGTCGACGCCGCCGTCGAGGCGCAGGCGGAGCATCGCCGCCTCTGACGCGCGGTCACCGCGCGCGTCGGCCGTGCGCGGGGCCGCGCGCTCGATGTCCCGGACGTACGCGGCGAGCGACGCCGGCCGGTGCGAGCGCACGCCGCCGAGGTGCGAGTGCGCGCCGCTCCCCACGCCGAGCCACTCGCCGCTCCGCCAGTACGTGAGGTTGTGCAGGCTCCCCTTCCCCGGCCGCGCCCAGTTCGCGATCTCGTAGTGCCGGTAGCCGCCGCGGGCGAGGCGGCGCTCGGCGACGGCGTAGAGG
>VGOU01000036.1 GCA_016875795.1 Chloroflexota bacterium | reverse complement strand
CGGCCGCTCGCGCCGGCACCGAGCGCGTACGTCGACGCCACCGCGAACGCGACGCCGCGCGACCGCGCCGAGCGCGTGCACGGCCTCCTGCGGAGCGCGCGCGACCGCCGGATGACCGCGGCCGGCTACCTCTCGACGACCGTGCGCGAGATCGCCGTCGCGAGCAGCGAGGGCGTGCGGGCCTACGCGCCGTCGACGATGTCGGGCATCGAGACCGTCGTGACCGGCGACGCGGGGACGGCGTGGGCCGAGCGCAACTCCACCGACGTGGACGCGATCGACGTGGACGAGGTCACGCGCGAGGTCACCGGCAAGTGCGCCGCGGCGCAGCGGCCGCGCGACATGGCGCCCGGCACGTACGAGGTCGTCCTCGAGCCGTACGCCGTGGCGGACATCGCGCAGTTCCTCGGCGGCGTCCTCACCGGCGACTCGGTGCTCGAGGGGCGGTCGTTCGTCGGCGGGCGGATGGGGGAGAAGGTGACCGGCGGCGTCACGTTCGTCGACGACCCGTTCGACGCGGCGTCGGTCCCGCTCGCGTTCGACTTCCAGGGCCAGCCCGCGCAGCGCGTGACGCTCATCGAGCAGGGCGTGGCCCGCGCGGTCGTGTACGACCACCAGACCGCGCACCGGGCCGGCGCCGCGAACACCGGGCACGCCGTCCCGCCGAACCCGTTCGCGTCCGCCGCCGCGATGCACCTGCGCATCGAGCCGGGGACGAAGACGCGCGAGCAGCTCGTCCGCGAGGTGGACCGCGGCATCCTCGTCACGCGCTTCCACTACACGCGCTGGGTCCACCAGCTCCGGACGATCGTCACGGGCATGACGCGCGACGGCACGTTCCTCATCGAGAAGGGCGAGATCGCGCACCCGGTGAAGAACTTCCGCTTCACGCAGTCGTACCACGAGGCCCTCGGCGCGACGCTCGGGATCGGGAGCGACCTGCGCCTCTTCGCTGTCGGCGACTACGGTTTCGCCTTCGCGGCGCGGCGTGTGCCGGCGCTGCGCCTGGGAGCATTCACCTTCACCGGCGCCACCCAGTACTGATGCGGCCGACGGTCGCGATCGTCGACTACGGCTCGCAGTACACCCAGGTCATCGCGCGGCGCGTGCGCGAGTCGCGCGTGTACGGCGAGGTCTTTCCCCACGACGTGACTCCCGCGGAGCTCGCGGCGAGGGGCGTCGTCGCGGTGATCCTCTCCGGCGGGCCCGCGAGCGTGTACGACGAGGGCGCCCCGGGGATCGACCCGGCCATCCTCGACGGGCGCTGGCCCGTCCTCGGGATCTGCTACGGCATGCAGCTCATGGCGCACGTCCTCGGCGGGGAGGTCGTCGCCGAGGGGAAGCGCGAGTACGGCCCCGCGACCGTCACCATCGACGAGCACGGCGCGCTGTTCGACGGGCTCGCACCGCGCGAGCGCGCGTGGATGAGCCACGGCGACTCGGTGCAGCGCCTGCCGCCCGGCTTCCGCGCCATCGCGTCGACCGGGCGGCTCGCCACGGCCGCGATGAGCGACGGCGCGAAGCGGTTCGGCGTGCAGTTCCACCCCGAGGTCGCGCACACGCCGCGCGGCGGCGAGGTGCTGCGGAACTTCCTCTTCCGCGTGTGCGCGGTGCGCGGCGACTGGACAGCGGCGGCGTTCGTCGACGAGGCCGTGCGCGAGATCCAGGCCGAGATCGGCGACGGCCACGCCATCTGCGCGCTCTCCGGCGGCGTGGACTCCGCGGTCGCCGCGTCGCTCGTCGCGCGGGCCATCGGCGACCGCCTCACGTGCGTGTTCGTGGACACCGGGCTCATGCGCGCGAACGAGGCCACCGAGGTCGTCGCGACGTTCGGGGCTCCTGAAGGGGGCCCCCGGCTCCGGCTCGTGCACGTCGACGCCGCCGAGCGGTTCCTCTCGCGCTTGAGCGGCGTCGAGGACCCCGAGGGCAAGCGCGCGATCGTCGGCGAGGAGTTCATCAGGGTCTTCGAGGGTGAGGTCGCGATGATCGCGCGCGCCGACCGCAGGCTCGATCACATCGTGCACGGCACGATCTACCCCGACGTCATCGAGTCGAAGTCGCCGGGCAGCAAGACGAGCGCGCGCATCAAGACGCACCACAACGTCGGCGGCCTGCCCGCCGACATGACCCTGCGCAACGTCGAGCCGCTGCGCCGCCTCTTCAAGGACGAGGTGCGCCGCGTGGGCGCCGAGCTCGGCATCCCCGGGGACATCCTGTGGCGGCACCCCTTCCCCGGGCCGGGGCTCGCGGTCCGCATCGTCGGCCCGGTCGACCGCGAGAAGCTCGACGTCCTGCGCTGCGCCGACGCGATCTTCCTCGAGGAGCTGCGCGCCGCCGACTGGTACCGCAAGGTCGCGCAGGCGTTCGCCGTGCTCACGCCCGTGCGCAGCGTCGGTGTCCAGGGCGACTTCCGCACGTACGGCCACCTCGTCGCGCTCCGCGCGGTGACGACCGACGACTTCATGACCGCCGACTGGGCGCGCCTGCCGTACGACCTCCTCGAGCGCGCGTCGTCGCGCATCGTGAACGAGGTGCCGAGCGTGAACCGCGTCGTGTACGACGTGTCGTCGAAGCCGCCCGCGACCATCGAATGGGAGTGAGCGTCTGAGCTTCATCCTCCCCCGCGACAAGGTCTACGACGTCATCCGCAAGCAGCGCGCCGAGCGCAGCCCGGGCCGTGCCGAGGGCGCGCCGGGCCTCAACTGCCTCGTCCTCGGCGGCGGCGGGCGCGAGTACGCGATCGCGTGGGCGCTCGCCCGCGCGAAGAGCGTCGCGACGATCGACGTCGCGCCGGGCAACGACGGCATGTCGCTGTTCGCGCGGCTCGTCGACGTGCCGCCGGCCGACGTCCCCCGCCTCGAGCAGCACGTCGCCGCGGCGCGCATCGACCTCGCCATCGTCGGGCCCGACGAGCTCGTCGCGGCCGGCATCGGTGACGCGCTTCGGCGCGCCGGCATCGCCTCGGTCGGCCCGTCGCGCGAGGCCGGGCGGATCGAGTGGAGCAAGGCGTTCGCGAAGGAGGTCATGGACGAGGCCGGTGTCCCGACGGCGCGCTGGGCCGCGTATCCCGACGCGAGCGCCGCCGCCGCGGCGCTCGACGAGCGCGACGGCCCCGTCGTCGTGAAGGCCGACGGGCTCGCGGCGGGCAAGGGCGTCGTCGTCGCCCGCGACCGCGACGAGGCCCGCGCCGCGCTGCTCTCCGCGACGATCGCGAAGGGCGCGGTCGTCCTCGAGGAGGCCCTCGAGGGCGAGGAGGCCTCCCTCCACGCGCTCGTCGACGGCGAGACGGTCGTGGCCCTGCCGGCCGCGCGCGACCACAAGCGCGTCGGCGACGGCGACACCGGCCCGAACACCGGCGGCATGGGCTGCTGCTCGCCCACGCGGATCCTCCCCGACGACGAGGCGCAGGACGCCGCGAACGCGCTCATCGCGCCCGTCGCGCGCGTGCTGGCCAAGCGCGGGACGCCGTACCGGGGGATCGTCTTCGCCGGCCTCATCCGCACGCGCGAGGGCTGGAAGGTGCTCGAGTACAACGCCCGCTTCGGCGACCCCGAGGCGGAGGTGCTCCTGCCGCGCCTCGAGGGCGACTTCGCCCGGCTCATGCTCGCGCTCGGCGAGGGCCGGCTCGCGCAGCACGTCGCCGAGAGCCCCGTCCGCTGGAGCGCCCGCGCGTACGTCAGCGTGGCGCTCTGCGCCGAGGGCTACCCCGGGAAGGTCGAGAGCGGCGCGCCCATCGAGGGGCTCGACGACCTGCCGCAGGGCGCCTGGGCGTTCCACGCCGCGACGAAGCGCGTGGGCACGCGCTACGTCGCGAACGGCGGGCGCGTCATGCACATCGTGGCCGGCGGGGACGGCGTGGCCGAAGCGCGCAGGCTCGCGTACGAGGCGGCCGCCCGTGTCAGCTGGCAGGGCCGCTTCTATCGTTCCGACATCGCAGCGCGGGAGGTGGAGGTCGCATGAACGTGCGCGTCGGGATCGTCATGGGCTCCGCGAACGACAAGCCGACCATGCAGCACGCCGCGGACGCGCTGACGGAGCTCGGCGTCGGGTCAGAGATGAAGGTGCTCTCCGCGCACCGCACCCCCGATGCCCTCCGCGGGTGGGTGAGCGGGCTCGAGGGGCGCGGGGTCCGCGTCGTCATCGCCGGCGCCGGACTCGCGGCGCACCTCGCCGGCGCGATCGCCGGCCACACGACGATGCCGGTCATCGGCGTGCCCCTCGCCGGCTCGTCGTCGATCGCCGGCGGCCTCGACGCGCTCCTCTCCACGGTCCAGATGCCCCGCGGCATCCCGGTCGCGACCGTCGCGGTCGGCGAGGGCGGAGCCGCGAACGCGGGCATCCTCGCCGCCCAGATCCTCGCCACGGGCGACGAGGAGCTCCGAGAGCGCGTGAAGGCGCACCGGAAGGCGATGGCCGCGAAGGTCCTGGCCTCGTCGTGACCCCTGATGTGTTCCCGTGCCGATCTGGTACGGATCCGTGCCGTTTTGGCACGGAAACACATACCGCCCTCGAGGGGCCTGCCGTACCGCTGGGCTCATGTTCCGCCGCGACCCCCTTCCAAGGGACCTCGCAGAGGGACCTCGCGCCGACGTCGCCGCGAGGGGGACCCCGTTGACGTTCGACTCCCGGTTCGACGCCGTCTCCCCGCTCGACTCCCGCTTCTACGGCGGCGACAAGGGCACGTTCGAGGCGCTCCATCGGTACCTCTCCGCCGAGGCCGTCATCCGCTACCAGGCGCGGGTCGAGGCGGCGCTCGCGCAGGCCATGGCAGCGGCGGGCATCTGCGACGCGGGCGTCGCGACGGCGATCGCAGGCGCCGCCGACCGCGTCTCCGCCGAGGAGGTCGCCGCCGAGGAGGCGAAGACCCGCCACGACGTCCGCGCGCTCGTGAACGTCATTCGCTCGAAGGTGCCGGACGACGCGAAGCGCTTCGTCCACCTCGGCGCGACGTCGTACGACATCGTCGACACGGCGAACGCGCTGCGCTACCGCGAGTGCGTCGAGGGCGCGCTCGTTCCCGCGGTCGCGGCCGTCGTCGCGCGCTGCATCGCCATCGCCGAGGCCGAGGCCGACACGCCGCAGATCGGCCGCACCCACGGGCGCCACGCCGAGCCGGTGACGTTCGGCTTCGCGATCGCGTCGTACGTGTCGCGGCTCGGCCAGCGCGTCGAGACGCTGCGCGGCGCCGCGGAGCGCCTGCCGGGCAAGCTCTCCGGCGCGGTCGGCGCGTACAACGCGCTCGGCCTGCTGAGTGCCGACCCGCGGGGCCTCGAGGAGCGCTTCCTGTCGTCGCTCGGCCTGCGGCGCCGGTCGACGTCGAGCCAGATCGTCGAGCCCGAGGGCTGGGCCGACCTCGCGCACGCCTGCGTGACGACCCTCGGCGTCATGGCGAACCTCGCGGACGACATGCGCCACCTCCAGCGCACGGAGATCGGCGAGGTGGCCGAGGCGTTCGCGGCGGAGCAGGTGGGCTCGTCGACGATGCCGCACAAGCGGAACCCGGTCTCGTTCGAGAACGTGAAGAGCATCTGGAAGGCGATGGCGCCGCGCGTCCTCACGACGTACATGGACCAGATCAGCGAGCACCAGCGCGACCTCACGAACTCGGCGTCGCAGCGCTTCCTCGGCGAGATCCTCGCCGCCACGGCGTACGCGGCGCGGCGCATGGCGTCGTCGCTCGAGGGCATCCGCGTGGACCGCGAGCGCCTCAAGGCGAACCTCGCGCTCACGCGCGGCGCGATCGTGGCCGAGCCGCTGTACGTGCTCCTGTCGAAATACGGCCATCCCGACGCGCACGAGGCCGTGCGCAAGCTGACGCTCGAGGCCGACCGCACGGGCCGGACGCTCATGGACGTCGCGAGCGTCGACAGCGACGTGCGCCCGTACCTCGGCAAGCTCACGGCGGACGAGCGCCGCGTCATCGACAAGCCCGAGGAGTACCGCGGGCTCGCGGCGGGCGTGGCGCGCGACGTCGCGGCGGCCTGGCGCGAACGCCTGAGGGAGGTGTTGCCGGAGTGACCACGAACACCATCAGCGAGACGCACGTCCCCGGCGCGAAGCTGTTCCGGCGCGGGAAGGTGCGCGACGTGTACGAGGCCGGGAACGGGAACCTCGTCGTGGCCGCGAGCGACCGGCTCTCGGCGTTCGACGTGGTGCTGCCCACGCCGATCCCGCAGAAGGGCCGCGTCCTCACGCAGCTCTCGAACTTCTGGTTCGAGCGGACGCGCTCGCTCGTCCCGAACCACATCGTCGAGACGAGGCTCGACCGGTTCCCGGCGCCGTTCCGCTCGACCCCGAACCTCGAGGGCCGCGCCGTCCTCGTCCGGAAGTGCGAGCGCGTGGACATCGAGTGCGTCGCGCGCGGGTACGTGAGCGGCTCGGCCTGGTCCGAGTACGTGAAGGAGGGCACGATCGCCGGCGAGCGCATGCCCCGCGGCATGCAAGAGTCCGAGCGCCTCGGGGACCCGATCTTCACGCCCGCGACGAAGGCGATGACCGGCCACGACGAGAACATCTCGCGCGCGCAGCTCGCGGCGATGGTGGGCAAGGACCTCGCGAAGCAGCTCGAGGAGATCACCATCGCCCTGTACCGCTCGGCGCACGCGTACGCGCTCGGGCGGGGCCTCATCCTCGCCGACACGAAGTTCGAGCTCGGCTTCCACGATGGGAAGCTGACGCTCATCGACGAGATCCTCACGCCGGACTCGTCGCGCTACTGGGACACCGAGCGCTATCGGCCCGGCGCGACGCCGCCGTCGTTCGACAAGCAATACGTGCGCGACTTCCTCATCGCGCGCGGCTGGAACAGGGAGCCGCCGGGGCCGGCGCTGCCGCCCGAGGTCGTCGAGGGGACGTCGCAGCGCTACATCGAGTGCTACGAGCGCGTCGCCGGGAAGCCGCTGCCGTGAGCCCGAAGGCGGCCGTGACGCGCGCCGACGTCGCCGCGGCGATCGACCGCGAGAGCGCGCGGCTCCTCCGGATCATGCGCGAGCTCGGCGAGGAGCGCGCCTCGGCGCCGCTGCTCGGCGAGTGGTCGGTGCGCGACGTCGTCGCGCACTGCATCTACTGGCAGGGCACGCTCGCGCGGCTCATGGGCGTGCACGACCTCCCGCCGCCGGCATGGATCCCGCGCTGGCAGAGCGAGCAGGAACTCGGCGAGGAGGAGCTGAACCGGCTCACCGTCGACCACTACCGCCGCTCGCCGTTCGACACGGTCATCAGCGACTTCCGCTTCACCGCGGCGCTCGTGCGGCGCGTCGTCGACGAGATGAAGGAGGAGAACCTCATGCTCCCGGCGGGCGAGCCGTGGGGCGCCGACGCGAAGGTGCACGAGGCCATCGCGAGCGAGACGCACGCGCACTGGAGGGCCCACGCCGACGCCATCGAGGGCGCGCTGAAGGCCGCGACGTGAGATTCACCGCGACGATCCACGTCCGGCCGAAGGCCGAGGTGCGCGACCCGCAGGGCGAGGCCATCCTCGCCGCGCTCGGCTCGCTCGGCCTCGGCGTGACGAGCGTGCGCACGGGCAAGGAGATCGTCGTCACGTTCGACGCGCCCGACGAGGCCGCCGCCCGCGCGGCGACGGACACGATGGGCCGCGAGCTGCTCGCGAACCCGGTCATCGAGGACTTCCGAGCGGAGATGTCGACCTCATAGACTGAGCGTCGTGGTGAGGGTCGCGATCCTCCGCTTCCCTGGAACGTGGAGCGAGCGCGACTTCGAGCACGCGCTCTCCCTCGTCGAGGCGGAGACGGAGATCCTCTGGCACACCGAGGTCGACCTCGCCCCGTTCGACGCGGTCGTCGTCCCGGGCGGCTTCTCGTACGGCGACCACGTGCGCGCCGGCGCGATCGCGCGGCTCTCGCCGGCGATCCGCGAGCTGCGGCGCTTCGCCGCCGAGGGCGGCCCGGTCATCGGCTCGTGCAACGGCTTCCAGATCCTCTGCGAGGCGGGGCTCCTGCCCGGCGCGCTCATCCGGAACGCCGGCCTCGAGTACATCTCGGACTGGGTGCGCGTCCGCTGCGAGGACGACGGGACGACCTTCACGCGGGGCCTCCGGGACCGCGTCCTGCGCATGCCCATCGGGCACGGCGAGGGCTGCTTCGTCGCCGACCCGGCCACGCTCGAGCGGATAGAGAAGGAGGGGCTCGTCCTCTTCCGCTACGTGGACGAGCGCGGCATCGCGACGGCCGGGAGCAACCCGAACGGCTCGGCCGGCAACATCGCCGGCCTGCGGAACGAGGCCGGGAACGTGGTCGGGCTGATGCCGCACCCCGAGCGCGCCGCCGAGCCGATCCTCGGCGGGACGGACGGCCTGGGCATGCTCCGGAGCCTGGTGGAGGCGCTCGGCACGGCGCCTGCGCTAGCGCGTTAGATAGCTGTATGGACATCTTCGGCAAGCAGGCGCAGCTCACCAGCCTCTTCCAGACGAACCCGGTCGACGCCGCGTACGCCCTCGGGATGACCGCGGGGAAGAAGGTGGTCGGCAGATACGCCGACCTCGACATCGCGCTCCTCCTCCTCGACCAGATCCGCGCGAACGAGCTCTTCGACTACCGCGTGTACTTCATGGGCGAGCTGTCGAAGACGCTCGAGACCCCGGACGTGGACGTCCTCATCCTGAACCAGGCGTCGCTCCTGCAGCGCGCGCAGGTCGTCCGCAGCTACGGCCTCCTCTACCAGCGCGACCGGAAGCGCCGCGTCGTGTTCGAGGCGAAGGCCGTCCTCGAGCACCTCGAGTTCCAGAAGTACGACGACCTCCAGACGAAGGCGCTCCAGGAGCGCACGCGCGGCGAGCGCTTCGCCATCGACCAGGAGTACGTGCGCTCGCGCCTCGACCGGCTGCGGGAGTACGTGCGGCTCCTCGCCGACCTCCGCCCCGTCGACCGCGACAAGTTCCGCGCCGACCCGAAGCTGTACGGCCTCGCGCAGTGGTACCTGCAGCAGGCGGTGGAGCTCCTCTTCGGCACGGGCGCGTACCTCGTCATGGCGCTCGCGCTGCCGAAGCCCGAGGCGTACCACGACATCCTCGACGCGCTCGGGGGGCGCGGGATCATCGAGAAGGGCCTCGCGTACCGGCTCGAGGCGCTCGCGAACTTGCGGAACCTCCTCGCGTACGACCGCGAGCAGACCGACATCAGCGAGGTCTACGGCCTCATCCAGGACCGCACCGGCGACCTGCTGAAGTTCGCCGACGACGTCGAACGGTTCATCGGAGAGCCGCTGGCGTGAGCTCCGTCCCCGTGACCGAGGGGACGAGGACGGCGGAGCCTAGCCACACGGACGCCGCGCGGGAGGTCGGCCTCACCGCGCACGAGGCCGGGCTCGCGCGCGCGCTCGTCGGCCGCGAGCCGAACGCCCTCGAGTGGGGGATGTTCGGCGCGATGTGGAGCGAGCACTGCGCGTACAAGCACAGCAAGAAGCTCCTGCGCACGCTCCCCACGGAGGGCGCGCGCGTCGCGCTCGGCCCCGGCGAGAACGCCGGCGCCGTCGACCTCGGCGAAGGCCTCCTCTGCGTCTTCAAGATCGAGAGCCACAACCACCCGAGCGCGGTCGAGCCGTTCCAGGGCGCCGCCACCGGCGTCGGCGGGATCCTGCGCGACGTGTTCGCGATGGGCGCGCGCCCGGTCGCGCTGCTGAACGCGCTCGCGTTCGGCCCGCCGTCGGACCCGCGCACGCGGCGCCTCGTCGTCGGCGTCGTCGGCGGGATCGGCTCGTACGGCAACTGCGTCGGCATCCCCGACGTCGCCGGCCACGTCTCGTTCGAGGAGTGCTTCGCCGACAACCCGCTCGTGAACGCGATGTGCGTCGGCTTCGTGCGGAAGGACGCGCTCGCGCGCTCGGCGACGGCGCGCCCCGGCAGCGCGGTGTACCTCGTCGGCAGCGACACCGGCCGTGACGGCATCGCCGGCGCGTCGCTCCTGGCGTCGTTCGAGCTCGGCAGCGGCGACGACGCGAAGCGTCCGTCGGTCCAGGTGGGCAGCCCGTTCCTCGAGAAGCTCCTCCTCGAGGCCACGCTCGAGCTCGTCGAGCGGGACGCCGTCGAGGCCATCCAGGACCTCGGCGCCGCGGGGCTCACGTGCGCGACGAGCGAGGTCGCCGCGCGCAGCGGCGTGGGCATGCGCATCGACGTGGACCGGGTCCCGCGCCGCGCCGCGGGCATGATCCCGTACGAGGTGATGCTCTCGGAGTCGCAGGAGCGGATGCTCGTCGTCGCGCGGCCCGGCCGCGAGCGCGACGTCGAGGAGGTCTTCCGGCGGTGGGAGCTCCACGGCACGTGCATCGGCGATGTCACCGGCGAGCCGGTGCTCGAGGTGCGCTCCGCTGGCGAGGTCGTCGCCTCGCTGCGGCCGTCGTGGCTCACCGACGACGCACCCGAGTACGACGTCACCGAGTGGGCGAAACGGCCAGAGCCGCGCAGCAGCGGAACTGGGTCGCGGCCTCGTGAGGTGCCTGGTGAGTCCCCGACCTTCCGTCAAGAACTTGGCCTGGAGCTCCTCGAGGTGCTCGCCTCGCCGCGCGTCGCGTCGCGGCGGATCCTCTACCGCACGTACGACCAGATGGTCGGCACCGACACCGTCGTCGAGCCCGGCGGCGACGCCGGGGTCCTGCGCATCAAGGGCCGGAGCGACGGCATCGCCGTCGCGGTGGACGCGCAGCCGGCCGTCGCGGCCGTCGACCCGTGGGTCGGCGCGGCGAGCGCGGTCGCCGAGGCGACGCGCAACCTCGTGTGCATGGGCGCGCGGCCGCTCGCGATCACCGACTGCCTCAACCTCGGCAACCCCGAGCGCCCCGAGGGCGCGTGGCAGCTCGAGCGCACCGTCGCGGGGATCCGCGCGGCGTGCGAAGCGCTCGGCACGCCCGTCGTCTCGGGGAACGTGTCGCTGTACAACGCGACGCGCGGGGCCGACATCTGGCCGACGGCGATGATCGGCGCGGTCGGTCATCTCCCCGACGTCGCGCGGCACATCCCCGTCACGAGCGGGCGGCCCGGCGACACCGTGCTCCTCGCCGGGAGCGCGACGGTGGGCGAGGTCGCCATCGACCTCGACCTCGAGGCGCGGCTCCAGCGCTTCGTCCTCGCGGCGTGCGAGCGCGGCCTCGTCCGCGCCGCGCACGACCGCTCCGAGGGCGGGCTCGCCGCCGCGCTCGCGGAGCTCTGCCTGCGCGACGGCGTCGGCATGAAGGTCACGCTCCCGGCGGTGCGCGGCATCGACAAGCGCCGCGTGCTCTTCGGCGAGGGGCCGTCCGGCATCGTGCTCGTCGCCGCGGCGGACGGCGCCGACGCGGTGCGCGCGCTCGCCGCGGAGCACGGCGTGCCGGTGTGGACGCTCGGCGCCGTCGGCGGCGACCTCCTCGAGGTCGCGCCCGTGCTCGGCCTGCCCGTCGACGCGCTGCGCGACGCGTACGAGAACGGGCTCGCGCGCGCGCTGGGGAGGGCCTAGCCGTGTGCGGCGTGACCGGCATCTGGTCCCCACCCGGCAGCGACCCGACCGAGGCCGCGCGCGTCACGTTCTTCGCCCTCTACGCGCTCCAGCACCGCGGCCAGGAGTCGGCGGGGATCGCCGCGACCGACGGCCGCGACCTGCGCGTCGTGCGCCGCATGGGGCTCGTCGGCCAGGTGTTCGCCGAGCCCGACCTCGGCGCGCTCGGCGGCCGCGCGGCGCTCGGCCACACGCGCTACTCGACGACAGGCTCGTCGCGGATCGAGAACGCGCAGCCGATGGTCGTGCGCGACGAGTCGCTCGGCGAGCTCGCCATCGGGCACAACGGGAACTGCATCAACGCGCGCGACGTACGGCGCGACCTCGAGGCCGAGGGCGTGTCATTCCAGACGTCGAGCGACACGGAGGTCGTGGCGAAGGCCGTCGTCGCGGCGCCCGGCGCGACGTGGGACCAGAAGATCGTCCACGCGCTCCCGTCGCTCTCCGGCGCGTGGTCGCTCGTCATCCTCACGCCGCGCGCCCTCTACGCCATCCGCGACCCGTTCGGCGTGCGCCCGCTCGTCGTCGGCCGCAAGGGCGGGTCGTACCTCGTCGCGAGCGAGACGAGCGCGCTCGACACCGTCGGCGCCGAGCTCGTGCGCGACGTCCTCCCCGGCGAGGTGCTGCGCATCGACGACGCGGGCCTCACGCGGGTCGCCGACATGGCCGCCGACCGCACCGGCCTGTGCGTGTTCGAGCACGTGTACCTCGCGTCGGCGTCGAGCGAGCTCGGAGGGCGCTCGGTATACGCGACGCGCGAGCGCATGGGTGAGATCCTCGCCGAGGAGCGCCCCGCGGACGCCGACGTCGTCATCCCCGTGCCCGACAGCGCCATCCCCGCCGCGGTCGGCTACGCGCGGACGAGCGGCATCCCCTTCCGCGAGGGGCTCATCAAGAACCGCTACATCGGCCGCACGTTCATCCAGCCGTCGCAGGCGCTGCGGCAGCACAGCGTCGCGCTGAAGTACAACGCGCTGCGCGACGTGCTGAGCGGGAAGCGCGTCGTCGTCGTCGACGACTCGATCGTGCGCGGCTCGACGAGCGGCCCGATCGTCCAGCTCCTGCGGCGCAGCGGCGCGACCGAGGTCCACATGCGCATCTGCTCGCCGCCGATCCGCCACCAGTGCTTCTTCGGCGTCGACATGGCCCGCCGCGACGAGCTCATCGCCTCGCAGATGGAGATCGAGGGGATCCGGCAGCACATCGGCACCGATTCGCTGGGATACCTCTCGCTCGAGGGCATGATCTCGGCCACGGGCGCGACGCGGAGGGACCTCTGCACCGCGTGCTTCACCGGCGACTACCTCGTCCCCGTCCAGCTCGAGCTGTCGAAGGAGTCCCTGGAGCGCCAGCGCGCGTGAGCGGCCTCACGTACAAGGACAGCGGCGTCGACACCGCGCTGAAGGCCGACCTGCTCGCGCGGCTGCGCAAGCGCGTGAAGGCCGGACGGCCCGAGGTCATCGGCGGCATCGGCGGGTTCGGCGGCTTGTTCAGGGCGCCGAGCGGGAAGGACCTCGTCCTCGTCGCGACGACCGACGGCGTCGGCACGAAGACCGAGCTCGCACGGATGCTCGACCGCCACGAGGTCGTCGGCACCGACGCCGTCCACCAGAGCGTGAACGACGCCGCCGCGACCGGCGCCGAGCCGCTCTTCTTCCTCGACTACTTCGCCACGTCGAAGCTCGACCCCGCCGTCTTCGACCGAATCGTCGACGCGATCGCCGCCGCGTGCGAGGCGAGCGGCTGCGCGCTCCTCGGCGGCGAGACCGCGGAGATGCCGGGCACGTACGTAGAGGGCGCCTACGACCTCGCCGGGTTCCTCGTCGGCGCCGTCGAGCGCGAGCGGCTGCTCGACCCGGCGAGCGTGCGCGAGGGCGACGAGCTCATCGGCATCCCGTCCACCGGCC
>VGOU01000035.1 GCA_016875795.1 Chloroflexota bacterium | reverse complement strand
GCCTTCGAGCAGCGGGCGAGCGGCCTTGGCGAACGCGCCCGCGCCGAGGGCGGCGCCGTCGCCCGCCTCGGCGGATGATCCCGGATCGTCTCCGCGGCGCGGTCTGGGGCCAGCTCGTCGGCGACGCGGCGTGCCTCGGGTCGCACTGGATCTACGACACGGCCGAGATCGCCCGGCGATGGCCGGAGCTCCGTGGGTTCGAAGAGCCGCACCCCCGGCACTACCACGCCGGGAAGACCCCCGGGGAGCCGACGCACTACGGACACGCTGCGCTCATCCAGCTCGCCCAGATCGCTTCCTCGGGCTCGTTCGACGAAGTGGCGTTCGGCAGCGCCTTCGTCGAGACCTTCGGCTCGCCCGAGTACCGCGGCTACACGGACAAGGCGATGCGCGGCACCCTCGCGAACCACGCCGCGTTCCGTGCGGCGCATCCGGGCGAGAGCTTCGACTTCCAGCAGGGCGCAGACGACTTCGAGCCAGCGACCGTTTCGCGGCTGGCTCCGGTCGTTGCCGCGCACCGCGGCGATCCGGACCTGCTCCGCGTCGTGGAGCGCGCCACGCGCGTGGTGCAGAACAACGACCGCGCCGTCGCGCACGCGCAGTGCCACGCGCTCATCCTCCGCGCGCTCCTGCGCGGTGCGGGCCTGCGCGGCGCGCTCGACGAGGCCGTCCAGCTGCTGCCTTCGGACGGTGAGGCATACGCCGCCGTGCGTGTGGGGATCTCGCGCGCGACCGACTGCGTGGCGCAGGACGCCCGCAGCGCGACGGCCGCCCTCGGGCAGCACTGCCGTCTCGACCAGAGCTTCCCGTCCGCCGTCCAGTGCGCGCTGCGGAACGAGCACGACTACTCCGCGGCGATCCTGGACACGGCCCGCGCCGGCGGGGACAGCGCCGGCCGGGCGGCGATGATCGGCGCCTGGCTCGGCGCGACCCTGGGCGTCGACGCGATCCCGCGGTCGTGGCGCGAGCGTCTGCGCGCCCGGGACGAGATCGCCCGCCACGTGGAGCGGCTGGTGGCACGCGCGTGACCGCCGACCTGATCGGCCGAGCGCTCGCGCAGCTCGAGTGGCGCCATCTCGGCCCGTTCCGGGGCGGCCGGGTCGTCGCCGTGGCCGGGCACCCGCGCGAGCCGGGCGTGTTCTGGTTCGGCTCCACCGGCGGCGGCGTGTGGAAGACGACCGACGCGGGCTCGAACTGGGAGAACGTCTCCGATGGCTTCTTCGGGCGTGCGTCCGTCGGAGCGATCGCGGTCGCCCCGTCCGACCCGAATGTCCTCTACGTCGGCACGGGCGAGTCGACGCTTCGAAACACCGTGTCCCACGGCGACGGCGTGTATCGGTCGACGGACGGCGGCGCCTCGTGGCGAAGGGTCGGCCTCGGCGACTCGCGTCACATCGGCAAGATCCGAGTGCACCCTCGCGATCCGGACGTCGTCTACGTGGCCGCGCTCGGTCACAGCAGCGGGCCGAGCGAGCAGCGCGGCCTCTACCTCTCCCGCGACGGGGGCGCGACCTGGACGAAGGCGATCGACCGCGGCCCGCGCGCCGGCGCGATCGACGTGACGATCGACCCCGCGGATCCCCGGGTCGTGTACGCATCCACGTGGCAGACCCTGCGCACGCCCTGGGGGATCACCAGCGGCGGAGCGGGCAGCGGCCTCTTCCGCTCGCGCGACGGAGGAGTCACCTGGACACCGCTCTCGGGCACGGCCGGGTTCCCGGCCGGGATGCTTGGCCGCATCGGCGTCGTGGCGTCGCCCGCGCGGCCGGGGCGCGTCTGGGCCGTCGTCGAGGCGCAGGAGGGCGGGTTGTATCGCTCCGACGACGGCGGGGAGAGCTGGACTCGGACGAGTGCGCAGGCCGGGCTGTGGGGACGCTCCTACTACTACATGCACGTCGTCGCGGATCCCCGGGACGCGGAGACGGTCTGGGTTCTGAACACCGACTGCTTCCGTTCGATCGATGGCGGCCTCACGTTCGCTCGCGTCCCCACGCCGCACGGCGACGACCACGACCTGTGGATCGACGCGAGCGACACGAGGCGGATGATCGTCGGCTGCGATGGTGGCGCGGCGGTCAGCTGGAACGGCGGAGAGAGCTGGTCGTCCATCTACAACCAGCCGACGGCCGAGCTCTACCACGTCGTCGCGGACGCCCGGGAGCCGTATCACGTCTACGCCGCGCAGCAGGATTGCGGCACGGTGGCGCTACCGAGCCGCTCGCTGCTCGGCGCGATCACCGTCGACGAGGCGCGCGACGTCGGAGGTGGCGAAGCCGGACAGATCGCGGTGCGTCCCGACGACCCCGACATCGTCTTCGCCGGCGACCACAGCGGCTACCTCACGCGCTTCGATGTCCGCACCGGACAGGCCCGCGGCATCGAGGTGTGGCCGGAGCCCGCGGCCACCGCGGCCGGCGGAGCCGCGACGCGGCATCGGTTCACGTGGACGTATCCGCTCTCGGTCTCGCCGCACGATCCCCGCGTCCTCTACGCCGCCGGCGAGCGCGTCTTCCGGTCGATCGACGAAGGCACGACCTGGCGCGCTATCAGCCCGGATCTCACGCGGCGGGACCCGCGCGGCATGGCGCCCGCCGCGGGGCGGATCCGCGTGGACCGGGCCGCGGGGGACCGCGACCAGGTGTGCACGATCTTCACGTTCGCCGAGTCCGCGGCGCGTGCCGGAGTGCTGTGGGCAGGGTCGGACGACGGGTTGGTGCACCTCTCCGTGGACGGCGGCCGATCGTGGCGCGATGTCACTCCCCCCGGTCTCCAGGCCTGGACGCTCATCACGACCGTCGAGCCGTCGCCCCACGATCCCGCGTGCGCGTACCTGACCGCGAGCCGCCACCTCCTCGACGACCTCCGCCCGATCGTCCTGCGCACCCGGGACGGTGGGCGCACGTGGTCGCGGATCTCGTCGGGGATCCCCGAGGGACCTGCGCGCGTCGTCCGAGAGGATCCCCAGCGCCGCGGGCTGCTCTACTGCGGCACGGAGGCCGGGGCGTACGTCTCCTTCGACGACGGCCGCCACTGGCGCCGGCTCGGGGGCGCGCTCCCCGTGACGCCCGTACACGATCTGCACGTCAAGGACGGCGACCTCGTCGCGGCGACCCACGGCCGCGGCTTCTGGGTGGTGGACGACATCACCCCGCTCCGGGCGGAGCTGGACGTGGTGGCCGGCGGCCGACGGCCTCACCTGTTCGCACCCCGGCGCGTGACGCACTACGCGCTCATCGGTCGCTACCGGAAGCCCCCCATGGCCGGGCACAACTACCGCATCGAGGGAGCATTGACCCTCGACTGGACGCCGCTCGTCCGCCCGGGCGAGCGCACCGAGCGCTTCTACGGCGCCGCGCGGAACCCGGCGGAGGGCGCGGTGATCCGCTACTGGCTCCCGCGCGACGCCGCCGATGTCCGGGTCCGGATCGCGGATGCGCGAGGCCGGGTCATCGCGTCGTTCCGCGCGGGGGATCCGGAGCCGGCCCCGCCCCGGAGCGCGGGCCTGTGCCGCTTCGTGTGGGACGCGCGCCACGCCGGGCCCGTACGCCAGGCGGGGGCCGGCGCCCCGACGCGCGAGCGCGAGGCGCGCGGTCCGCTCGTCGCCCCCGGCACCTACGAGGTCCGGCTCGAGGTCGATGGACGCACGCTGGTCGCCCCGCTCGAGGTCCGCGCCGACCCCCGCACGCGCGCGACGCAGGAGGACCTCAGAGCGCAGGAGCGGCTCCTGCTTCGGGTGCGCGATGTGCTCAGCTCGGCCAACGAGACCGTGAACGGGATCCGGGGACTCCGCGAGAAGGTCCGGGCCGCGGCGTCGCTCGGGCGAGCACCCACGGCGGCCGCGCTCACGCGGCGCATCGATGCCCTCGAGCGTGAGCTCGTGCAGCCTCCCGGCGCCGATGGCTTCGGCGATCCTCCGAAGCTCACGACCCGGCTCGCGACCCTGGCCGTGAAGGCCGGCAACGCTCAGGCGAGGCCGACGCGCGCGGCGATCCAGCTCGTCGCCCAGCTCGAGCGGCGCGCGTCCGCGCTGCGCGATCGGTCGCTCGCGCTCGAGCGGACCGCGGACACCGCACTCGCCTCGGTCAGCTCGGCGAGCTCCGCACGGGCGGGCGCCGCTCGTGGTGCGCGGTCGCGCGCTGGAAGGCGGCGGCGATCGTTAGAAGGAGCGGCTCGCTGGAATGCGGTCCGACCAGCTGGATCCCGATCGGGAGCCCTCCTTCGCCCGTCCCGCAGGGGACCGTGACCCCGGGGAGCCCCGCGAGGTTCGCGGCTGCGGTGAGCGCTGCGTTGCCGCCGATCGCCTCGGCATCGGTCCGGCGCGGAGCATCGAGCTCGGCGAGGAGCGGCGCGACCCGCCGCTGCGTCGGCGCGACGATCACGTCGACGGATCGGAAGAGCCGCTCGAACTCCTCGCGGATCACCTCTCGCGCCCGCATGGCCTCGATGTACTCGCGTGCGGTCGTCGTCAGGGCAGCGCGGAGGCCCGCAAGCTGACGCGGCCGCATCAGGCGCTCGAGCCGGTCGCTGGCGATGACGGCCGCGTGGTCCGTCGCGCCTTCGCAGCCGAGCACGACGTTCACCAGCGCTCCGTAGGGCAGGGCGGGGATCACCGCGCGGGCGCGGTGTGCGATGAGCGCCCCGAGCTCCGACAGAGCGGCCGCGAACGCACCCATGAAGTCCTCCTCGGCGAAGCCGAGGCGCACATCGGCGAGGACCGTCGCGTCGCCGTGGCCCCGCGGACGGAAGCGGGGAGCGATCGCGCGATAGACCAGCGCGCAGTCGTCGGCGGTCCAGGCGAATATGCCGACCTTGTCCATCGAGTGCGCTTCGGGCATCACCCCGGCGGCGCTCACCGCTCCATAGGTCGGGCGCAGGGCGGTGAGCCCGCACAGGGCGGCCGGCCCCACGACCGAGCCGGAGGTCTCCGCGCCCAGCGAGAAGGGGAGAAGCCCGGCCGCGACGGCGATCGCGGATCCGCTGGACGAGCCGCCGGACCACCGCGCCGGATCCCATGGGTTCCGCCCGTAGTCGCGGGGACCGGCGCGTGGACCGTCCTCGCCCGCGAGCGCCATGGCCGCGAGCTTCGACCAGCCGCCGCCCGCGTTCTCCACGGCGAGCTTCGCTGTGAGCACGGCGCCCGCACGCCCCAGCCGGGCCACGACCTCCGCGTCGCCGCCATATCCGACGTCGCCACAGCCCGCGGCGGCGATGAGGTCTTTCGCGCCATACGGGATACCCGTCAGCGGCGACGCGCGTCCGCGCGCGAGCCTCCGATCGGCCCGCCCTGCGTCGGCGATCGCACGGTCGGCGGTGAGCATGGCGATCGCGTTCAGCGGCGGGCCGGATCGCTCGAGGCGTTCAAGCATCGTTCGCGCGATCTCGCGTGCCGAGACGTGCCGGCTCCGAAGGTCGGCCGCCAGTCCGCCGATGGTGGGGAACGCGTACGACCCGATCACGGCGCCGGGAACGATAGGACCCTCGCGTAGGATTCCGTGCCAGTGGAGGAGAAAAGGAAGTGGCATTGAGACTCACTCGACGGTCATTCCTGCAGACGACGGCCGCCGCGGGGCTGGCGGTGGCCTGCGCGCCGGCCGCGGGGCCCGCTCTCGCGCCCAAGCCAACGGCGCTGACCCCGGTGAAGGGTGGCAACCTCATCGTCGCGACCGCGGCCGACCTCATCACGCTCGACCCGATGGGCGCGGGCGACGGACCGTCGAACTTCGCGATGCAGTTCTTGTACGACCGGCTCCTCATCGAGGACGCCGACCTGAAGCTGCAGCCGCAGCTCGCGACCAGCTGGGAGCAAACGAGCGACAAGGTGTACACGTTCAAGCTCCGGCAGGGCGTGAAGTTCCACGACGGCACCGTCTTCGACGCGAACGCGGTGAAGGCGCACTTCGACCGCGCGATCGGGCCGGAGAAGCCGCTCGCGTCCCGGTCATACATCCCGTGGCTCGAGAAGACCGAAGTCGTCGACGCCTACACCGTCCGCTTCACGACCAAGGTCCCGTACGCGTTCTTCACGCGGCTCCTCGCGGGGATCTCGTCGGCGATCCCGAGCCCCACGGCCGTGACGAAGTACGGCAAGGACTACCTCAAGAACCCGAGCGGCACGGGCATTTTCAAGTTCGGCGAGTGGGTGAAGGACGACCACTTCGTCGCCGTCCGCAACGACGACTACTGGGGCGGCGCGCCCTTCCTTGACAAGGTCACGATCCGTCCGTTCCCGGATCCGCAGGCGCGCATCATCGCGCTCCAGGCCGGCGAGATCCAGTACACGGCCGACATCACGCCCGAGCAGACCGAGACGCTCCGGAAGGACGGGAGGGTCAACGTCGTCACCAAGCAGGGCATCAGCAACACGTGGCTCGGGATGAACGTCCTGAAGAAGCCGTTCGACGACATCCGCGTGCGCCAGGCGCTCAACCACGCCATCGACAAGCAGGCGATCGTGAAGAACATCTACAACGGCGACGCGGTCGCGCTGAACGGCATGGCCTCGCCGAACCAGATCGGCTTCGCGGACACGCAGGGGTTCGCCTACGACCCCGCCAAGGCGAAGAGCCTCCTCGCCGCCGCCGGCCTCGCGAGCGGATTCACGACGCAGCTCCTCTCCAGCACGCGTTACCCGAAGGACCTCGAGCTCATGCAGTTCGTTCAGCAGCAGCTGAAGGAGGTCGGCGTCACGGCGAACATCACGCAGAAGGAGTTCGCCGCGTTCCTGGAGGACCTGCGCAAGGACCCGCGCAACAGTCCGGTGCAGATGTGGCGCGATGGCCGCGGGGGCAGCAATGTCGCCGACTACTGGCTGTCGACCTTCGGCTGCAAGGCGTTCCGTCCCGCCGGCGCGAACACGAACGGCTCGTGCGACGAGGGCATCGACGCGATCGCCACCCAGGCGGTCGGAACGGTCGACGAGGCGAAGTACAACGAGCTGGCGAAGCAGGTCCAGGACAGGGCCACGCCGCTGGCTCACAGCGTCTGGCTCTTCCTCCCCCACAACGTCGTCGCGACGAGCAAGAAGCTGCACGATCCGCTGATCACGCGTACCGGCACCTTCCGCGTCGAAACGAAGACCTGGATGGAGCCGTGACCCCGGCCTGGTCCGCTATACCGCCCGGCGCCTGATCCACCTGATCCCGGTGCTCATCGGGATCTCGCTGGTGACGTTCGGGATCCTCCGGTCCATACCGGGGGATCCCGTCGTCATCATGTTCCCGAACGCATCCCAGGAGGCCGTTGAGCGCATCCGCGGCGAGCTCGGCCTGAACGGGCCGCTCCCGCTGCAGTACCTCATCTACGTCCGAAGCGCGGTCCAGGGCGACCTGGGCACGTCGATCCGCACCCGCGAGCCCGTCGCGGAGACGCTCGCCCGCCGGCTGCGGTTCACCGTGATCCTCACGTTCCTCAGCACGCTCCTCGCGCTCGCGATCGGGATCGCCGCCGGAGTCGCCGCCGCGGTCAACCAGGACACGTGGCTCGACCACCTGATCACGTTCGGCGCCGTCGCGCTCGTCTCCCTGCCCGGCTTCTGGCTCAGCCTCGTCCTGCTCATGCTCTTCGCCGCCCAGCTGCACCTGCTGCCCGCCGGTGGAGCGAGCACGCCGCAGCACTTCGTGCTCCCGGTCGTCGTCATCGGCCTCGGCGCCGCGGCGGTGATCGCGCGCTTCACCCGGGCGTCGATGCTCGACGCGCTCCGCCAGGATCACATCCGCACGGTCCGCGCGAGCGGGGTGGCGGAGCGGCTCGTCATCTACAAGCACGCGCTCCGGAACGCGCTGAATCCCGTCGTCAGCGTCGCCGGCCTCGAATTCGGCTTCCTGCTCGGCGGGACCGCGATCGTCGAGTCGATCTTCTCGTTCCCTGGGATCGGACGGCTCATGGTGGATGCGATCTACACGCGGGACTACCCGATGATCCAGGGCGGCATCCTCGTCGTCGCGGTCGCGGTCGTCCTCGTGAATCTGGCGACGGACCTCTGCTACGCGCTGGTCAATCCGCGGATCAGGTACAGCTGAGCGGCGACCGCCGAGTGCGCGTTGACCAGCGGGCCTTGGGCGGGGTGTGCGGGCGGCACATTGCCGCCGCCCGGGGCATCCGCCGAGAGTGCGCTCACTTCGAGGACCCGGAGGGGCACGTGAGCACGCTGCTGTTGCGCGCGGCGCAGGTCATCGACGGCAACGGGGGTCCGCCGCTCCCCGATCACGAGATCCTGATCGACGGAGAGCGCATCGTGGCGGTGGGCCCGCGGGGCAGCCAGCGCGCCAATGGAGCGGCCATCGTGGAGACGAAGGGGACCGTCCTACCCGGTCTCGTCAACATGCACGCGCACCTGCGCGGCTTTGCGCGCGGGGAGCCGCCGGTGTCCACCGAGATGGCGCACCTGCGAGCCGCCAAGAACGCGCGCTTCTCGATCCAGTGGGGCTGCACCTCGCTGCGCGACGCCGGATCGACGGAGACGCTCAGCCAGACCATCCGCGACGCGATCGACCAAGGGCTGGCCGTCGGCCCGCGCGTCTGGTCGAGCGGGCGGATCATCACGACGTCCGCGGGGCACGGCTGGAGCGGGGGACGCATCGCGAACGACGCCGCGGAGATGCGCGTGGCCGTCCGGAAGAACGTCGAGGAGCGCGTCGACACCATCAAGATCGCCGCGACCGGCGGCGGCGGCACCCCGGGCTCGAACGTGGGCATGCCGCAGTACACCGCGGAGGAGCTGACGGTGGCCACGTACGAGGCCCATCGCCTCGGCAAGCGGGTGCTCGTGCACTGCAACGGGTCGATCGGGACCCGCAACGCCGTCGAGGCGAAGGTCGACACGATCGAGCACATCGGGTGGATGGGCATGGACGGGAAGCTCGACTACGACCCCGGGTGCGCCGAGGCGATGATCGCGAACGACATCACGGTCGTTCCGACCATGTCCGTCTGGTATCGCCCCGGCTACGACGACTGGGACAAGCTGTCCGCCGACCAGAGGAAGATGCGCGCCGCCCGGGAGGAGCGCACCGCCGCCTGGCTCGACATGTTCAAGCGGGGCGTGCGCTTCGCGACCGGGACGGATACGTGGGACCCGATCCAGCGGGAGCTGGAGCTCATGGTCAGCGAGATGCGCGTGACGCCGATGGACGCGATCGTGGCCGCCACGCGCAACAGCGCGATCGGCCTCGGTGCCCTCGACGACATCGGCACGATCGAGAAGGGCAAGCTCGCGGATCTGCTCGAGGTCGACGGCGACCCCGTGGCCGATGTCGCGGACCTCCGCAAGGTCGCCCGCGTGTGGAAGGCGGGCGAGATGGTCGTCGAGGACGGCCGGTTCCTGGCCTGAGCGCACCGTGGGGCTGGGCACGGCGGATACCGCGCGTGACCAGCGGTCGGCTCACGTGAGGAGGACGGGGATGCGTAGGCTCACCAGGCGATCGGCGCTCGCGGCCTTCGGGGCGGTCACCGCCGCGGCCCTCGCGGCCGCCTGCGCACCGTCCGCCGCGCCCGCTCCGGCGGCGACGGCGAAGGCGCCGCGGAAGGGCGGCACGCTCACGTACGCGGCGGCCGCCGACGCGATCACGCTCGACCCGACGAACATCGGCGACGCCGTCGGCGCCAACACCGCGCGGATGATCTTCGAGGGCCTCGTCGACCAGAACGAGAAGCTCGAGTACATCCCGGGCCTGGCCACGAGCTGGGAGGTGAGCGGCCTCACCTGGACCTTCAAGCTCCGGCAGGGCGTGAAGTTCCACGACGGGAGCGGCTTCGACGCGAGCTCCGTGAAGTTCGTCTTCGACCGCATCCAGGGGCCCGAGCAGACCCTGCGGAAGGGGACGTGGGCGCAGGTGCTGGACAGGGTCGAGGTCGTCGACCCGTTCACCGTGCGCTTCACGACGAAGTACGTCGACCCGTTCTTCCACACGCGGCTCGTCGGCGGCGGCACCTCGGCGATCTTCAGCGCCGAAGGATTCAAGAAGTACGGTGCCAAGGACATGGCGCGGAACCCGATCGGGACCGGCCCGTTCAAGTTCGTCGAGTGGGTGAAGGACAGCCACGTCACCGTCGAGCGCTTCGACGGCTACTGGGACGGACCCGCGTACCTGGACAGGGTCGTGGTGCGGCCGATGCCCGAGGCGGAGACGCGTGTCATCGGGCTCGAGTCGGGCGACGTCCAGCTCGGGATCCGGATGAACCCGGAGCAGGTCGAGCGCTTCGAGAAGAACCCCAAGCTCAGGCTGGTCCGGAACGACACCCTGCGCCACTACTACATGGGGATGGCCCTGCTGAAGAAGCCCTACAGCGACATCCGCGTGCGCCAGGCCCTCAACCACGCGATCGACAAGGAGTCGCTCGTCAAGAGCACGCTCGCGGGCCTGGGCAAGGTGCAGGGCGGCCTGCTGCCGGTCGGCGCGCCCGGCTACGTCGACGTCCCCGGCTTCAAGTACGACCCGGCGAAGGCGAAGCAGCTGCTGGCCGAGGCGGGCTACCCGAACGGGTTCACCGCGAGCTTCGTCGGCACGAAGGGCATCTACCTGAAGGACTTCGAGATCGAGCAGGCGCTCCAGCAGATGTGGAAGGCCGTCGGGGTCACGATCAACCTGACGATCGTCGAGAACGCCAAGTACCTCGAGCTGCTGCGCGAGGACCCGAAGAAGTCGAGCCTCGAGATGTGGTGGGACACGATGAGCGGGAGCGGTCAGAACCCGGCGGAGTACTTCCTCACGCGCTTCGGCTGCGACTTCTTCCGGCCGGTCGGCACGAACACCGCGGGGTCGTGCTTCCCCGACATCGACAAGATCGCGCAGACGACGCGGACGGAGCTCGACGCGACGAAGCGCAACGCCGGCCTCAAGCAGGTCCAGGAGATGATGTCGGTCCAGGCCCCCGCGGTCTGGCTGTTCTCGATCACGCAGCTCACGGGGACGAGCGCGAAGCTGCACGATCCCGTCATCCGCAACGAGTCGCTCACCGTCGACAACAGGACGTGGCTCGAGGAGTAGGGAGGACGTCGCCGCCGAAGGAGGAGCTCCTCGGCGGCCTGGCGTTCCGCTGCATCGGGCCGTACCGAGGCGGCCGCGTGGTGGCCGTGGCGGGGGATCCCGTCCACCGCCAGGTCTTCTACATGGGCTCGACCGGGGGCGGCGTGTGGCGGACGATCGACGCGGGGCTGACCTGGGAGAACGTCTCCGACGGCTTCTTCCGGCGCGCGTCGGTGGGGGCGCTCGCGGTGGCGCCCTCGGATCCGAACGTGATCTACGCGGGCATGGGCGAGGCCTGCATCCGGGACAACGTCACTCGCGGTGACGGGGTCTATCGCTCCACCGACGCGGGGAGGACCTGGACGCACCGCGGGCTCGACGACTCGCACCACATCGGGAACATCCGGGTGCACCCCGCGGAAACCGACACGGTCTACGTGGCCGCGCTCGGGCACTCGCACGGACCGAGCCGCGAGCGAGGCGTGTATCGCTCGCGCGACGGGGGCGCGACCTGGAAGCGCGTCCTCTTCCGGAGCGTCCGGGCCGGGGCCGTCGACGTCTCGCTCGACCCGAACAACCCTCGCGTCCTGTTCGCGGCGACCTGGGAGGTGCTCCGCACCCCCTGGCTCATCGCGAGCGTCGGCCCCGGCGGAGGGCTCTTCCGCTCGACCGACGGCGGCGACTCCTGGACGGAGCTCACCAGCCGCAGCGGCCTGCCCGCCGGCCCGCTCGGGAAGATCGGCGTCGCGGTGTCGCCGGCGCGCTCGGGCCGCGTCTACGCGGTCGTCGAGGCGGCGCGCCTCGACGACGGCGGCATCTTCCGCAGCGACGACGGCGGCGACCACTGGGACCGCGTCTCGGCGGATCGCACCGTCCGCGAGCGCGACTACTACTACCAGCACATCTACGCCGATCCGCTCGATCCGGACACGGTCTGGGTCCTGAGCGGCGGCTGCTTCCGCTCGATCGACGGCGGGCGGACGTTCGCCGGCGTGCCGACGCCCCACGCCGACCACCACGACCTCTGGATCGATCCTCGCGATCCGCAGCGCATGATCATCGGCGACGACGGCGGTGCCCAGGTCACGCTGAACGGGGCGGTGACGTGGTCGACCGTCCTCAACCAGCCGACGGCCGAGCTGTATCACGTCGCGGTCGACACGCGCACGCCGTACCGCGTGTACGGCGCGCAGCAGGACAACTCCACCATCAGCGTGCCCAGCCGCTCGCGGCGATCGGGCATCACCATCGCCGAGTGCTACGACGTCGGCGGCGGCGAGTCGGGCCATGTGGCGGTGCGCCCCGACGATCCCGACATCGTCTTCGCGGGCAGCTATCTCGGCGCGCTCACGCGCTACGACCACCGCACCGGCCAGTCGCGCAACATCGAGGTCTGGCCCGAGGCGAGCGCGTGGGGGATCGAGGGCCGCGAGGTGAGGTACCGGTGGCCGTGGACCTACCCGATCGTCGTCTCGCCCCACGACCCCGGCACGCTCTACGTGAGCGCGCAGCACGTCTTCCGCAGCACGGACGAGGGCGCCAGCTGGGACCGCATCAGCCCGGACCTCACGCGCAACGACCGGACGAAGATGGACGACTCCGTGGCGACCGAGCGCGAGCGGTACGCGACCGTGTTCGCGCTCGCGGGGTCACCGCTCGAGCGCGGCCTCCTGTGGGCGGGGTCGGACGACGGGCTCGTGCACGTCTCCCGCGACGGCGGCCGCCGCTGGACGAACGTCACGCCGCCGCGGCTGCCGAAGCTCGCCATGGTCTCGATCATCGAGCCGTCGCCCTTCGAGCCCGGCGGCGCGTACGTCGCCGCGCACAACTACCGCCTCGACGACGAGCGTCCGTATCTCTTCCGCACCCGGGATCACGGGCGCACGTGGACCCTCATCACGCGCGGCATCCCGCGCGACGACTTCACGCGCGTGGTCCGCGCCGACCCGGTCCGGCGCGGCCTGCTCTTCGCCGGCACCGAGACCGGGGTCTACGTGTCCTTCGACGACGGCGGCAGCTGGCAGCGCGCCGGCGGGAGCCTCCCGGTCGTCCCGGTGCACGACCTGGCGGTGAAGGACGGCGATCTCGTCGTCGCGACGCACGGCCGCTCGTTCTGGATCCTCGACGACATCACGGCGCTCCGCGATACGGGCTTCCGCGCGGCGCGCCCGCATCTCTTCGCGCCGCGCGAGACCATCCGCTACCGCACCGAGGGATCGTTCACCCAGCGCGGCGGCAAGGGCGGCGGCGCGGCGGGCACGAGCTACCGGTCGGCGGGACCGATCCAGATGTCCTGGCGGCCCGGACCGGACGGGCCGATCCTCCTCGACGCCGGGATGAACCCGCCCGACGGCGTCCTCGTCCATTACTGGCTGCCGCGCGTCGCCGAGAAGGTCGTGCTCAGCTTCCGTGACGCCCGCGGCACGGAGATCGCGCGCTTCGCGAGCGACCAGCCGAACGGCCCCCCCTCCGGTGCGGGGTCACACCGCTTCGTGTGGGGCACGCGCGCGAAGGGCGCGACGCGGATCGGCACCGGCGCGGATCCGTCGGTGTCGGGCGGGGGCGAGCGCGCGCTCGCGGGCCCGCTCGTCCCGCCCGGGACGTACTCCGTCCGCCTGACCGTCGGCCGCGAGCGATCCTCCGCCTCGTTCCGGCTGCGGTCCGACCCGCGTGTTGCGGCATCGCAGCAGGACCTCGAGCGGCAGCACGCCCTCCTGCTCGAGCTG
>VGOU01000034.1 GCA_016875795.1 Chloroflexota bacterium | reverse complement strand
ACGTCGTGACCTGGAACGCGCTGCCGTGGCGGGCCGACCAGCTCGCGCTCCTCCTGGTCGTGACGCTCGGCATGATCGCGCTGCCGTCCGCGGTCGCTCTCGGCAAGGGTGCCGCGCGCGGCGTCCCCCTCGCGTACCTCGCCGGCGCCGCGCTCGTGGTCGTGCTCGGCGGCCGCGAGGGCGCCACGATCAACTATCTCCTCGATCTCGGCGCGGCGATGGTCTTCGCGCTCGCGCGCGTCGCGGCGCGTCTGCCGCTCGTGGGCCTCGCGCTGGCGCTGCAGGTGCCGCTCACGCTCGCGACCCTGCCGCCGCTGGGCTTCGGTGCGGGACGCGACGGCCTGCCCGGCGCGTGGGGCGATCCCGCGCGCGTAGCCGTCGTGGCCGCGCTCGGCCCGGGGCGCCATCTCGTCGATGACAGCGGCCTGCTCATCGCGACCGGGCAGGATCCCGTCGCCGACGACCTGTTCCTCTGGTCGGCGCTCGTCCGATCCGGCGCCGTCGATCCCGAGCCGCTGCTCGGCACCGTGCGGCGGGGCGAGCTCGCATCGGTCGTGAGCGAGGTCGGCCTCGAGCGGATGGACCGGGCGACGGCGTACGCGCGGTCGCGCTGGCACCCCGCCCTCATCGCGGCCGTCCTCGAGCGCTACCGGCTCGAGCGGACGGCGAGCGGGCTCTGGGTGTACCGGCCGAAGTGAGGCCGTACACTGGCCTCGATGGACCTCCTCCAGATCGCTCAGATCCTCATCGCGTTCGCCGTCGGCGCGTCGATCCTCCTGCAGGCGCGCGGCACCGGCCTCTCGTCCACGTTCGGCGGCGAGTCGACCGCGTACCGCAGCCGCCGCGGGCTCGAGCGCGTCCTCTTCCGCCTCACGATCGTCCTCGCGACGGTGTTCGTGATCATCTCTCTGATCGGAGCGCGTCCCGGCGGTAGCTAGCCCCGCGCCCGCGTCCGCATGACCAGCCGCGACAAGCTCATCGTCGTTTCGCTCGTCCTCCTGCTCGCGCTCACGAGCGCGGGCGCGGTCGTCGCGGAGCAGGGCCGCCCCTCGCTCGTCCCGGCCACGGGCGGGACCTACGTGGAGGGGGTGATCGGCGGGTACCGCAGAATGATCCCGTACATCGCGTCGACACCCGTCGACAACGACATCGGCCGCCTGGTGTTCAACGGCCTCATGCGCACCGACCGGACCGGGGACATCGTTCCCGACCTCGCGATCGCGCACCGCGTCGAGCAGGACGGGAAGGTCTGGACGTTCGAGCTCCGCGAGGACGCGAGCTGGCACGACGGGCGGCCCGTCGTCGCCGACGACGTGGTGTACACGACGAGCCTCATCCAGGACCGCGCGTACACCGGCCCGCTCGCGGAGGCCCTCCGCGGCGTCGTCGTGGAGCGGACCGGGCGCAAGAGCGTCCGCTTCACGCTGCCGGCGCCGTACGGGCCGTTCGCGGCGAGCACGACGTTCCCGATCCTCCCCGCGCACAAGCTCGCGGGCGTCCCGTTCACGCAGCTTGCCGGCGACCCGTTCGGCCACCGGCCCGTCGGCACGGGGCCGTTCAAGGTGACCGAGGCGACGCCGCGCGAGGTCACCCTCGCCGCGAACCGCGACTTCTTCCGCACGAAGCCCGCGCGCTCGCGCCCGTATTTCGACCAGCTCCGCCTGCGCGCGTTCCCGGACAGCTCGGCCGCGCTCACGGCCCTCGCGCGCGGCGAGATCGACGGCGTTTCGAGCGTCGCGAGCGAGGACGCCGAGCGCGCCCGCGGGCTGCGCGCCGTCTCCGTCTACTCGTACCCGACGAACGACTTCACCGCGCTCTTCCTCAACGTGCGCCCCGGGCGGTCGGCACTCGTCGAGCGCCCGGTCCGCCAGGCCATCGCCACGGCGATCGACCGCGGCCGCGTCCTCGCCGTCGCCATCGAAGGCCGCGGCATCGTGGCCGACTCGTTCGTGCCGCGCTCGTCATGGGCGCATCCGGCGGAGCTCCGGCGCTACGAGCGCTCCGTCGCGGAGGCGCAGGCGATGCTCGAGGCGGCCGGGTGGAAGGACGCGAACGGCGACGGCATCCGCGAGAAGGGCGCAGCCGCGCTGCGCATCGCCATCGCGACGTCGGACGAGCCCCCGCGCGTGAGCGCGGCCGAGCAGATCGCGCGCGACCTGAGGCTCATCGGGATCGACGCGCGCCTCGAGGTGAAGCCGTTCGACCAGCTCATCGATACGGTCGCCCGGCCGCGCGCCTTCGACGCCCTGCTCGTCGGGATCACGGGAGCGCCCGAGCCCGACCTGTATCCGTTCTTCCACTCGAGCCAGGCGCGCGACCCCGGCTTCAACTTCTCGGGGTTCTCGACGCTCCCGCTCGACCGCGCGCTCGAGGCGGCCCGCCGGGCGGGGGACCGCGAGGAGCGGCGGCTCCTGTACGGGCCGATCTTCCAGACGCTCGCGAACGAGGTGCCGGTCGTCTTCCTGTACTTCGCCGACTTCCTGTACGCGCAGCACGTCTCGATCAAGGGGCTGAAGGTCGCCCAGCTCGTGGAGCCGTCGCAGCGGTTCTGGGACGTCGAGGACTGGTACGTGCGAACGGTCGCGAGGAGGTAGCGGTGCGACGGACCGTCACCCTCGTGCGGGAGACCGGCGGCCCGGCGCTCGCCGTGCTCGCCGTCATCTCGTTCGTGTCCAGCCTCGGGATCGCGATCATGCATCGGCGCGAACGGGGCGGCCGCGCTCCGGCAGGCCGTGGACGTCTCGGCGGGGCCCACCCTCGCGTCGTTCGCCGCCGTCGGGCCGGCCGTCGTGGACGGCCTCGCAGTCGAGCGCGACGAACGTGTGGACGCGGTTCGTGAAGTGCGCCGGGTTCGGGTGGAACGACGCGAGCGGGACGATCCGCCCGGCTCGATAGCCGGTCCCTTCCTCGAGCTCGCGCGCGACCGCGTCCGCCGGAGCCTCGCCCTCGTCGACGACGCCGCCGGGGAGCTCGAGCCCGACCTCGCGGCTGCCGAAGCGGAACCGCTTCACGATGATGACCCGCCCGTCGCGGGTGAGGGGAAGCACGTGCGCCCAGTCGTCGGCCTCGACGGCCACGCGCTCGTGCTCCTCGCCGCTCCGTGGGTCCGCGAAGGTGTCTTCGCCGACGCGGAGGATCCGGAAATCCGCGCGCTCGCCCTTGCGGACGACCTTCCACGGCTGCGGGTCCCGCGACATCGCGATCCATCGTGGACCAGTCGGTAGGGGATCTCCCGCGGAGGCGCTCGCCTGCTCAGTACGTGGGATGGTGTGGTCCGTACACAGGCCGACCGCGAAGACGCACCCGGCCTATGAGTACGAGCGCCTGTGGGTGTTCTTCGATTCGGCGAGTCGTCCACACCTCGTGGACACAGCACCGACTTCGCGATGCGTGGTCGTCGAGTGGTCTCATCGAACGGCGACCGCCGCGGACGGAGCGGCACCACGAGTCCTTCCGACTGAAGCTCGGCAGGCGGGACTCGACCAGGCTTCTCGAGCGCATGCACCCGAGGGACGACGTGCCCAAGCTGGAGCGGAAGTGGCTCGTCTGGGACGCGTACCGCCGAAGGACAGGCTGTGCCTCTGTGCCGACGGCGGGACTCGAACCCGCATGAGCTTGCGCTCACACGCCCCTGAAGCGTGCGCCTCGACCAATTGGGCTACGTCGGCCTGGACGTCGATTCTAGCGGGCTCCCGCGCGCGGGCCAACGCTACGACCCCGCCGCGACCGACGGGCGCACGCGGCCCACACCACCGCGCAGCCTGCCCTTCTCGATGAGGATCCCGTTCGAGCGGCCGAATGCCGCCGACGCGATGCTCTCCTCCGTGGGCACGACGCTGTGCCCCATCGCGCCGAGCCGCTCGCGCTCGCGCTCCGGGACGCGCGTATCGACGAGCATCGGCCCGCCCTCGTAGTGCACGCGCAGGCCGTTCACCGCGTCCTGCGGACCGTCGCCGTGGCGCACGACGTTCAGGATCCCCTGCGCCACCGCGCTGATGAGCCGCCGCCCGCCCGACGCCCCGATGGCCAGCACGGGCTCGCCTGCCCGCGAGACGATCGCGGGCGACGGCGCCCACAGGATCCGCTTCCGGCCGGCGATCGAGTTCGGACGACCCGGCCGCGGATCGAACCAGGTCATGACGTTCGCGAGGAGGATGCCCGTCCCGCGGATGACCGCGGCGGATCCGAACGCGCCCCCGAGCGTCGACGTGAGCGACACGCACATGCCCGACGCATCCACGGCGCACATGTGCGTCGTGTGCGGCACGTCCCGCGTCGCCCTCCCGCGGACCCTGGGCCCGCGCTCGGGCGTCGCGCGAGCGGGGTCGATCTCCGACCGCACGTGAGCGGCGTGCTCCATCGACGCGAGCACGTCGAAGGGTGCGTCGACCTGATCGGGATCGCCGAGGTACGCGATGCGGTCGATGAACGAGCGCCGGCAGGCCTCGCCCACGAGGTGCACGTACTCCGCGCTCGATCGGTCCATGCCCTCGAGCGGGTAGCCGTCGAGTATGTTCAGCATCTCGGCCACGGTGATGCCGCCGCCGCACCCGGCGTTCGTCGCGACGCGGTGCCCGCGGTGCTCGGTCACGAGCGCCGGCACCTCGCGAGCCTCGTATGCGGCCAGGTCCTCGAGGGCGAGGATCCCGCCTCCGCGACGGACGTCCTCGACGATCGCGCGCGCGAGCGGTCCGCGGTAGAAGGCGTCGGGCCCTTCGCGCCCGATGAGCTCGAGCGATCGCGCGAGGTCGGCCTGCACGAGCCTGTCGCCGCCGCCTTCGAGCGCCGTCGGCGGGTGGAGGGGGAGGCCGTCCTTCTTGAAGAACGTGCGCTTCGACTCCGGGAATTCCCAGAGGCGGTCGGCGTAGCTCGCGAACGTGAGCGTCTGGAAGATGTCGACGGGGAGCCCCTCGCTCGCGAGGGCGACCGCGGGCCGCACCGCGCGCTCGAGGCCGATCGTCCCGTAGCGCTCGAGAGCGAGGGCCATGGCCGCGACCATCCCCGGCGCGCCGACCGACCGGTAGCCGACGTTGTTCTCGTCACCGATGGCTGCCGGCCAGCCGTACATCCCCTTCACGTCGCTCCCGGCGGCGATCCGGAACATGTCCGCCCTCGCCGCGGCGGGCGCGAGCCCGCTGCCGTCGATGACCGTCTCGCGGCCGTCGGGGGTGCGGATGACCACGACCGCCACGCCGCCGATGCCGCTCAGCGCGGGCTCGGCCACGCCCATCGCGAACGCGGCGGTCACGGCCGCGTCCACGGCGTTGCCGCCCTCGCGCATGACCCGCACCGCCGCGTCCGTCGCGGCGGGCTGGTCCGTGGTGGCCATCGCCCGCGCCGCGGTCGCCTCCGTCTTCGCGATGAGCCACTCGCTGCGCGTGGGGTCGGGCATCGGCCGAACGATACGAATACGATGCCCGCCGTGCCGGGAGCGGCCACGGACATCGTCATCGTCGGCGGCGGCGTCATCGGCGCATCGATCGCCTACCACCTCACCGCGCGGGGTGCGCGGGACGTCCTCGTGCTCGAGCGCGACACGCTCGGGTCGGGGTCCACGAGCAAGAACGCCGGCGGGATCCGCCAGCAGTTCTCGACCGAGATCAACGTGCGGCTCTCGCAGCTCTCCGTGCCGCGGTACGAGCGGTTCGCGGAGGAGTTCGGGATCGACATCCAGTTCCAGCAGGTCGGTTACCTCTTCCTCATCACCGAGGAGAAGGACGTCGCGCCGTTCCAGCGGTCGCTCGCGCTCTGGGAGCGGCTTGGTGTCCCCGCCCGGCGCGTCGAGCGCGACGAGATCCGAGCGATCTTCCCCGAGCTCGTCGTCGACGACGTCATCTTCGGGACGTTCTGCCGGCGCGATGGCCACGCCGACCCGACGAGCATCATCAACGGCTTCGCGACGCGCGCCCGCGCCGCCGGCGCGCGCTTCCGCGAGCACGCCGAGGTCACGGGAGTGGACGTGGAGGGCGGGAGAGTGACCGCCGTGCGCGCGCGCGACGAGCGCATCCCCTGCGGGACGGTCATCGACGCCGCCGGCGCGTGGGCGCCGAAGCTCGCCGCGATGGCGGGGGTCGACGTGCCGATCCGGCCGCTGCGCCGCCAGATATTCGTCACCGACGGCGCGCCCGGGCTCGACCATCCGATCCCGCTCACGATCGAGTTCGCCTCCACCCTGTACATGCACCGCGAGTCCGGCGGCATCCTCATGGGCATGGCCGACCCCAGCGACGCGCCGGCGTACCGCGAGACCCTGAACTGGGATTTCCTCGCGGCGGTCGTGGAGCGGGCCATCGCGCGCCTGCCGCTCCTCGAGCGGACCTCGGTGCGCAGCGGCTGGGCGGGCCTGTACGAGGACACGCCCGACAAGCACCCCATCCTCGGCCCGGCCGACGCGGTGGAGGGGTTCATCGTGGCCGCCGGCTTCTCCGGCCACGGGCTCATGCACGCTCCGGCGGCGGGCCAGCTCGTCGCCGAGCTCGTGTGCGGCGCGACGCCGTCGCTCGACATCTCCCCGCTGCGGCTCGCGCGCTTCCGGGAAGGCGGCGCGATCACGGAGCACAACGTCATTTGACGCTGCAGCTCCTGTTCGCCGGCCTCGCGCTCCTCCTCGCGAGCGCGGCGGCGCTCCTGTTCGTCCTGGTGGCGTTCCGGCGCGAGCGGCAGCTCCAGAACCTCGCGCTCGCGGTGCTCCTCATGGCGCTCGCATTCGGGGTGTGGTGGACCGCGGTGCGCCAGCCGTTCGCCGTTCCCTAGCGCGCCTATCCTCGGCGCGTGTTCACCCGCGACGAGGTCAGGCTGACGACGCTGTCGAGCTGCGCCGGCTGAGGAGCGAAGCTGGGCCCCGGCCCGCTGGCGCAGGTCCTGCGCCCTCTCGCGTCACAGCCCATGCCGAAGGAGCTGCTCGTCGGGCTCGAGATCGCGGACGACGCCGCGGTCTGGGCGGTCACGCCCGACATGGCCGTCGTCCAGACCGTCGACTTCTTCCCGCCCATCGTCGACGACGCGTACGCCTCGGGTCAGATCGGCGCGGCGAACTCGATGTCCGACGTGTACGCGATGGGCGGGGAGGTCCTCTTCGCGCTGAACCTGGCCGCGTGGCCGGAGGACGTGCCGGCGGAGCTCCTCGAGCGGCTGTTCGCCGGTGCGGTCGACAAGGTGCGCGAGGCCGGTGGCGTCGTCGCCGGCGGCCACACGATCATCGACAAGGAGCCGAAGTTCGGCCAGTGCGTCACCGGGCGCGTGGACCCGAAGCGCATGCTCCTGAAGCAGCACCTCCGCGCGGGGGACGAGCTGTGGCTGACGAAGCCCATCGGCACCGGGATCCTCACCACGGCGCACAAGCGGCAGCTCATCGCGCGCGAAGACCTTGCGTCGGCGATCGCGAGCATGGCCGCGCTCAACCGTGACGCGGCGCGCGCCGCGGTCGACAGCGGCCTGCACGCCGGCACCGACGTCACGGGCTTCGCGCTCGCGGGGCACGCGCACGAGATGGCCGACCGCTCGGCCGTCCAGGTGCGGATCGACGCGAGCGCCGTCCCGCTCCTCCCGGGCGCGCGCGCGCACGCCGAGGCGGGCGTCGACTTCGGGGGGATGCAGCGGAACCGGCAGCACTTCCTGGACGGCGGGCTCGTGCGCCCCGACGGCCTCGACGAGGCGACGACGCTCCTCATGCTCGACCCGCAGACCTCGGGCGGCCTGCTCCTGGGGGTCCCGCGCGCGCACCGCGCCGACTTCGAGCGAGCGTGCGCCGCGCGCGGCGTGAGCGCGGCGGCGATCGGCGATGCCGTCGAAGGCAGCGGCGTGACGATCTCGCGCGGCCGCTGAGATGAAGAACGCCGGCCCCCGCCGGCGCTTCTCGGTGCGGAAGGAGGGACTTGAACCCTCACGCCCTTATTTATTCAGGCATCAGGCCCTCAACCTGACGTGTCTGCCAATTCCACCACTCCCGCGGGGAAGGCCATTCTACCAGCCGGGGCGCCTCCGAGCCCCGTCGCCCGCCGGGTGAGCGACGCGGGCCTAGGCTTCGAGCGGTGAGCTCCGTACGGCCCGACCCACGCCTGCTGTGGCCCGCGTACACGCTCTTCCCGCTCGCGGGGCTGCTCGTGCTGTTCTTCGCGGTCGCCGGGCGCGACAACGCGCTCATGGTCATCGGCCTGGCGCTCATCGCGCTGAACGGCGCGATCGTCGTCAACCACATCTTCTTCTCGTCGCTCGCGGTCGAGGGCGACGAGCTCGTCCACCGGTCGTGGCTCAGGCAGGAGCGCGTGCCCATCGGCTCGATCCAGCGGATCGACGCGAAGCGCTACGCCGGCGCGCACGGCGGCGTCTCGGCGCCGCACCTCATCGCCCGCGGGCGCGCCAGCACCCTGAAGGTGAACACGATGCCGTATCGCCTGGGCGACATGGCCGCGCTCATCGAGCGCCTGCGCGCGGCGAACCCGCGCCTCGAGGTGGATGACTTCTGGAGGAGGGTCGCGAGCGGTGAGGACGTCTCCAAGGAGATCGCCCCCACCGCCCAGGGACGCTTCTAGGAGGCTGCGGAAGAGCGGCGCGTGCGAGCCGTCCTCGTGAATGGTCCTGAGCCGCGCACCGGAGCGGGCGGGCCTCGCGAGACCCGCCGCGGGCCGTCTCTCGCTCGTTCGGCCGCGCCGCGCTCGCCCGAGCCGTCCGTGGGGCGGAAGCTCTTCTGCCCGGCCCAGGCCTCGATGAGCGTGCCGTCGACGCTGAAGCGCCCGTCCGAGGGGAGCTCGCCCTCGCGCGCCTGGGCCACGACCGCGGCGAAGAAGGCCTGGGCGGCCATCTCCCGGATGGCCCGCAGCGGATGATCCGCGGGGTCGAGCTCCGCGAGCCGGGCGCAGCTCCACATCGCCAGGTGCCGCCGATCCTCACCGCGCATCGCTACCCTCCCCGAGGGGTGATGCGCTCCCCTGGGGGGATGGCCTCGCAGAGCGGACCCGCTGGGAGGATCCCCCAGCGGCGTTCTTCCGCAGCCTCCTAGGGGATGCGGCCGAACCACCGCAGGGAGAGCCCGGCGGCGAGGATGGTGAGGAGCGCGGCGGCCGCCGCGAAGAGCGCGCTCACCTCCTGCTTCTCCTTGCGCAGGACGAGCTCGAGGGACAGGTTCTCGTACACGCCGCGGAGCTCGCCCTCGTTCGTCGCGTTGTAGTACTGGGCGTCGGTGAGCGCGGCGACGCGCTTCAGCGTGTCCTCGTCGAGCCGCGTGCGGACCGAGCGCCCCTGGATGCGCAGCACCGTGCCCTCCGCCGTACCGAGGCCGATCGTGTACACGCGCACACCGCGCGAGGACGCTTCCTCGACGATCGCGAGCGGCGGCGGGTACTGGTTGTTCTGCCCGTCGGTGAGGAGGACGATCGTCGCGGCGGCGCGCGGGATGATCCGGCCGCGCGGGCTCGCCACGGGGGCGGCCTTGCCGGGCGCCGGCTGCGCGTCGGGGCGGAGCCACTTGTAGCTCGGCGGCTCGTCCTCGCTGCCCTCGAAGATCGCGTCGAGCGAGACGAGGATCCCGCGGCCGATCGCCGTCGCGCGCTGCGGCCGCAGCCGGTCGATGGCCTCGATGACGAGGCCGTGGTCCGTCGTCGGCGACTGCACGATCGATGCGTCCCCCGAGAACGAGACGACCCCGATGCGGATGTTCTCGCCCTGCTTCAGGACGAACGCCTTCGCCGCGCTCCTCGCGACCTCCATGCGGTTCGGCTGGACGTCCGTCGCCTGCATGCTCCCCGAGACGTCCATCGCGAGCACGACCGTGCCCTCCTGCGAGGGGACCTGGATCTCGGCGTACGGCCGGGCTACGCCGGTGAGCATGAACGCGAGCGCGGCGATGGTGAGCGCGGGCGGGATGTGGCGCCGGAGGCCCGGGCCCGACCCGAGCGCCTCCTTCACCATCGAGAGGCTCGCGTAGCGGAGCGCGTACTTCCGCCGGCGCCGCTGCGCCCACACGTACAGGGCGATGAGCGCGGGGACCGCGAGGAGCGTCCAGAGCAGGGTCGGCCAGTGGAAGCTCATGAGGCCGCCCCCTGCCGCTTCGCCCGCGCGAGCCTGCGCTGCGCCGCGAAGCGGAGGATCGACGCCACGAGGTCCGTCTCCGTGGAGAGGGTGAGGACGTCCACCTGGGCCCGGCGGAAGGCCGCGAGCTGCTCGGCGCCGCGCCGCGCCGCGACGGCGAGGAACCGCGCGCGGAAGCGCGGGTCGCTCGTGTCGATGTACATCTGCTCGCCCGTCTCGGCGTCGGTCATGTAGATGGCGCCGATGTCCGGCAGGTCCCGCTCGCGCGGGTCGAGCACGCGCACCGCGAGCACCTCATGGCGCCGCGCGAGGCGCCCGAGCGCGCGCTCCCAGCCGGGCGCGGTGATGAGGTCGGACACGACGAACACGAGCGAGCGCCGCCCGATGGTGCGCGCGCCGGCCTCGATGAGGTCGGCGAGGCGCGTGAACGGCGCGCTCTTCGGCCGCGGGCGGTCCATGAGCTCGTGCAGGATCCGCAGCACCTGGACGCGGCCGGTGCGCGCCGGGATGACCCGCTCGACGCCGCGCCCGTACAGGACCGCGCCCACGCGGTTGCCGTGACGAGTGAGCACGCGCGCGAGCGCGCCGACGAGGTCGATGAGCACGTCGAGCTTCTTCGTCCGCGCGGTGCCGAAGTCCATGGACGGCGAGAGGTCGAGGAGGAACCATGCCGTCACCTCGCGCTCCTCGAGGTACTCGCGCACGTACGGGACGTCCATGCGCGCGGTGACGTTCCAGTCGATGTAGCGGACGTCGTCGCCCGGCACGTACTCGCGGATGTCCGCGAGGTCGAGGCCGTTCCCGCGGAAGACGGTGCGGTAGTCGCCCTGGAGCATGCCGTCGAGACGGCGGATGACCGTCCAGTCGAGCCGCTGGAGGACGCGCTCAGGCGCTGCTGACACGTCTCGCCAGCTCGCGCGCGCCCGCCTTCGGCGGGAGCGGGATGCGCTCGAGGGCCTTGCCGACGATCGCGTCCGCCGTGACGTCGTCGGAGAGCGCCTCGTACGAGAGCACGAGCCGGTGGCGTAGCACGTCCGGCACCAGCTCGAGGACGTCGCCCGAGAGCACGTAGTCGCGCCCGCGGATGAACGCGAGGGCGCGGGCCGCGACGATGAGGTTGATCGACGCCCGGGGGCTCGCGCCGTAGGTGATGTACTTCTCCAGGTCGCCGAGGCCGTAGTCCTTCGGCACGCGCGTGGCGTTCACGAGCCGCACGACGTACTCGACGAGGACGGGGTCGACGTACACCCGGCCGGCAGCGTTCTGCAGCTCGACGAGCTCGGCCGTCGACATGACCGGCTGCGCCTGCGGGTGCGCCGCGGTCATGCGCTCGACGACGACGAACTCGTCCATCTCGGACGGGTACGAGACGAGCACCTTCATCATGAAGCGGTCGACCTGCGCCTCCGGCAGCGGGTACGTGCCCTCGGTCTCGATGGGGTTCTGCGTCGCCATGACGAGGAACGGGTCGGGGACCTTGTGCGTCTCCTTCCCGATGGTGACCTGGCGCTCCTGCATCACCTCGAGGAGCGCGCTCTGCACCTTCGCCGGCGCGCGGTTGATCTCGTCGCCGAGCAGCAGGTTCGTGAACACCGGACCGAGCCACGTCTGGAACTCGCCGGTCCGCTGGTCGTACACGCGCGTGCCGACGAGGTCGGCGGGGACGAGGTCGGGGGTGAACTGCACGCGCTTGAAGTCGCCCTCGATCGCCGCGGCGACCGTCTTGATCGACAGCGTCTTCGCGAGGCCGGGGACGCCCTCGACGAGGAGGTGGCCGCGCGCGAGGAGCGCGACGAGGATGCGCTCGAGGAGGAGGTCCTGGCCGACGATCACCTTCTTGATCTCGAACAGGAGTCGCTCCATCTTCGACGGGGTCCGCTCCATCTTCTGCATGGTCACGTCCTCTTCTCTTCCCGGCGGTCGCCTTCGGCGCCGCCTCTGGCCGCGGGCGCTTCTCAGTCGGGCGGCATGCCCAGCGCCGACGACGCCGAGTCGATGCGGACCGCGAAGCCGAGACCCGCGAACGAGCGCTGGCCCGGCGCGCCGAGCACGCCGGTGACGATGCCGACCACCTCGCCGCGGCCGTCGACGAGCGGGCCGCCCGAGCTGCCCGGGTTCGCCGCGGCGTCGAACTGGATGAGGCCGGTGAGCGGCTGCGGCAGCGCTTCGAAGCGCACCGTGCGGTCGAGCCCCGAGATCACCCCGACGGTGTACGAGCGCGATAGGCCGAACGGATCGCCGATGACGTACGCGCCGTCACCCATCCGCAGCGCGTCGGGGTTCCCGAGCGTGGCCGGGACGACGATCGCCGGCGCGCTGCGGGGCTCGAGGACGGCGATGTCCTTCTCCGTGAGCGACGCGACGACGCGCGCTTCCGTGCGCGTCCCGTCGATGAAGGTGACCTCGATGCGCTGGGCGTCGCGCACGACGTGCAGGCTCGTGAGGATGAGCGCGTTCTCGTCGATGATCACGCCCGCGCCGCTGCCGGGCTCGCCGCGGCCGATGGACCGGATGCTCACGACCGACGGCGCGACCGCCTCGTAGATCCGCTGCACCGTCGGGCTCGGCGCGGGGGTCGCGCGCAGCGCGACCGTCCGCGGCGCGGGCTGGGCCACGCCGGTCAGTCCGGCGACGATGAGCAGGAGCGCCGCGCTGCCGAGGCCGATGCGGACGCGGCGGATGCGCCCGCTGCCGAGGATGCGGTCGCGGAAGCGGCGGCGCGGCGCGGCGGCGGGGCCGGGGGCGGGCTCGTCCGCTCCGCCGGATCCCGGGAAGCGGCCGTACGGGCGATCGGCCCTGGTCCCCATTCGTCGAGGGTACCGGCCGCGACCTAAGATCGGCCTAAGAGTGAAGCCCTCCGAGCACCTCGAGGCCCTGCGCGCGCGCGCCCTGCAGGGTGGCGGGCAGCGGCGCATCGAGCGGCAGCGCGCGAAGGGCAAGATGACCGCGCGCGAGCGGCTGGACCTGCTGCTCGACGAGGGGTCCTTCGCCGAGCTCGATCGCTTCGTCCAGGCGCGGCCGAACGAGCTCGCGGCGGACGAGGAGCGCTTCCTCGGGGACGGCGTCGTCACCGGTTCGGGCCGCATCGACGGGCGCCTCGTGTACGTCTTCGCGCAGGACTTCACCGTGTTCGGCGGGTCCCTGGCGGAGGCGCACGCCCAGAAGATCTGCAAGGTCATGGACCTCGCCGTCCGGACCGGGGCGCCGATCATCGGGCTGAACGACTCGGGCGGCGCGCGGATCCAGGAGGGCGTCGTCTCGCTCGCCGGCTACGCCGACGTCTTCCTCCGGAACGTCCTCGCCTCGGGCGTCGTGCCGCAGATCTCGGCGATCATGGGCCCCTGCGCCGGCGGCGCGGTGTACTCGCCGGCGATCACGGACCTCGTCGCGATGGTCCGCGACACCTCCTACATGTTCGTCACGGGACCCGACGTCGTGAAGGCCGTGACGCACGAGGACGTGACGTTCGAGGAGCTCGGCGGCGCCGATGTCCACGCGACGAAGAGCGGCGTCGCGCACTTCGAGACGGACGACGAGGTGCAGTGCCTGCTCCTGCTCCGCCGCCTCGTCGGCTACCTGCCGTCGAACAACCTCGACCCCGCTCCGGTCGTGCCGACGACCGACCCGCCCGACCGAGCCGACCCCGAGCTCGACCGGGTCGTGCCCGAGTCGTCGACGAAGCCGTACGACATGAAGGACGTCATCCGCCGCGTCGTCGACGACGGGGGGATGCTCGAGGTCCACGAGCGCTGGGCGCAGAACATCATCTGCGCTTTCGCGCGCCTCGACGGCCGCACCGTCGGCGTCGTCGCGCAGCAGCCCGCGGTCCTCGCCGGGGTCCTCGACATCGACGCGTCGACGAAGGCCGCGCGGTTCGTGCGCTTCTGCGACGCGTTCAACATCCCGCGCGTCACGTTCGTGGACGTGCC
>VGOU01000033.1 GCA_016875795.1 Chloroflexota bacterium | reverse complement strand
CGCGAGGAGGAGGAGCTGCCTCAACGGAACGCCGCGGCGAGCGCCGCGGTGACCGCCTCGTCGGCCGTGCGGTCGAGCGCCCGGCGGCGGTCGCCGGCCGCCGCGGGCGGGTCGGGGTCGTGAAGCGCCGCCGGGACAGGCGCGCCGATCATGACGAGGTACTCGAGCGACCACGTGCGCCGGACGGCGTCCAGGTCGTAGCCGCCGCCGCCCATCGCGACCCACGGGTACGGCACCGCGCGGAAGGCGCGCACGCAGTGCTCGCGCGCGTGCGTGGAGACCATGAGGTGCGTCAGCGGGTCGCTGAAGTGCGGGTCGATGCCCTGCTGGGTGACCAGGACGTCGGGACGGTAACGCTCGAGGAGCGGAGGCACGACGGCGTCGAACGCGCGGATGTACGCGGCGTCGTCCGTGTACGGCGGCAGCGCGACGTTGATGCTGTAGCCCGCTCCGCTCCCGGTCCCGCGCTCGTCGGCGGAGCCGGTGCCGGGGAACAGCGTCCGACCGTCCTGGTGGAGAGAGATGGTGAGCACCCGGTCCGTGTCGTAGAACGCGGCCTGCACGCCGTCGCCGTGGTGCGCGTCGATGTCCACGTACGCGACCTTCATCCCGCGGTCGGCGAGGAGCGCGCAGACGATGGCCGGGTCGTCGTAGATGCAGAACCCCGAGGCCCGCGCGGGCATCGCGTGGTGCAGCCCGCCGGCGTAGTTCACGGCCACGCGCGCGCGGCCGGAGGTGACCTCCTCCATGGCCACGAGCGACGCCCCGGTCGTGAGGAGCGACGCCTCGTGCATGCCCTCGAACGGCGGCGTGTCGCCCCAGGCCGAGAGGCCCCAGCGCGAGAAGTCGAGGCCGGGCTCGCGCGAGGCCTGCATGATGGCCTCGACGTAGTCCGGCGTATGGATGCGCTCGATCTCGCCGCGGGTCGCGTCGCGCGGCGCGAGGAGCAGGGCGTTCGGCTGGTCGAAGGCCGCGAGCTCCGTGAGGGTCGCGTGCACGCCGCGCAGCCGCTCCGGCCGCAGCGGATGGTCCGCGCGGTACACGTGCCGGGTCAGACGGTCGTCGTAGACGAAGCCGGCACGCTCCATTCGCGCGAGACTACGGCCGTGCGGCAGTACCTCGACGTCCTGCGGAGGGCCATGGAGACGGGCAGCGACCGCGAGGACCGCACCGGCGTGGGGACGCGCGCGATCTTCGGCGAGGTCATGCGCCTCCGCATGGCCGACGGGTTCCCCGCCGTCACGACGAAGCGGCTCGCGTTCCGCTCCGTCATCGCCGAGCTGCTGTGGTTCCTCAGCGGGTCATCCGACGTGAACGAGCTGCACGCGCTCGGCGTGCGCATCTGGGACGGCAACGCGTACGCCGACTACTGGAAGCCCAAGGCGCGCTTCGAGGGCGACGCGGGACGCAACTACGGCCAGCAGTGGCGCGACTGGCACGCGCCGGACGGCCGCCGCGTGGACCAGGTGGCCGACCTCATCGCCGCCCTGCGCGCGAACCCCTCGTCGCGGCGCCATCTCGTGACGGCGTGGAACCCCGGCGAGCTCGACCTCACCTCGCTGCCCGCCTGCCACGCGCTGTTCCAGTGCTTCGTGGCGGACGGGAAGGTCTCGCTGGTCATGTACCAGCGGTCCGCCGACCTGTTCCTCGGCGTCCCGTTCAACATGGCGCAGTACGCGCTCCTGCTCCATCTGCTCGGTCGGATCGTGGACCTCGTCCCCGACACGTTCACGCACGTGCTCGGTGACGCGCACGTGTACCGCAGCCACTTCGACGCGGTGGAGGAGCAGCTCTCGCGCGAGCCGTATCCATCGCCGCGCCTGTGGCTCGACCCCGCGCTGCGCTCGCTCGACGACGTCGCCGGCCGGTACCGCGAGATCGTCGACCGCGCGAAGAAGGGCGAGAGGCCCGGGCCGCTCCTCGACGGCGTCGCGAAGCTGCTCGACTACCAGCACCATCCCCCCATCGCCGCGGAGATGGCCGTTTAGCGGGGCGTCCTCCCGTGCTGTGACGCGAAGGCGACGAGCGCGTCGGCGCGCTCCGTGAGCCCGCCGCCGGAGAGGACGCGGCCGGTGGACTCCGCGCCGCACACGCTCGTGACGAGCTCCGGCGCGGTGAACCCTGTGGACCCGAGCCTCGCGCCGACCGCCACCGGGAGCGTGCTCCGCAGCAGGTCGCCCACGTTGATGGTGCGCTCGATCCGCGCGCTGAAGTCCGCGGTGCCGCCCGTGCCGAGCCCCTCCGCGACGATCGCCGCGTTCGCCGCCGGCTGCGCCGCGGTCGCGACGAGCGAATGCGTGCCTTCGACGACCTCGCCCACGAGGACCTCCTGGCCCGCCGGCACGCTCACCTGGCCGCCCGCCGCGGCCTGCACGAGCACCTCGCCCTCGGTCGTCTTGATGGTCGTGGCGACCGTCCCGTCCGGGCGAGTCTCGACGATCGTCTCGAACGTCGTACCGCGCACGAGGGCGGTCATCGAAGTCGTCCGGATCGTGAACTTCGAGTCGGCGGTCGCGAGCTTCGACGCGGACGCCCGCGTGCGCCCCGCGGTCTGCTCGATCTCGGGCTGGAGCCCGCCCGAGCCGGTCTTCGTGAGCGACCTCGCGACGACGCGGCTCTTTGGATCGGCCGAGATGGTCGAGCCGTCGAAGAAGGTGAGGCGGCGCGGCCGCTGTCGTTGGCGCGCACGACGTCTCCTGTCGCGAACACGCCACCGTCGAGCGCCGGCCGCGACGATGAGGACGAGGCACCCCACGAGGACCTTCTTCATCGCTGAGCGGACAGGCTGGTGATCGCCGGGTGACGGAAGTGTCAGCGCGGGTGCTGCTTCTCCCAGTCCGAGCGGAGGACCTCCGCCTCCCAGTGGTCGTGCCACTTCCCGTCGCGCCAGAAGTCCTCGCGCCAGACGCCGACCTGGCGGTATCCGGCCTTCTGCAGGGCGCGCTTGCTCGGCTCGTTCTCGTCGAACGCCCCGCTCTTCAGCTTGTGCAGGTTCAGCTGCCGGAACGCGAATTCGGTGCGCAGGGCCATGGCCTCCGAGCCGTAGCCCTTGCGCCAGCACGACTTGTCGCCGATGACGGTCCCCGTGACGGCGTTCCCGCTGATCCAGTCGATGCGGTGGATCCCGGTCGCGCCGATCGTCCGGCCCTCCGCCTCGAGCGCCCACCAGACGTCGGTCTTCGACTCGCCGATGCGCTTGAGGAAGTCCTCTTCCTGCTGGAGCGACATGGGGAACGATGTGGCGAGGAAGCGCGTGACCTCGCGGTCGGCGAACCACTCCACGAACTTCGCCGCGTCGCCGTCGACCGGCGGGCGCAGCGTTACCTTCTCGCCCTTCAGGACGGGACCGAACACGGGCTCAGTCTACGGGCGGGAACGCGGCGGCGAGGTCGCGCACGTGCTCGTCGGTGTGCTCCGCCTGGTACGCGGCGATGTGCCCGGCGTTCACGCGGCCCCAGTCGCTGTGGATCGCCGGGCGGTCGGCGGCGCCGGGCCGCTGCATGAGCGCGACGATGCGCTGGTGCGCCTGGAGCAGGCGGCGCGAGAGCTCCATGGGATCGCGCTCCTCCGCCGGGGCACCGCCGCGGACCGCCTGCAGCGCGGGCGTGTCCTCCTCGAGCGCGCGGCGCGCGCGCTCGGCGAACACCTCGGCGATGTCGGTGAGGTGGCCGATGACATCGAGCGCGCTCCGGTCCCCGAGCTTCGTCGAGCGCAGCTTCTCGGGCCCGGCCGTGCGCACGATGCGTGCGACCGTGGCCGCCCCGTCCATCAGGGCGAAGGCCTTGTCCTCGTCGTAGCGCCGCAGGTCCACAGCAGGACGCTACAACGCGGCCCTTGACACGATCGGGCGGCCGCTGTATTGAACCGATAGGTTAAATACATGGACGCCCGGACGGACCGGCTCAGCCTCACCTTCGGAGCGCTCGCGGACCCCACGCGGCGCGCGATCATCGCGCGCCTCGCGAAGGGCCAGGCCTCCGTCAGCGAGCTCGCGAGCCCGTTCGACATCAGCCTCCCCGCGGTCTCGAAGCACCTGAAGGCGCTCGAGCGTGCCGGGCTCGTCGAGCGCGGTCGCGACGCGCAGTACCGCCCGGCACGCCTGAACGCGCGCCCGCTGAAGGAGGCGAGCGCGTGGGTCGAGCGGTACCGCGAGCTGTGGGAGGGGCGCTTCGACCGGCTGGACGCGGCCATCGAGCGGAGGAGAGCACAGAGGGAGCAACAGGATGACCGCGACTGAGCACGAGCTGATGGACGTGCGCCTGGGCGGCGGACGCGATGCTGGCGGACGGCGGCATGGAGGAAGGCGCGCGCGAGGCGTACGACCGCCTCGAGGAGCTCCTCGAGCGGCGGAAGCGCGCGGCATAGGGAGGCGACGTGTCCCCGGGGCGGAGGAGGCGGTGCGTCTCCACGCGTCCGTCATCCCGGATTCTCGGATCACCGGCATCGCCGACCTCGGTCCGGGACCGGACTTCGGGCAGGGACCGGGGCGGCGGATGGTGCTGCTCGACCTCGAGCTCGACGGCGTCCCGTACTCAGCGATGGACGGCGGATCCGACTTCCTCGCCGGCGGCGGGCGGCAGGGTCCGTGCGGCTGGCTGACGGACCTCGACGCGATGCTGCAGATGCAGAGGATCGACATCGCCGCGCTCAAGCGCGCGCACGCGGGTCAGGGGACGGCGACCCCCCGGACGTAGGTCCGCACCACGTTCCACTCGCGGTCGAGGAGGATCGCGTCGGCATCGAAGCCCGGCGCGATCCTCCCCTTGCGTGCCGCCACGCTCGGACCGAGGACGGACGCCGGCGTCGAGGTCGCCACCTTCAGGACCTGCGGCGGCGCGAGCCACGGGAGCCAGCGCCGCGCGTTGCGCGGGCACGCGTCGAGGCTCACCGCGGTGCCCGCGAGGGTGCCGTCGGCGTGGCGCACAGCGCGGCCATCCGAGATGACCTCGCGGTCGCCGAGGCGCGTCCTTCCCGGCGGCTCGCCCGCCGCCGCGAGCGCGTCGGTGACGAGGCAGACGCGGTCCGGGCCGGCCGCGCGGACGACGAGGTCGACGACGGACGGGTCGAGGTGGATCCCACCGGCGATCACGTCCACCGTCGCGTCGCTCGTGAGCAGCGCCCCGGCGGGGCCGGGCTCGCGGTGGTGGAGCGGCGGCGTGGCGTTGAAGAGGTTCGTCGCGTGGCGCGCCCCGCGGCGAGGGCGGCACGGACCTGCTCGGCTGCGGCGCCCGAGCGGCCGATGCTCACGACGGTCCCCGCGTCGACGAGCGCGCGCGTCGCGTCCATGCCGCCGGCGACCTCGGGCGCGAGCGTGACGATCGCCGGCGGGCCGGCCTCGATCCACCGCCGCACCTCATCCGTCGTCGCCCGGCAGTGTTCGATCTCCCGGCCGTCCGTGAGCACGGCGCCGAAGAGCGTCAGCGCCACGGCAGGATCGTAGGCGGATGGACCATGATCGCGTCATGGACCGCGTGATCAGAGAGGCCCGCCCGGAGGACGCGGAGGCGATCGTGCGGTGCCACATCCGCTCGTGGCAGGCCGCGTACCGGGGCCTCATCCCCGATGAGCACCTCGACCGGACGATCCCGGCCCAGATCCCCGAACGTACCGAGCGTCTGGCGGAGGTCCTACTTTAGCCGCGGAACGGACGGCTCGTCGTCCACTGGAGCGGCCGGCGCTCACGCTCCCCGAGATCCGGCAAAGGAGCTCGGCTAGCCCTCCTGCCCTTCGATCTCCGCGAGCCGCTCCGCGATGTCGCGCTCCATGAGCGCGCCCGTCATCTCGTCGAGGTCGCCGTCGAGGATCTTCGCGATGTTCGAGAGGTTGTAGCCGAGGCGCTTGTCGGTGATGCGGTCCTGCGGGAAGTTGTACGTGCGCATCTTCTCGGCACGCTCGGCGCGGCCGATCTGCGCGCGGCGCGCGTCGCCCATCTCGGCGTCGCGGCGCTCCTGGTCCGCGGCGAGGATGCGCGCGCGCAGGACCGACATGGCCTTCGCCTTGTTCTTCAGCTGCGATCGCTCGTCCTGGCACGTCGCGACGATCCCGGTGGGGATGTGCGTGATGCGCACGGCCGAGTCGGTCGTGTTCACGCCCTGGCCGCCGTGGCCGCCGGCGCGGTAGATGTCGATGCGCAGGTCGTTCTCGCCGATCTCGAGATCGACCTCCTCCGCCTCGGGCAGCACCGCGACCGACGCGGTGGAGGTGTGGATCCGCCCCTGCGCCTCGGTCGACGGCACGCGCTGGACGCGGTGCACGCCGGACTCGAACTTGAGGCGGCTGTACGCGCCCTTCCCGCCGATGCGGAAGACGACCTCCTTGAAGCCGCCCTTCTCGGACTGGCTCTGCGAGAGGATCTCCGCCTTCCAGCGCTTGCGCTCGGCGTAGCGGGCGTACATGCGGTAGAGGTCCAGCGCGAAGAGCGCGGCCTCTTCCCCGCCCTCGCCCGCGCGGATCTCCATGATCACGTTCTTCTCATCGAGCGGGTCGCGCGGGATGAGGAGCAGGCGCAGCTCGCCGCCGAGCCGCTCGACGTCGCCCTCGGCCTGCGCGAGCTCCTCGCGGGCGAGGTCGCGCATCTCCGGGTCCTCGACGAGCTCGCGCGCCTGGTCGCGCGCGGTCTCCGCCGCGCGGAGCTCCGCGATCTTCCCGATCGCGGGGCCGAGCGAGGCGTGCTCCCGGCCGAGCTCGCGCATCTTGTCGCGGTCGCCGACGACGGCGGGGTCGCTCATGAGGCGTCCGATCTCCTCGTAGCGCTGCTCGATCTGGGCCAGGCGGTCCCGCAGGCCGCGCGACAGCACCAGGGTCATGCCGCCACCGTCCCGGTCTCTGCGTCGCCGGCGAGCGCCTCCTCGAGCGAGGCGATCGCGACCTCGATCATGCCCGCGTCGGGCTGGCGCGTCGTGATGCGCTGCAGGAGCATCCCGGGCCAGACGACGGCGCGCATCACGGGGTTGCGCTCGTGCGCCGCGCCGAGCCGGAGGACCTCGTAGGACACCGCGGCGACGACGAAGACGGTCGCGAGCCGCGCCGCGAGGTCGACGAGGATGAGGATCCGCGGCATGAAGATGGCGGTGAACACGCCGATGCTCGCGACGAGGAGCAGGAACGCGGTCCCGCACCGCGGGTGGGCGGTCGGATAGCGCACGACGTGCTCGGCGTCGAGCGGGTCGCCGTGCTCGAAGGCGTGGATGGTCATGTGCTCGGCGCCGTGGTAGGCGAAGACCCGCCGGATCTCGGGCATGAACGAGATCGCCCAGATGTACAGGACCATGAGCAGGAACTGGACGACGCCCTCGATGAGGTTGAGCACCGGCGTGCTCGCGTGATCGCGGAGGAGCTGCGTGGAGCCATACGGGATGCCGACGAAGACGACGAGCGCGAAGGCGATCGACGCGGCGAGCGTGGCCGCGGTGCTCAGGGCGCTCGGCTTCGCCTCGCCGAGCCCCTCGGCCTGGACGTCGGCGGACCTCATGAGCATGCGCCCGCCGTGGACGAGGGACTCCCAGAGAACGATGACGCCGCGGACGAACGGCAGGCGCGCGAAGCGCGAGCGCTGCAGCGGCGAGTCGATGGTCTCGCGGTAGCGGTAGATGCCGCCGTCGGGCCTGCGGCACGCGAGCGCGAGCGTGCGCTTCCCGCGGATGAGGACGCCTTCGATGACCGCCTGCCCGCCGTACGCCGGCTTGGGCGCGCTCATGGAGAGCGCTAGCCGCGCGCTGGGGCCGGCTGCTCCGCCTTCTCGCCCTTGCCGAAGCGCTTGTTGAAGCGCTCGACGCGACCCTGCGTGTCGATGAGGTGCTGCTTGCCCGTGAAGAACGGGTGGCAGTTCGAGCAGACCTCGACGTGCAGCTCGGGTTTGATGGACATGGTCTGGAACGCGTTGCCGCAGGCGCACACGACCTTCGCGGCCACGTACTTGGGGTGGATCTTCTCCTTCATCGGAGCGCCTCCCCTAGCCCAGCGGGACGACCGTCACGCGACGGCGGGCGTCACGGGCGGCCTTGTACTGGACCGTGCCGGCGACGAGAGCGAACAGGGTGTGGTCCTTGCCGACGCCGACGTTCGGGCCCGCGAGCAGCCGCGTGCCGCGCTGGCGGACGAGGACCGTCCCCGCGTCGACGATGGCGCCCGCGTACTCCTTCACGCCGAGGCGCTGCCCGGCGGAGTCGCGCCCGTTGCGGGTGGAGCCCGCGCCCTTCTTGTGTGCCATGTCCCCTATGCCTCGATCTTCGTGATCTTGATGCGCGTGCTCAGCTGGCGCTGGCCGCTCGTCTTGCGGTAGCGCGTCTTGTTCTTGTACTTGAAGACCGTGATCTTGTCGCCCTTCTCGTGGCCCACGATCTCGGCCGTCACGGTGCCCTTCACTCCGAGCGTATCCCCGTCGGCGACGAGGAGGACGTCGTCGAGCGTGATGGTGCTGCCCGGCTCGCCCTCGAGCCGTGGTGCGCTCACGGTCTGACCCTCTTCGACGCGGTACTGCTTCCCGGCGACGCGAACGACGGCCTGCATGCGGTCTCCCTTAGACAAGAAAAGCCGCCGCGCGAGCGCGCGACGTGTTCCCGAGTATACCGCCCTAGGCGCGGGCGCGGCTATCCAGCGCGACCACCTGGAGCTCCCCGGGCAGGCTGCTGCGCGTCACGGAGAGCTTCGGGACGGGCGTGAGGTCCTTCACCCCGAGCTCGTGGAGCAGGCGGTCGTACGGCCTGTCCCTCTTCTTCTCGTCGGGGTCGTAGCCCATCGGCACGACCACCTTGGGCTCGAGCTGGTGGACGACCTCGGCGGCCGTGGCCGCGGAGAGGTTCGTCTCGGCGCCGCCGATCGGGAGGAGGCAGATGTCGATCTCGCCGAGCCGCTCGAGGTCCGACGCCGCGAGGGCGTGGCCGAGGTCGCCGAGATGGCAGATGACGAGGTCGTCGACGCGGATGGCGAAGACGGTGTTCTTCCCGCGCAGCGCGCCCTTCTCCTCGTCGTGGGACGTCGCGATCCCGGTGACGAGGATCTCCTGCACCTCGTATTCGCCGGGGGCGTCGAGGACGACCGGCTCGCCGCCGACCGAGCGGAGGCTCGAGTGGCCGGGGTGGGCGTGCGATATGGTGACGAGGTGGGCCTCCGTCTTGGGGATCGCATGGCCGGACTTGGGGTCCGGGGGGTCGGTGAGCACGATCCCTTCCTTGCCGCGGATGCGGAAGCAGGCGTGGCCGAGCCAGGTCATGTCCATCGGGTACCGCGACGATACGGCCGGAACGGCCGTCCTGCCGCGGCCTTACCTGTCTCTTAGCACACCTGCGGAGCGCGCGGCCATCATGAGCGGCCGCGAAAGGGAGGGCCAGACGTGCCGCTACTGAAGCTCATCGCGTTCACGTGGATCGGACGGGTGACGGCCGGCCTCGTCGTCATCGGGGTGGTCGGCGCGACCATCGTCGCTCCGCGACTCACCCAGGCGGCGCCGCCCGCGCTGCGCACCGCGACCGTCGCGAAGGGGAACGTGACGCAGACGGTGAGGGTCTCCGGCTCGATCAGCGCGTCGGCGCTCGTGAAGGCGGCGTTCCGCCCCTCCGGCCGGCTCGCGGAGATCCTCGTGAAGGTCGGCGACAGCGTCGCCGCCGGCACGCCGCTAGCGCGGCTCGAGACGACCGACCTCGTCACGGCGGTGAAGCAGGCGGAGGCGAACCTCCTCTCCGCGCAGGCGAAGCACGACGCGACGGTGCAGGGCGCGAGCGCCGAGGACCTCGCGCTCGCGAGGAACTCGCTCCAGTCCTCGACGCTGACGTACGAGCAGTCGAAGAAGAACGCGCAGACCGACCAGACGAACGCGCAGACCGCGCTCGACAAGGCCAGGCGCTCGCTCGCCGACGCGAAGACGACGACGGCCACCGACGTCGCGACCGCGCTCGCGAACCTGAACAAGACGAAGACGGGCTACGCGACGGCGCGCACGACCTTCAGCTCGCTCACGAGCGGCGTCGGCGGCGACCTCCGCTCGTACACCGCGGCGCTCGCCACGATGCGCGCGCAGATCGCGACCGCCATCTCGAACATCAACGTCGTCGCGGCGTCGGGCGGCGCGGCCGGCATCACGAGCGCGAAGACGTCGCTGTACGGCGCGGACCTCTCGCTCTCCACGGCGCAGACGAACGTCTCCATGCTCGACAGCGCCGTCGCCGAGTGGACGGCCGCAGTCGCGGCCGTCGTGTCCGCGGCGAACGCGTTCGACAGCGCCGTCGCGGCGAGCACCGACACCTCGTCGATCGCCGCGCGCTACCAGACCGCGCAGACCTCGTACACCCTCGCGTCCTCGCGCCTGACGAGCGCGATCGACGTCGTCGCCGCGTCCGTGAGCGCGGCATCGACCTCCGTGTCGTCGGCGTGGTCGTCCCTCAACTCCGACCTGAACCGCGACAACTCCAACCTGGCGATCGTGCGCGCGGACGTCACCGTGCTTCAGCGCAGCCTCACCGACGAGTCGCAGCGGTCGTCTTCGGTCAAGACGAAGGTGACCCAGGCGACGGCGGCGATGGGCACGCTGACGGACGCCGTGAACGGCTCGATCGAGAAGGCGCAGCAGGCGTACGCGGCGGCGCAGTCGAAGGCCCAGGCGACGCTGCAGAGCGCGGAGGACACGCTCGCGAGCGCCGAGCAGGCGCACGCGCTCGCCCAGGACAAGGCCTCGTCCACGCTCGCCTCGAGCGAGATCGCGCTCAGCAACGCGCGCGAGAGCTACTCGAAGGCCACGGCGACGCCGAAGTCCACGGACATCGCGCTCGTCCTCGCGTCGCTGCAGCTCGCGCAGATCGCGCTCGACAAGGCGAAGACCGACCTCGACAACGCCGCGCTGCGCGCGCCGGCCGCGGGCGTCATCTCGACGCTCACGAACCAGGTGGGCGAGGCGCCGGCGAACCCGTTCGCGGTCATCGCGGTCACCGGCACGCTGACGCTGGACGGCACGATCGGCGAGGCCGAGGTCGCGAAGGTGAAGGTCGGCCAGGTCGCCACGCTCGCGGTCGACGCGGTGGGCAGCGGCACGCGCCTCACCGGCAGGGTGACGAGCATCGACCCCGTCGCCACGCTCCAGCAGGGCGTCCCCGTCTACGGGATCGACATCACCATCGACCGGCCCGACCCGGCCGTACGGCCGGGCATGACCGGCTCCGCGACCGTGATCATCCAGAGCAAGCAGGGCGTCCTCACCGTCCCGAACAGCGCCCTCCGGACGGTCGGCGGGCGGCGCACCGTGCAGGTCCTCCAGAACGGCCAGCCCGTCGACGGCGGCGAGGTCGTCTTCGGCATCGCGAACGACACGGTCACCGAGGTCGTGAGCGGGCTCCAGGAGGGCCAGACGGTCGTGCTCCCCCAGCCGCGCACGACGACGGCCGGCCAGCTCCCGCCGGGCGGCGCGGTGTTCCGCGGCCCGGCCGGTGTCCCGGGCCAAGCGGTGCCGATCGGGCGATGAGCACGGCGCTCATCGAGATCCGCGGCATCGAGAAGACGTACCGCATGGGCAGGGACGTGACGGTCCAGGCCCTGCGCGGCGTCAATCTCGCGATCGCGCGCGGCGAGATGGTCGCGGTCATGGGCCCTTCGGGCTCGGGGAAGTCGACGCTCATGAACGTCCTCGGGTGCCTCGACGTGCCCGACGCCGGCAGCTACCGCCTCGCCGGGACGGAGGTCCGGACGCTGAGCGACGACGAGCTCGCCGAGATCCGCAACCGGCGGATCGGCTTCGTGTTCCAGACGTTCAACCTGCTCCCCCGCCTGAACGCGCTCGAGAACGTCGAGCTGCCGCTCGTGTACGGCGGGAACGGCCAGGACCGGCGGCGCAAGGCGCGGGAGGCCCTCGAGCTCGTCGGCCTCGGCGACCGCGCCGGCCACCGCCCGAGCGAGATGTCGGGCGGGCAGCAGCAGCGGGTGGCGATCGCTCGCGCGCTCATGAACGACCCCGACCTCCTGCTCGCCGACGAGCCCACCGGGAACCTCGACTCGCGCTCGAGCGCCGAGATCCTCGCGATCTTCCAGGAGCTGAACGAAGAGAGCCGGACCGTGATCATGGTCACGCACGAGCCCGACGTCGCCGAGCACTGCCGGCGCGTCGTTCGCATGCGCGACGGCGTCGTCCACCAGGACGAGCGCGTCCTGCGCCCGCGGCGCGCCGCCGACGAGATCGCGGCGCCGGCCGGAGCGCTCCATTGAGGCTGTTCGACTCGTTCCGCGAGGGCCTGCGCTCGATCGCGGTGAACAAGCTCCGCTCCTCGCTGACGATGCTCGGCGTGATCATCGGCGTCGCCTCGGTGATCGCGATGGTCGCGGTCGGCACCGGGGCGTCGCAGCAGGTGCAGTCCACGATCCTGTCGCTCGGGTCGAACCTCATCACCGTCACGCCCCAGGCGGTGACGCAGGCCACGCTCCGCGGCGCCGGACCGCAGAGCCAGAACCTCACCCTCGAGGACATGGGGGCGCTCCAGCGCGAGCTCGGCGACAGCATCGTCGCGATCCAGGCCGAGCAGCAGGCGGGGCGGTGGCAGCTCACCGCGAGCGGGACGAACTGGAACAGCCAGGTCATCGGCGTCACCGAGCAGTACCCGATGGTGCGCGAGTGGGCGCTCGCGAGCGGGTCGTTCTTCGACGAGAGCCACGTCGACGGCGCGCAGCTCGTCGCGGTCATCGGGTCGACGACGGCGAGCAACCTCTTCGGCGAGAACGACCCGATCGGCCAGACGATGCAGCTGCGGCAGGTCGCCGGCGGCAACCGCGCTCGCATCCTCACGTTCCGCGTCATCGGCGTCCTCGAGCCGAAGGGGACGACGTTCGGCTTCAGCCGGGACGATCTGGTGCTCGTCCCGACGACGACCGCGCAGCGCGTGCTCACCGGCCGGACCGGCGCGGTGAACGCCATCGTCATCAAGGCCGCGTCGTCCGAGGCGATGGCCGCGACGACCGACCTCGTCCGCGAGACGCTCCTCGTGCGCCACAAGATCGAGGACCCGGAGAGCGTCGACTTCCTGGTGCAGAACCAGAACGACACCCTCGCGGCGCTCGACTCCGTGACGGGGACGTTCACGCTCCTGCTCGGCGCGATCGGCGGCATCTCACTGCTCGTCGGCGGGATCGGGATCATGAACATCATGCTCGTCTCGGTCCACGAGCGGACGCGCGAGATCGGCATCCGCAAGGCCGTCGGCGCACGGCGGCGCGACATCCTCTCGCAGTTCCTCATCGAGGCGATGACCCTCACCGGCACGGGAGGACTGCTCGGCATCCTCCTGGGGTGGGCCATCACCGAAGCGGTGAAGCGGGTCAACGCGAGCGTCCCCGTGGCGATCACGCCCGGAACGGTCGCGGTCGCCGTCGGCGTGTCCGTGGCGATCGGGATCATCTTCGGGCTCTACCCGGCGATGCGCGCGGCGCGCCTCCACCCCATCGAGGCGCTCCGCTACGAATAGGAAGGTGACGTGATGGACAGCAAGCAGCTCCAGATCGCGGCCGCCGCGACCGCCGCGCTCGTCCTCGGCGGCGGAGGCTTCGTCGCCGGGATGACCGTCGGTCCCACACTCACGAAGGCGCCCGAGGACGCGTCGCCCGCGCCGGGTGCGGTGCAGGGCCAGCGGCAGCAGGTCCGCGGGGCGGGGCCCGCCGGCGCCGGGCAGGCCGGCGGGATCATCGGTCAGACCGTGACGGGCCGGGTCATCTCGGTCCAGGACGGGTCGATCACCGTGGAGACGCGCCAGCCCGGCAGCGACACGACGCGATCGACGATCGCGCTCGTCGGCGGGACCGCGCGCCTGGTGAAGACGACCGAGACCGAGATCAAGCTGACCGACATCAAGCCCGGCGACCAGGTGGTCATCTCGGGCACGCCCGACGCGACCACCGGCACCGTGAACGCGAACGCCGTCATCGTCGGCGGGAACCCGATCCAGCAGATCCTCGGTGGCGGCGAGCGGCCGGCGGGCGCGCCGGGCGGCGCCGGTCCGGGAGGCGGCTGGCGCG
>VGOU01000032.1 GCA_016875795.1 Chloroflexota bacterium | reverse complement strand
CCCGATGCGGCGCGCGGGGTCGCCGTGCGACCAGTCCCGCGCCATGGCCGGAGGCGTGCCGAAGAGGCGCAGCACCTCCCCCACCGTCGCCGTGGGCGGCAGGACGTCACCCTGCGGCAGGTACGCAACGGCGCCATGCGGTCGATCGACCGCGCCATCGTGCGCCACGACGCCCGCGACGCAGCGCAGCAGCGTCGACTTGCCCGCACCGTTCGCTCCGGTGACGAGGGCGACGCTGCCGGCCGCGACGTCGAGCGACGCGATCTCGAGCGCGCGGCGCGCTCCGTAGCACTTGCGCAGGCCGCGGATGTGCAGGCTCATCCCCTTCGCCGCAGCACCGCGAGCGCGAGGCCGAGCAGGGATGTACCCGCGAGCGCGAACGGCAGCGGTGACGAGGTCCCTTGCGCGGGCTCGTGCGCGGGGAGCGGGCTCATCAGCGGGGAACGGTCTATCGCGACGGCGCGCTCCGCGGCGGCCCACGACCGCTCCGCCCGCGCGAGCAGGGCCGCGGCCAGCGACGAGCGCAGCGCGCGCAGCTCCGGCGCGGATGCCAGCCTGGCCGCGCTCGAGGTGAGGGCGACATGGTCCACCTCGGAGCGCCCGTCGCGGTCCGCGTCGAAGCCGCGGTGATCGCTCCAGTGGTTGCCGGCGCCGTGAGCGGTCCAGGTGACGCGCGACGGCGCGCCGGCGAGCTGGGCGAGGTTGCCGATGAAGCTGTTGGAGGAGACCGTGAGCGCGGTCCGCGACGAGAGGTCGAGCCCGACCCCGTTGTGCGAGATCTCGTTACGCAGGACGTCGCCCGCGCCTTCACTGCCTTCGACCTTGAGAGCCGTCCCGTTCGCGCGGAGCGCGTTCTCGACGACGCGCGCGTCGCGCACGTCCTTCAGCAGCACGCCATAGCCGGTCGAGGCCGCGCGGTGGCCCTCCACGGTGTTACGCGCGACCGTGATCCCGCTCGGGTACATGAGCACAAGGCCCGAGGCGTTCGAGCGGACCTCGTTCTCGAAGACCATGATCGCCGTCCCGAACATGGCGTGGACGCCGTAGCGCGAGCCGGTGATGACGTTGCGATCGACGAGCGTCTCCGACGCGTACGACAGGTAGACCCCGTCCCGCACGCCGGCGATACGGTTCCGCTGGACGAGCGCGCTCGTGACGTCCCAGAGGGAAACGCCGTCGCCCTGAGCGGCGGATGTCCCGTGCGCATCGGCGATGCCGCCGTCGCGAACGCCACCGCGCCCGATCACCGTGTTCTCGGTCACGCGCACGTCGCGTGCGGCGCGCACCACGATCGCCGTGTACGTGTCGCTCACGTGCGTGCGCGTCACGGTCACGCCGTCGGCCTGGACGAGGATCCCCGCGCCGCCCTCGAGCAAGCCGCCGCTCCCTCGGACGCGGATGCCGTCGATGACGGTCCCCGGGGCGCGGACCGTGATGACCGCGCCGCTCCCGCCGCCGTCCACCGTGGCCGCGCCTGCGGCGCGGATGGCGATGGGGCGGTCGATGACGATCGGGCCGCGGTGCTCGCCCGCGGAAAGCACAAGCTCGCCCCCGCTGGGCGTCGCGTCGATGAGCGACTGGAGGCTCGGGGCGGCGCCGGCGGGGGTCGAGGCCGAGAGCGTGACGGCCAGGGCGAGGCCTGCGGCGATGGCGCCCTGACGCACACCGGCGGTGCGCCTGCTCGCCGGCGGCAGCCGGCGCGCAAGGGTCACGATGGCCGCGGCGCCGAGGAGCGCGAAGAGCGCGCTTCCGGGCCACGACGTGATGCGGAAGTTCCAGACGTTCGTGGGGCCGACGACGAGCGGCGTGAACGGTGCGAGCCGCAGCGGCGCTTCGGGATCGAGGTCGTGGCCGAAGGCCCAAAGCCAGCGCTGGATGTCCGCGAGGACGGTGAGCGGGATCGCGTAGAGCGCGACCATCGCCGCACGGCCGAGCGCTCCGCGGACGAGGATCCCGAGGAGGACGCAGACCGCGGCCGCGGCGATGGCCAGCGGCCAGAGCGCCAGCTCGGGGATGGAAGCGGCGGAGATGGACTGCACGCCGACGTAGTGGTTCAGGCCGTCGATCTCGTTCAGGTCGCCGGTGACGCGGTCACCGTACGCCCGGAGCCAGAGCCCCTTGGGGAACTGCGGAGCGAGGAAGTGCGCGATCCAGACGGGGAGGGCGCTGGCGAGCGCGACCAGGCCGAGCGCCGCGGCGAGCGCCGCGTAGCCGATCCACGGTCGCGCCGCCAGCATCCTCCCTCGGATCACTTGACGATGAGCTTCCCGACCATGCCGGACTCCTTGTGCCCGGCCGTGGTGCAGACGAGCTCGTAGGTGGTGCCCGCGGTGAATGGGCCGACGACGCGCGTCGCCGTCTGGCCCGCCTTGACGATGGCCTTGAGGCCGATGGCCTCGACGGTGAAGTCGTGCTCGACGCTGCCCTTGTTCCTCAGCTCGAGCGTCACCTTCTGGCCCGCGGGGACCTCGACGGTCTCGGGCGAGAACTTGAAGTCGATGAGCTCGACCGTCACGGTGGGGCCCGCGGCCGTCGTCGCTCCGCCGCCGCAAGCCACCAGCGTGGCCGCGAGGAGGGCGACGAGCGTGAGAGCGATCGTGCGCAATGTCCCGCCTCCTTCCCGTGAGCTGCTCACGGCTCCACCAGGAGCCATCCCTGCATCTCGAGGTGCAGGGCCGAGCAGAACTCGGTGCAGTAGAGGGCGAACGACCCCGTCTTCGAAGCCGTGATCGTCACGGCGAGGGTCTCGCCGGGGTCGAGCGACAGGTTGACGTTGTATCCGGGGATGGCGAATCCGTGTGTGGCGTCGCGGCCGGTCTCGATGCTCGTGATGTAGAAGGTGACCGTGTCGCCGCGCTTCACGCGGATGACGTCCGGCGTGAAGTGGCTGCGCATCGCGGTCATGTACACGCTGACGTTGGTGCCGCTGCGCTCGACACGCTCGGCGCCCTTGGCCGTCGCCTTGTCCGACTTTTGGAACGTGAGCGGATCCGTGCCTGTCTGGTAGGCCTCGATGGTCTTGGTGAGCCGAGACATCTTGATGATCTGGGCGTAGTGGGGCTCGCCGAACCCGATGGGCGTCTCGTTGATGACCTTCATCCTCGGCGCCTGCAGGTCGATGAGCTGGAAGTTCTGCGGGTGCAGCGTGCCCACGACGGGGTAGCGGTCGACGGACCACTTGTTCAGCGCGACGAGCCACTTGCCGTCCGCGGCGACGGTGTCCCCTTCGCTCGCGGCAAGGTGCCCGATGTTGTAGTGGACCGAGACCTTGTCGACGAGCTTGTACGCCTTGTCCGGGGCGATGCCGGCCTTCGGGCCGAGGGTGAACTTCGAGATCGCGCTGTCGAGGAAGAGGCTCACGAACCCGTGGCCCTTGCCGTCGAACTGGATGTGCAGAGGCCCAGCGCCGACCTCGACCTCGCCCGCCTTGACACCCTCGAGCTTGAGGATCGGGACGCCGAAGACGTCCTTGCCTGCGAAGTCCTTCGCGGCGATCGCCTGCTTGATGCGCTCGACGTCGTAGATCGTGACCCGCGGGTCGAGCTTCCCGCCGACGACGACGTAGTTGCCGTCCGGGCTCACGTCGGCGCCATGCGGCGAGCGCGGCTCGGGGATGAGGTGGAGGAGCCCCTCGGCGATGACCGTGTCGAGGGCGATGTATCGGATGCCGTTCCGCATGACGCTCTTCGTCCGAGCGACCTGCTCCGCCTTCTGCCAGTCGACGACGTGGAGGAAGTCGAAGTCGTTCTTCGACGCTCCGACCTCGAGCGGCTTTCCGTCGCCGGCCGTGCCGATGGACATCTCGGTGTTGTACGAGCCGATGAACACGAGGCCGTTCGACGCGCGCTTCCCGGCGTCGGCGAGGTCCTGCGTGTAGGGGGGCAGCTCGACCTGGAAGCTGTTGGCGAGGTCACCGCGGCCCGACGTCGGATCGATCTTCACGAACGTCGAGACCCCGCGGTACTTGTCCTTGTACTGCTCGAGCGGCACGTAGCCCTCGGTCGTCGGGGTCATGCTCGAGATGTGCACGTATTCGCTGTTCGGCGTGACGAATGCCCCGCCGTGCGAGGTCTGGCTGTTGGGGATGTCGAGGATCTGCTTCACCTTGAAGTCGCGCAGGTCGACCATGCCCAGACGCCCGTTGGCGCGGTCGTTGATGTAGACCCACCGCCCGTCGTATTCGCCGTTCGTCTCGGAGAGCGCCGGGTGGTGCGCGTCGCCCCAGGTGAGCGGCGTCGCCTGCTTCCGCGTGTCGCTCCCCGGCCCGAGGACCTTGTCGGGCCGGTCGCCCTGGATGCCGTAGCCGCTCCACGACTCCGGCGTGAATACCGGGATCGTCTTGATGAGGCGGAGCGAGGGGATGCCCAGGATGTGGATCTGCCCGGAGTGGCCGCCCGACGACACGAGCGCGTAGTCGTCGAACTTGCCGGGGGCCACGAAGCTCTGGAGCGCGTAGCCCGCCTCCTCGGCCGTCAAGCCACGCTGCGCCGCGATGTCGCCAAGACCTCCGAGGCCCGTGAGCCTGGTGGTGAGAGCGCCTGCCGCGAGGCCGACGACGAGCGCGACTACGCCGACGCCGGCGACGAGCGGGGAACGCAGACGGGTAGCCATGTACTTCCTCCTTGTGGTCTCGCTTTGATCCGCGGTGGTCAGCCTGTGCCAGGGGTCGTCGCGCCCGGTCTCGGGCGCCCGGATCCCTCCGAGCCCGCTGCCGCGTCCGCCGGGCCGATGGCGGGCGCGAGCCGAAGCTGCTCCAGCAGGGATTCGCGGGCCTTCGACCAGGCGTCGTGGAGCGCGCAGGGATAGGAGTTGGCCACCTCGGCGCACCGGTCGGCGGCGAGCACGCACCTGCCGCTGACCGTCGGATCCTCGATCGCCTCGATGACGTCGAGGACGGAGAGATGCCGCGCCTCCGGGGCGAGGCGGTATCCGCCGCGTGGGCCTGGATCGGATCGAAGCCAGCCGACGCGCACCAGCGCTCCCAGCGCCTGGGCGAGGAACGATGGGCTGGTGCCGATCGCGACCGCGAGCGTGTCACCCTTCTGAGTCCGGTCGTCGTACGCGAGCGCGCGCACCGCGCGCAGCGCGAGCTCGGTCTTCCGGGTGATCTCCAGTCGCACAGTCATGGACTCTGGGCGGCTGGGACCGCGGGGGCAGTGGCCGTTGGTCGCTGCTGCAGAGGGCGGACGGCCCTACGGCAAGGGGGTCCTCGTCCCGGGCGCGGCCTCGCCGCCCCTCTTGCCGTCGATGGCCGCGCGGATGCGCTTCAGGTCGAACGTCCCGCTCCCCCGCGTCTGCATCACGTCACGCGTGATCCCGACGCACGTCCCTCAGCCCAGGCTGTGCGCGTCCAGGACGACCCATCCGCCGGTGCGGACCTGCGCGACGTAGCAGTCGAAGTTGTCGCGATGTCCCGCTGAAAGGCCGCAGCCGCAGTAGCAAGGGATGTACCGGAGCGTTCGCTCGTTCTCGACGGCCCACGCGTATGCCTCGCGAACGGGCTGGGGGGCCTGCAGGACGACATCGGGCCAGTAGCCGGCCGACGGCCTCGCGGCGAGCGCCGGCAGTCCCGCCGGGCTCGGCTCCGGATCGGCCCAGGGGCCACACGCGGTCACGAGCGCGCCGAGCGCGGGCACCAGGAGCAGGCGACGCCACATGGTCCGAGGCTCACGGACCGGGGACGGTGCGGCGAGTGCCGTCCGTACCCGGTCCGAGGGAACTTGCCACTACGGCGCCGTGATCAAGAGCGAGACAGATGTGTATGCTATGCGCATGCTCAGCGAACGGATCCAGCTCCTGATCGATCGCGATCGGCGACGCCGCCTCGAGGCCGAAGCCAGACGCAGGCGCATGTCCGTGGGTGCCGTCATCCGGGAAGCGATCGACGCGCGCCTGGCGGGTGCGGCGCCGGAGCAGCGGGTCCGCGCTATCGCGGAGATGCGGGCGATGACCGGCGGGCGCTACCTGCCGCCCGACGCGCTCGACCGCATAGTCGAGGAAGAGCGCGAAGGCGCCGCCGGCGTCACGAAGCGGCCGAGGCGTCGATGACCTTCTTGATCGACGCGAACATCGTCGTCTACGCGGCGGTCGATTCCGCCTACCGAGCTCCGTGCCTGGAGATCGTCGAGGCCGTCGCACGACGCACGGCCGACGGCAAGCTCTCCACGGCGGTCTTCGAAGAGATCTGGCACATCGAGCTCAGCGGGCGAGCGGGCGCGCTCCGAGGCCTGGCGGGGCGGAGCTACACGATCTTCACGCCGCTCCTCTCGGTCACTGACGAGATCGTCGCCCGCGCGCGCGCGCTCGACGTCGCCCGCCTGGGGGCCAACGATCGGATCCACGTCAGCACCGCCCTCGCGAACGGCATCACGACGATCGTCACAGCGGACGCGGACTTCGACGGAGTGCCCGGGATCCGGCGGGTCGACCCGCGCGATGACGCGGGTCGCCTGCGACTCCTGACCGCGTCCGCCGGCTGAACCGCGGACGCGACCCGGGCTACAGGGGGGACCCCAGGGCACCCGCGGTGGATGCGACGACTCCGCTTGACCAGCGAGCGGCAGGCTGAGGGACGAGCGGAAGGGCCGGACCTCGGGCAGGCTGAGCTTCGCCTGCGCCGGCCCCGGTCCGAACTTGTCGGACGCAGCTCCCCGTTGAAGCTCGCGTCGTACTTGCCGTCCATGGTGTTGGCGATCCCGATCGGGTGGGCGCCGACGCCGTGGATGATGGTCCCCGTCATCTTCTCGATGTCCCACTTCGCGATGCTCGCGAGGTGGGACCCCGTGAAGCACCCGCGCGTCTTCATCAGTAACCTGAGCCGGACGCCCGAGGCGCAGCGCGAGAAGAACTACGGCGCCGGCCTCTTCATGGTCGCGATCCCGTCGCCGGACGGGCGCTACCTCTACGTCTCGATCGGTGCGCCTGAGGTGGTCGAACGCGTATCCGACGACGTTCAGGTAGGCGTGCGCGCCGAGCAGACCGAACACGGCGTACGCGTTCCACGCGTGCCAGGCCTTCAGAGCCTCCTCGCCGTACGCGCGCACGAGCCACGGGACGTGCGTCCGCAGCACGAGCTGCACGAGGGCGAGGTAGGTGCCGACGAGCGCGGCGATCCGGCCGGCGGCGTTCAGGATCCCGGCGGGACGGTCGATCGACGCCGCGTCGAGCGCCGACCACCAGAGGAGCACGACCGCGGCGCCGTTCGCGAAGAACAGCGCCGTCAGGGCGCGCGCCACGACGGTCAGGCCTTCTCGTCGACCGCGGAGCGCAGCGCCTCCCAGGGCAGGAGCGCGCATCGCAGCCGGGCCGGGTAGACGCGGACCGCATCGAGGGCGGCGAGCGCCCTTGGCAGCGGCCCGGATCCCGGGAGGTCACGGCGGATCGTCGCGGCGAGGTCGCGTGCCTCTTCGAGCGACAGGCCGGGCACCGTCCGGGCGAGGAGCGACGCCGAGGCGCGCGTGAAGGTGCAGCCCTGCGTCCGGTGCATGACCGCCGTGACCGCGGAGCCGTCTTCGGCGACCTCGACGTGGACGTCGTCGCCGCACAGAGGGTTCGCCGCGTGCGCGCGGCGCGTCGCGGCCGCGAGGGTGCCGGCGCCGAACGGCGACCGCGCCTCGTCCAGCAGCTGCGAGGAGTACACGGGCTCAGCCGATCTCGGGGACGACGACGAGGAACCTCGTGACGGTCCCGTTCCGGTCGATCGCGATCGCGAACTGCCACTTCCCGGGCATCACGATCGAGATCGGCATGCGGTGGCGTCCGCCGTGCATGCTCGCCTGGCGCGAGTAGGTGCCGTGGTCCATGAGCACCATCTCGTAGCTCACGCTCACGGTCGCACCGACGGGCTTGCCCGCAGGGTCGAGCACGGCCACGTCCAGGTAGACGTCGGAGCGCGTCAGCGGCAGCGGCGAGAACTCGACCGTCGCCCAGCCGCCGGGGATGGCCACGCGGCCGCCGTTGTCGATGGGCCGGAACACCCCTCCCTCGTTCAGCAGGATCGTGGGACGCTCGGCGCTGACGGCCGCGACGCGTGGCGCACCGGCGCTCGTCGCGGATGCGCCGCCGCAGGAGATGAGGAGCGCGGCGACGAGACGGAGCGCGCGTCTCATCCGACCACCCTCGCGAGCCGGGAGAACGCGTCGCTGATGAGGTGCGAGCTCCCGGTGATGAGCAGGAGGCCGTACGCCGCCATGATCGCCGCGCTGACGAGGCTGAGGGCGGGCGCGAGCCGCTCGAGGCGGGCGATGAGCGGGAGCACCCGGGCCATCGCGACCGCGGCGATGACGAGGGGGACGGCGATCCCGAGCGAGAACACGAACAGGACGGCCGCCCCGACGAGCGGCGACGCCGTGCTGACCACGTAGGTGAACATGCCCAGGACGACCGCGGCGCCGAAGCACGTCATGCAGCCGGTCGCGAAAGCGAGCCCGAGCAGGACTGTCCCGGCGGCACTTCGCCTCGAGGGCGAGCCCGTCGGCATGTGGCAGACCATCGGCGATCGCGCTCGCCACGCGAGGCGCGCCGCCATCCCGAGGATCACGAGACCGGCGACCAGCGTGAGGGGCTGACGCGCGTCCTCGAAGAGGGATGTGCCCTGCACCGACTGCGCGGCGACGCCCGCGGCGAAGCCGGCGAGGGTGTACACGATCACGATGCCGGACACGAACAACACGGCGGTCCGCAGGACGGTCCGCTCCACGCGACCGGTCCGCGCCTGCGCCATCGACAGACCGGCGACGCTCGGCAGGAAATACGCGGTCAGCTGCAGCAGGCACGGCCACATCGAGGCGAGCATGCCCCCGAGCAGCGCCAGGAAGAGCGGGATCGAGAGGCCCGTCGCGGCGCCGGCGGTCGCGGACCCGAAGGGCCGCTCCCAGCGGAGGACCTCCTCGACGCCGTCGACCCGAAGGGTCACGAGCTTCACGTCCGTGCTCGCCAGCGGCGCGCTCGCGTCCGTGTACGTGAACACGGTCATGCGGTGGTGGTCGCTCGCGGCGCGCCGGTCGGACCGCGCGGGGGCGTAGGTCCGTCCGTCAACCACGAGCACGGGCCGGGGCCGCGCTGGCAGGTCACCTACGTGCAGGTCCTCGGCGAGGATCACGACCACGTCGCGTTGGTCCTCGAACCGCTCGGCGAGCGCGGGCTGCCCGGTGAACCGCCAGTACGCCGGCGTCGCGAGGATCACCTGGAGGTCCGCCCGGCCGCCGTAGGCGCCGAGGGCGCGGCGCTCGACCTCCTGCATCACGTTCGCGACCGGCACCCCGAGCGGCGCGGACGCTTCGGGGATCGGGGCGCGCGCGAGGAACGCGACCGAGGCGACCCCCGCCAGGGCCACCGCGAGAGCCGCGAGTACCCAGGCGGGCACGCGGGGCTGAGCCGCAGCGATGGGTCCGGCGCTCACGGGGAGGACGCTACGGACGGGCGGGCGGCGGGGGCAGGGCCCAAAGGCGCGAGGTCCGGACCACTGGTCCCGAAGCGACGTGCCGTTCGACCTAACGTGTGCGCGCCGTGAGCGGCGGAGTGGGCGTGATGCAGTGCTTCAAGCTGACCCCCGGCGAGATCGACGCGCTCGTGGCGTACCTGGCCGAGCTCAACAAGTAGTCCTCGCGCCTGCGCTTCGCACGATCCCCCGTCGGCCACGTGGTCACGGGGGATCGGGCTTCATATGGGCGGGCCGAGGAGAGGGGACCGCTGCTAGCTGTGCATCCCCCGGCGCGCCGCGAACGCGGCGGCCTCGGCGCGGCGATGGAGGCCGAGCTTCTCGAGTATCCGGCTGACGTAGTTCTTGACCGTCTTCTCCGAGAGGAAGAGCGCCTCCCCGATCTCGCGGTTCGTCTTGCCGGTCGCGAGCTGCTCGAGGACGCGCCGCTCCTGGTCCGTGAGCGACGCGAGCGCGGGGTCCTCGTCGGCGCGGCCACGACGGACGCGCTCGAGGACGCGCGCGGTGACGTCGGGGTCGAGGAGGGCGCGGCCCTTCGACACGGTGTCGATCGCCTCGACGAGAGCCTTCGTCCGGGTCTGCTTCAGCAGGTATCCCGATGCGCCGGCGATGATCGAGGCGTAGAGCGCCTCGTCATCGGGGTACGAGGTGAGCATGATGACGCGCGTGGCGGGCAGGATCTCCCGTATCGACCGGCACGCCTCGACACCACTGCCATCCGGCAGCCGTACGTCCATGATCACGACGTCGGGCTTCTCCCGCACGGCGGCCTCGATAGCGTCAGCCACGCTCCCCGCCTCGGCGACCACGCGCATCTCCGCCCGACCCGCTACAAGAGTGCGGAGGCCTTCGCGAACGACCTCATGGTCGTCGCAGATGAGGACGCGGACGGGTCCGCCCGTCGCCACCCGAGGCAGTTCCGTGGGTTGGATCACCACGATCCGGAGCCTCGCGCCGCGGATGGCCGGCGAACAGGCCCGACCGGCCCTGGTCGGCTGGGTCCTTAGTACTTGGGCTTCCGCTTGGCCATGTACGCCGCGGCCTCGGCGCGGCGGGCGAGGCCCAGCTTGTCCAGGATGCGGCTGACGTAGTTCTTGATCGTCTTCTCGGAGAGATACATGACCTCGCCGATCTCGCGGTTCGTCTTCCCCTCGGCGACGTGCTCGAGGACCTTGCGCTCCTGGTCCGTGAGCGACGAGAGGCCGGGGTCCCCGTCGGGACCCTTGCGCACGCGCTCGAGGACCTTGCCGGTCACGGTCGGGTCGAGGAGCGAGCGGCCCTGCGCCACCGCGGTGATGGCGTCGAGGACCGTCTGGCCCTTCGCGTCCTTCAGCAGGTACCCCGCGGCCCCCGCGATGATCGACGCGAAGAGCGCCTCGTCGTCGGCGTACGAGGTGAGCATGATGACACCGGTCCCCGGGCGCGCCTCGCGGATGGCGCGGCAGGCCTCGACGCCGCTGCCGTCCGGCAGACGCACGTCCATGATCACGACGTCGGGCCGCGCGCGGGCGGCGGTCTCGACCGCTTCGCTGACGCTCGCGGCCTCGCCGACGAGCGACATGCCCTTCTGCTTGCCGATGAGCGTGCGCAGACCCTCGCGCACGACCTCGTGGTCGTCGACGACGAGCACCCGGACCGGCTGAGCCTCGGTCATGCTCTCCTCTCGAGCGGCAGCTCCAGCCGGATGGTGGTGCCCCGGCCGGGCTGCGACCCGACCTCCAGTCTGCCGCCCACGACGAACGCGCGCTCGCGCATGTTCCGCAGGCCCAGCCCGGACGCCCGCGCCGCGGGGTCGAAGCCGACGCCGTCGTCGCGGACCTCGAGCATCGCCCGCCCCTCACCGTGCGACAGGCGGATGCGCGCCTGCGTCGCCCGGGCGTGGCGCGCGACGTTCGTGAGCGCGTCCGCGGCCACGTAGAACGCGGCCTCGCGCTGCTCCGGGTCGAGGTCGCGTTCGGCCTCGGGGTCGACGTCGACCTCGACCGCGAGGCGCGCCTGGTCGCCCATCTGGGACGCGAGCGTCGGGAGCGACTCAGACAGCGGCCGCTCCGCACCGCGGATCGGGCGCAACCCCACGACGTAGCGGCGCATCTCGGCGATCGTCGCGTTGAGCAGCTCGACGGCGCGCTCGATGGTCCCCCGCGTCGCGCGCTGCTCGGTGGGCAGCTTCTCGCCGGCGTCCTCGAGGAGCAGGCCGACGCCGTAGAGCGACTGCATCGCGCCGTCGTGCAGGTCCATGCCGATGCGCTGGCGCTCCTCGAGGACGGAGATGCGGCCGACCTGCTCGTAGAGCCGCGCGTTCTGGATGGCGATGGCCGCCTGCGCCGCCAGGGTGGCGATGGCCTCCTCGTCCTCGGCGCTGAACTCGGCGGCGCCGACCTTCTCGGTCATGTAGAGGTTGCCCACCGACCGGCCGCGCCACAGGATCGGCACGCCGAGGAAGCTCCGCATCGCGGGGTGGCCCGCGGGGAACCCCGCCGAGCCCGGGTGGTCGGCGATGCTCGCGATGCGGATGGGCCGCTGCTCGTCCTGGAGCAGCCCGAGGAGCCCGCGGCCCCGCGGCAGCGGGCCGATGCGCTCGCGCTCGGCCTGGGTCAGTCCCGCGGTGAGGAACTGCACGACCTCGCCGTTCTCGTTGAAGATCGCGAGCGCGGCGTACCTGGCGCGGGCCACCTCGCGCGCGAGGTCGACGATCTTCTGCAGGACCGATGCGGTGTCGAGCTCGGCCGAGAGGGTGAGCCCGGCGAGGTTCAGCGCCTGCAGCTGCCGGCCGCGGCGGTCGAGCGCCTCGGCCTGCTGGCGCTCGCGCAGCTGCAGCTCCGAGAGCCGGTCGAAGATGAGGAACGAGAAGACGAGGACGCCGCCCGCGCCGACGGCGAACATCGCCAGATGCGAGAGGCCCCCCGCGAGCATCGGCTCGAGGACGTAGTAGTGGATGAGGACGAGCGCGCCCAGGAGCAGCGAGGGGACGACGAGCGCGACGGCCTCGATGCGGCGTGAGAAGCTGCCCCTGTGGATGCGCACGGCGTGAATGCTCTCAGGAAGTGCGAGAGGGGCGGCTCGCGCCGCCCCTCTCATCGCCTGGAGGAGGAGGGTCGTTGGCTATGCCGGCGTCGTGCGCACGCCCTGCTTCACGCCCTGCTTGAGGACCAAGCTCATGAAGACCTCGTCCTTGGGCGTCACGAAGGCGTGGACGAAACCCGCGACCGAGACGACCAGCATCACGCCCGCGAGCGCGTACAGGAGCGTCGAGGCGAGGCCGGCCATGTCGCCGAGGACGCTGAAGCCGTACGTCGTGAGCAGCAGCCCGCTCAGGGTCTCGCCCGTCTGCATCGTGCTGCGCAGCGAGGTCGCCGCGTCGAACCGCTTCTGCAGGTCGGCCGCCGCCGCGCTGTCGCCCTTCTGCTTCGCGGCGTTGATCTGCGCGGTGAGGTCCGTGCGGATGGTGCCGAGCGTCGCGTACGTCGCGCCCCCGAAGCCCGCCGTCGTCGCCGAGGCATCCATGTGCTTGCGGATGTAGTACTTGGCGTAGCACTGGGCCTTCGCGCCGCTGTCGAGCGCCTGGCCGGCGTATTCGGTCAGGCAGACCGACCCGGGCTGCCAGTTCTTCTCGGCGTCGGTCAGCTTGTCCGCGGTCGCGAACACGATCTTCTGGGCGCCGAGCTCCGTCCTCACGTAGTCGGTGGCGAACGTGTACTGCGTCCCCACGGCGAACGCGAGGACCGCGATCAGTGCCGCGACCATCAGGCCGCCGCCCGAGAGGATGATGTCGAGCGTCCTGCGCTTCATCGTCTTCTGTCTTCCTTTCGTTCTTGCCGCCGATGTGCGTGCGGCCCGAGCGACAGAGTGACGTTGGCGCGGCCTTGGATAGAGGGCGCAAGGTTGGGAAGGGGACGTGACCTGCGTCACCGCCGGGGCGGGCCGGGGGCCCCTGCCGGTCCCGGGCGGCGGGCGACCTTCGGCCCTGCCCGACCGGGACCCGCCGGAAGGCTCGTTGAACGGGCCGTTCTTCCCTATCCCCGCCGGCGGCCCGGGCCGAGGCTTCCCCGAATGATCGAGCGGCGCCCCCGGCGTGTCCTCCTCGCGACCGACGGCTCGCCGAGCGCCGATGCCGCGCTCGACGTCGTGTGCGCCATGAGCTTCGCGCCGGAGGACCGCGTCGAGATCGTGACCGTCGGCGACGCGGCCATCGCCGAGATCGCCGAGATCGCCGCGCGCGCCGCCCGCCGCCTCGAGCACTGCGGCGTCACCGCGGAGATCCGCCTCGCGACGGGACCCGTGGCCGAGGCCATCCTCGAGACGGCCCGCGACGTCGTCGCGGACCTCATCGTCGTCGGCTCCCGCGGGCGGGGCCTCGTCCTGGGCACGCTCCTGGGCAGCACCGGGATGGCGCTGACGCGGCTGTCCCCGCTCCCGGTGCTCGTCGCGCGCGCGCGGCGCGTCGCCCCGCGGCGCGTGCTCCTGGCGGTCGATGGATCGCCCGACTCACAGGCGGCGGCGAGCGCGGTGGCCATGATCCCGATCGTCGGCGACGCCGAGATCGTCCTGCTGCACGTCGTCCCCGACACGCGCCGCGACAACACGCGCTCGCGCGAGCTGCTCTCGCTCGTGGCGTCGCGCATGCCTCCGAGCGTCTCGACGCGGATCGAGATCGCGCGAGGTGACGTCGGCGACGCGATCCTGGAGCGCGCCG
>VGOU01000031.1 GCA_016875795.1 Chloroflexota bacterium | reverse complement strand
AGGGGGGGGGACATCGAAGGGCTCGCGGTCGCCGAGCTCGTCGAGGTCGCCGACCGCTAGACCGCGGCGAGCACCTCTTCGGCGTGGCCGTTCGCGCTCACGCCGTACCAGGCCCGCTCCACCGTGCCGTCCGCGCCCACGAGGACCGTCGAGCGGATCGCGCCCACGCCGCGCAGCAGGCGCTCGCCCCACGCGCCGTACGCCTCGTGCACCGAATGGTCGGGGTCGCTGAGGAACGTGAACCCGAGGTCGTACTTGACGCAGAAGCGCTGGAGCGCATCCGGCTCGTCACGTGAGACGCCGATCACGCGCACGTCCTTCTCCTCGAACTCCGGTAGGCGCTCGTCGAACTGACGGGCCTCCATCGTTCAGCCAGGGGTGTCGGCCTTCGGGAAGAAGTAGACGACGGCGCGCGTGCCGCGGAGCGACTCGGAGGTCACCTCGCGGCCGTGCTGGTCGCGCAGCCGGAACGGCGGCGCCTGATCGCCGGGACGCAGCTCCGCCACGGTCCAAGCGTACGCTTCGGCGCGTGATCATGCGCTTCGGCTTCGGGTGGGGCGGCGGCCGCGGGAACGAGCCGCCCAAGGAGCACGGCGGCCTGCGCAACCTGCCGCGGCTCATGCGGACCGCGTTCAACATGGTCTGGGAGGCCGACCGCCGCCGGGCGGTCGAGGCGTTCTCGCTGCAGGTGGTCCTCGGCGTCGCGACCGGGGTGCAGCTCCTCATCACCCGCAACCTCATCGCCGCCGTCCTCGACCCGACGGTCGCGGCCGACCCGAGCCCGCTCGTCACGAACCTCGTCGCGATGGTGCTCGTCGAGACGACGTCGCAGTTCGTCTCGCTGTACCAGCAGCAGCAGCAGCAGGTGCTCATGGAGCAGATCCAGCGCCGCGCGGGGCTGCGCGTCGTCGACGTCGCCTCGCAGGTGGACATGGCGCAGTTCGACACGCCCACGTTCCAGGACCGGCTGGCGCGCGCCCAGCAGGCGATGGGCCGCCTCTTCCAGGTGACGTTCAGCACGATCGGCCTCGTGCGGAACGTAGCGACGATCGCGGGCGTGGCGGCTGCGCTCTTCGTCCTCGAGCCGCTGCTCCTCGTCGTCATCGTCATCGGCTTCGTGCCGACGTGGATCACGAGCATGGCCATCAGCCGGCGCGTGCATCAGTTCACGTGGGAGATGACCCCGAACGACCGCAAGCGCGGCTACGTCATGAGCCTCTTCACCGGGCGCGACCAGGCCAAGGAGGTGCGCGTCTTCGGCCTCACGCGCTACCTGCGCGCGCTGTACCAGAAGCTCTCCGACGAGCGCCTCGCCCGCCTCATCCAGCACCTCAAGGACCGCGCGCGCCTCTCGTTCGTCGGCAGCCTCGGATCGTCGGCTCTCCAGGCCGTCGGCTACGGGCTCCTCGCGTACTTCACCCTCACCGGCCAGCTCGGCCTCCCCGAGGCCGGAGCGGCGGCGGCCGCGGCGGGCCAGCTGCGCGGCGGGCTCGGCGGGCTCGTCGGCTCGGCCACCCAGCTGTACGAGTCGAGCCTGTTCCTCTACGACGCCGAGCTGTTCCTCGGCATCCTCGGCACGCTGCGGCTGAGGCGCGGGACGCTGCCGGCTCCCGAGCGCTTCGATCGCATCGCGGTCGAGGGCGTGACCTTCGCCTATCCGAGCAGCCTCCCGCCGGCGCAGGCGAACGGTCAGGCGCCGCTCGCCGCCCCGGACGCGCCGAAGCTGGACGCGAACGTCTTCAGCGGTCCGGTGACGATGGAGCTCCCGTACGGGGGGCCGCCGCGCGGACCCTCTCCCGGCCCCGCGCTCGTCGCGGGAGGCGCGCCGCAGCGCATGCTCGCGCGGCGGCGCCCCTTCGAGCAGCGCGCCGCGCTGCGGAACGTGTCGATGGAGATCCGCGCGGGCGCGGTCATCGCGCTCGTCGGCGAGAACGGCTCGGGGAAGACGACGCTCGCGAAGATGCTCTCGGGCCTCTACCGGCCCGACACCGGAAACGTGCGCTGGGACGGCGTCGACGTCGCCGACATGGACCCCGACGACTTCCACGGGCGCGTCGCCGTGCTGTTCCAGGACTTCGCGCGCTTCATGCTGACGGCGAAGGAGAACATCGGGCTCGGGCGCGTCGAGCGCATCGAGGACATCGAGGCGATCGTCGACGCGGCGCAGCGCTCCGGCGCCGACCGCTTCATCCGCGAGTGGGAGAACGGCTACGACACCATCCTCGGTCCGGTCTTCGTCGGCGGGAAGGACATCTCGATCGGGCAGTGGCAGCGCGTCGCGCTCGCGCGCGCGTTCTTCCGCGACGCGCCGCTCGTGATCCTCGACGAGCCCACCGCCGCGCTCGACGCGCGCGCCGAGCACGACCTGTTCGAGCGCATGCGCGAGCTCTTCCGTGGCCGCGCGGTGCTGCTCATATCGCACCGCTTCTCGAGCGTGCGCTCGGCCGACCGGATCTACGTCATGCACGAGGGCGAGATCGTGGAGCACGGGACGCACGCGGAGCTCATGGCGCTCGGCGGGCGCTACGCCGAGCTGTTCACGATGCAGGCGAAGGCGTATTTCCCAGAGGAGTACTCACAGCCTGCCGCCACTGCCTGACCGCGTCGCTCACCTCGACCCCGCCGGCGCCCTGCCGCTCGAGCCCCTCGGCGATGAGCTGGGGGCACGCCCACTGCCCGGCGTGGCGGGCCATGCCTCCACCCGCGGTCCACACCCCGCTCACATTCCGCTGCGACGCTGCCTCCATCAAGGTCCGAATGGAGGCACAGATGGGCAGAGCGATCGGCTTCGTGATCTCGGTGTTCTTGGTGTTCATCGCCGTGTCGGTGGCGTTCCAGGTGGGGATGGCCGTCAGCGGCCAGGTCATCGGCAGCACGGCGTTCGCGACCCTCATGTTCGTCGCGCTCATGGCCGGGCTGATGAGCGCGTTCTTCCGCGGCCATCACCGCCGCGAAGGCCGCTGGATCGACCACCGCCGGACAATGCTCGAGGAGTGGCACCGCCAGGCGCACGGCGACGGCGCGCGCAGCGACCGTCCGGCCGTGTGAGCGGAGCGGGCGGCCGGCGATGAGGACCGTGCTCGTCGTCGAGGATGAGCCGAAGATCGCGCGGGTCGCCCGCGACTACCTCGAGCGCGCCGGCTTCGCCGTCGCCGTCGCGGGCGACGCGAGGTCGGCGCTCGCGCAGGTGCGGTCGGCGAAGCCCGACCTCGTCCTCCTCGACCTCGGCCTTCCCGATCAGGACGGGCTCGACGTCATCCGCTCGGTGCGCGGCGGCTCGCGGGTGCCCATCGTCGTCCTGACCGCGCGCGGCGACGAGTCCGACCGTGTCGTCGGCCTCGAGCTCGGTGCGGACGACTACGTGGTGAAGCCCTTCAGCCCGAAGGAGCTCGTCGCGCGCGTGCGCGCGGTCCTGCGGCGCGCGACCGACGAGGCGCCGCGCGAGGTCATCCGCGCCGGCGACGTGACGCTCGACCTCGCGAAGCTCCGCGCGACCGTGGCCGAGCGCGTGGTCGAGCTCACCTCGACCGAGTTCCAGCTCCTCGTCGCGCTCGCGCGCTCGCCCGGGCGCGTCCTGACGCGGGCGCAGCTGCTCGATGCGGTGCGCGGAGTGGCCTTCGAGTCCTACGAGCGCGCCATCGACACGCACATCAAGAACATCCGCCGCAAGATCGAGCCCGACCCGCGCAAGCCGAGGTACATCGAGACGGTGTACGGCGTCGGCTACCGCTTCGCGGAGGACGAATGAGCCATCAGACCCCGTGGCAGGGCCCGCCCCCGGCGAACGCGCCGGCGTGGTGGCCCGCGAACGAGTCGTGGCCTCCGAGCGACGTGGTGTGGCAACGGCGGAGGATGCGCCGCTTCATCGGCGGGATGGTCGCGATGTTCATCGCGTTCGTCGTCGTCGTCGGGGTCGCCGTCGGCATCGTCGCCGCGTGGATAGCGAGCCTCGTGGGGGGTGGGGGCCCCTTCACGGCGCTCTTCCCGCTGCCGCTCATCCTGCTCATCGTCTTCATGGTGTCGGTCGGCTCGATCGCGAGCGGCCGCGCGGCGCAGCGGATCGCCCGTGCCCTCGCCGACGTGATGGATGCGACGGAACGCGTCGCGGCGGGCGAGACGAGCACGCGCGTCACGCCGCGCGGCCCGCGCTCGGTCATGCGCATGGGGGAGGCCTTCAACCGCATGGCCGAGCGCCTGGAGGGAGCGGAGCGGCAGCGCCGCGCGCTGCTCGCCGAGGTGACCCACGAGCTGCGCACGCCGCTCACGGTCATGCAGGCCGAGCTCGAAGCGCTCCTCGACGGCGTCCACCCGCGCGACGACGCGCGCATCGCGGGGCTGCTCGAGGAGACCCGCGTGATGTCGCGCCTCGTCGACGACCTGCGCACCCTGTCGATCGCCGACGCCGGCGCGCTCGAGCTGCATCGCGAGGCCACCGACCTCGCTGGCCTCGTCGAGGATGCCGTCGATGCCTTCCGGCCTCGTGCCGAAGAGGCTCGCGTCGCGCTGGCGACGGACGTGCCCGCGGGGCTCGAGCCGATCGACCTCGACCCCGTCCGCCTGCGCCAGGTCCTCTCCAACCTGCTCGACAACGCCATCCGACACACGCCCGCGGACGGAAGGGTCGTCGTCTCCGCGACGCGTTCCGGCTCGGGCGTCGAGCTCGAGGTGCGTGACAGCGGCAGCGGCATCCCGCCGGAAGCTCTCTCGCGGGTCTTCGACCGCTTCACCAAGGGCGCCGGCTCGCACGGCTCCGGGCTCGGGCTGCCCATCGCCCGCGGGCTCGTGCGTGCCCACGGCGGCGAGATCGAAGCCCGCAGCGACGGGCCGGGCAGGGGCACGACCGTGCGCATCACCCTCCCCGCGATGAGGGACGCCACGTAGGGCGAGGCGCCGCCAGCGATAATGGAGGTCGTCCCGCGCGCGGGTGTGGCGTAGTGGCAGCGTGCGACCCCTCCAAGGTTGAGGTGCGGGTTCGATTCCCGCCACCCGCTCAGTGACAGAAGGGACGGCTCCCATGAGCGAGAAGATCAGCGTGAAGGACCTCCTCGCGTCCGAGGGGCTCGCGGACCGGCGCCTGACGAGCGAAGGCGCGATCGCGGTCTTCCCGACGAGGTCGTACGCCGAGAGCGCGCGGTTCGTCCAGGCGATCGCCGGTATCACGGACGTCGAAGGCCACCCGCCGTCGATCGACATCCGCCACGACGGCGTGACCGTCCACTTCGTCACGTACACGAACGACTACTTCGGCCCGAGCACGAAGGACGTCGAGCTCGCCCGCGCCATCTCCGCGGTGGCGCGCCAGCAGGGGCTGCGCGCCGATCCGTCGCGCGTGCAGAGCACGCTGATCATCCCCGGCGCCCCCGACATCGCGAAGGTGACGCCCTTCTGGAGGGCCGTCCTCGGCCACGAGCCGCGGCGGGCGGCCGCATGGTGCGAGACGAGAACGCGCCGTCGTGGTGGACGCTCGCCGACGCGGCGGGGAACGAGGTCGACATCGCGACCGTCACGGGGCGCTGACCGGGGGCTACGCCCGGCGCGAGAGCCCCGACCACATGTCGATCGGCCCGTTCGGCCCCCGGCCGCCGAGCCCGGCGGGACCGAGCGCCTGCGCTATCTCGCCGCAGTGATAGGCGTCGTGCGTGATCATGCGCATGATCACCGACTGGCGCGAGTGCAGCTGCACGACGTCGCCGATGCGGCGCTCGGCCTCGCGCGAGAGCGTGTCCGGCGCCCACTGCTCGAGCGCGCGCCGGACGAGGCCCCACGTCGTCCTGAGCGCATGCACGAGCTCGTCGGCGCCGCGCGGGTGCGACGGGTCGTCCTCCCAGCTCACCCCCGGCTCCGGGAGCGGCGTCGTCGCGGCGCCGGGCTCGCCGAAGACGCCGCAGAGCCAGTACACGCGCGCGCCCGCGACGTGCGAGACGATCGACCACACCTGCCACCCCGACGGCCCGACCGGGAGCGCGAGCTGATCCGCGGTCAGGGGCGCGATCGCGGCGATGAGCGACTCGTTCGCGAGGTGCCAGCCCCTGTAGTAGCGCTCGACGCTCACGCCGCGACCCAGCGCGCCGGCCGCCCGGCGATCTCGCGGACCTTGGCGCGGCGCTCGAGGTAGCGCAGGTGCGCGAGCGTCTCGGCGAGCGCGAAGCGCTCCTCGTGCGCATTGCGCAGGACGGGGAAGAGGTCGCGGCAGATCGCGTAGGCGTCGCGCTCGCGGCCGCGTGTGAGCTCGCGCACGCGCTCGAGGCGCACTTCGTGGTGCCGGGCGAGCTCGTCGACCCGCGCGGCGAGGTCGTCGAAGGGCTCCCCGTGCGCGGGGAGCACGCGCTTCACGGGCAGCCTCCGCACCGCACGGAGCGCGCCGAGGAAGTCCGCGAGCGGGTCGTCGCGCGACCACGGATAGAGCGAGATGTTGGAGGTGATGTGCGGCAGCACGTGGTCGCCGCCGTAGAGCGTCCCGTCGGACTCGTCGAAGAGGCAGGCGTGGTGGTCGGTGTGCCCCGGCGTCCACACCACCCGCATCGGCCGGCCCGCGAGGTCGATGGCGTCGCCGTCGGCGGCATGCTCGATCTCCGCGAGCGGGTCGACGCGGCGGCCCATCGCCATCCACGCCTCGCGCATCTGGTCGTCGACGTCGCGCGGCATGCCGTGGCCGGCGAACCACCGTGCCGCGATGTCGATGAGCTCGTTCGTCCCGCCCCAGAGCCGCCGCGCGTGCTCGGCCTCCGGGCCGTGCATGACGACCTCCGCCCCCGCGCGCTCGAGCGTGCCGGCCATGCCGATGTGGTCGGGATGCACGTGCGTCACGAACACGCGCGCGACGTCGCTCAGCTCGACGCTGCTCTCGCCGAGCGCCGAGCGGAGCGCATGCTCGGCCTCTTCGGTGTGCAGGCCGGTGTCGACCAGGGCCCAGCCGCCGGGGCCTTCGATCAGGTACGCGTTGATGATCCGCAGGGCGATGGGAAGGGGGAGCGCGATGAGGCGCACGCCGGGCGCGACGGCTATTCCGAGCGTCACCTATTGGGTACCATAGGTGTTCCGCACGGCCCGTTCGTCTAGTGGCCTAGGACGCAGCCCTCTCAAGGCTGAGATCACCGGTTCGAATCCGGTACGGGCTACAGCCCTCCGCTTCCGCCGCCATCAGTTCGTGACGACGACCTTCGCGCGCGCCTCTCCGGTGCCGACGTAGCGGATCGCCTCCCTGGCCTCGGCAAGCGGATACGTTCGGTCGATCACCGGACGGAGCCTGCCGGCCTTGATGAGCTCGAGCAGGTGCACGAGGTCCTCGGTCCCGCTCTTCTGCACGACGAAGGTCACCCTCTGACCCAGGCGCTTTCGCACGAGCAGGCTGACGATCCGGGCGAAGATCCCGATCCAGCCGCCCTTCTTCGAGGCACCGACCTGGACCAGGATCCCAGCCGGCTTCAGGACGCCGCGGATGCTTCCGACCGAGCGCGTCGCAGCGATGTCGACGACGACGTCGTAACGCTCGCGCCGGCGCGTGTAGTCCTCTTTCGACCGGTCGACGACCTCGTCGGCGCCGAGGGACGTGATGACGTCGACGTTGCGCGGCCCCGTCACCGCGGTGACGTGCGCGCCCATGGCCTTCGCGATCTGCACCGTGAACGTCCCGACGCCGCCACCGGCGCCGTCGATCAGGACGCGCTGCCCGGGCTTGACCTGGGCGTGGTCGCGCAGCGCCTGGAGCGCGGTCGGCCCGGCGACGCTCAGCGTCGACGCCGCCTCGAAGGAGAGGTCCGGCGGCTTCGGCAGCAGCGCGCTCTCCCTCGCGCGCACGTACTCCGCGAGCGATGCGGGAGCGCTGCCGAAGACCTCGTCGCCCGGCTTGAACCTCGTGACGCCGGGACCGACCGCCTCGATCACCCCGGCGATGTCGACACCGCGGACAGGCTGGCCCGGGCTCGGCCACCCGTGCGTGGCGTGCCAGTCCAGCGCGTTCACCGACGCGGCTCGCATGCGCACCAGCACTCGGCCCTCGAGGACCTGGGGGATCGGGACGTCCCGCAGGTGCAGGACGTCGGCCGAGCCTCGGCCCTCCTGCACGAGCGCCTTCATCGTCCCGGTCGTCGTCGGCGCGGTCATGGTGGTCACATCCATCCTCCCTGTCGTGTCGAGAGGGAAGGATGGCGCCGGATCGTGAGCGACCTGTGAGCGCGGTCCAGAGGTCTAGCAGCAGCCGTCGCCGGCCTTGGCGCACGTGTCGTAGCGGTCGCAGGACTCGCACCCGCAGCCGGGACAGCAGCAGCAGCCGCATTCCTTCGCTGCGGCCTGCGCGATGGGGAGCTTGCTCGTCTGAGCCATTGGTTCGCCCTCCGATAGATGAACGTCGATGGGTGGTGTAGAACACCCATCGACGGCTGTCAATGGGTCTGCTAGCCTCGAGGCATGGCCACCGTCGAGCTGCCGGTCCGCGAGCAGGAGAAGGTCTGCTGCACGCCGCAGAAGCTCATGCGCGCCGACCGCGTCGAGCAGCTCACGGACGTTCTGAAGGCGCTCGCCGACCCTACGCGCCTGCAGATGGTCGCCATCCTCCGCGAGGCCAAGGAGTCCGTCTGCATCTGCGACCTGACCGCGACGTTCGACCTTTCCCAGCCCACGATCTCGCACCACATGGCGCGCCTGCGCGCCGCCGGCCTCGTCGAGTCGGACAGGGACGGCAGGTGGTGCTACTACCGGCTGCGGACCGACCTCGCCGCGCCGGTGAAGCGCCTGGTCGAAGCGGTCGTCTAGCCCCCGCGCGCCGCGGCCATCGCCGGCAGCGGCTCGAGGCGCGCGGTGAAGTGCCGCAGCTGCGGCGGTTCGTGCGTGATGCGGTAGCCGCGCATCTCGGACGCGCGCGCCGCGACGTCGAGCACGACCTCGATCACGTAGTCGACGTGGCTCTGCGTGTACGTGCGCCGCGGGATGGCCATCCGCACGAGGTCCATCGCGGCGGGTGACTCGCTGCCGTCGGGACGGCGGCCGAGCATGACCGTGCCGACCTCGACGCTCCGTATCCCGCCCGCCTCGTTCAGCGCTACGGCGAGCGACCGGCCGGGGTGCTCGAGCGGCGGGATGTGCGGGAGCATGGCCCGCGCGTCGATGTAGACGGCGTGGCCGCCGGCGGGGAGGACGATCGGGACGCCGCCGCGGTCGAGCGCCTCGGCGAGGTATTCGGTCGACCGGATGCGGTAGCGCAGGTAGCGCTCGTAGGGCACCGCGCGGGATGGTACGGTCCGCTCGCGTGCCTGCCATCCGAGCGAGCGGGTTGACGAAGGACTACGGCCTGGGGCGCGGGGTCCTCGATCTCGACCTCACGGTGGAGGAGGGAGAGGTGTTCGGCTTCCTCGGCCCGAACGGGGCGGGGAAGACGACGACGATCCGCCTCCTCATGGGCATGATCCAGCCGACCCGGGGCGCCGCCGAGGTCTTCGGGCTCGACACGCACCGGCGCTCCGTCGACGTGAAGCGCATCGTGGGCTACTGCCCGGGCGAGCTCCCGCAGTTCGGAGGCTGGCGCGGGACGGAGATCGTGGCCTACATCACCGGCCTCCGCGGAGGCGTGAGCGACGCCGACGTGGAGGCGATCGCCGGGCGGCTCGACCTCGACCTCTCGCGCCGGTACCGCGAGTACTCGCACGGGAACCGCCAGAAGCTCGCGCTGCTGCTCGCGTTCGTGCACCGCCCGCGGCTGCTCATCCTCGACGAGCCCACGAGCGGGCTCGATCCGCTGCACCAGCAGGCGTTCTTCGGGCTCGTGCGCGAGACCCGCGCGGCAGGCGCGACGGTGTTCCTCTCGTCGCACGTCCTCTCCGAGGTCGAGCAGGTGTGCGACCGCGTGGGCATCGTGAAGGACGCGCGGCTCGTGACGGTCGGCCCGATCGGCGAGCTCGCCGGGATCCGGTCGCACCGGCTCGAGATCGAGTTCGCGGACGAGCCGCCCGTCGAGCGCATCCGCGCCGTCCCGGGGATCGAGCAGGTCGCCGTGAGCGGCCACGCGGTCTCGGGGATGCTGCGCGGGTCGTTCGAGCCCCTCATGGCGGCCATCGCGGGCCACCGCGTCACGAGGCTGTCGAGCCGCGAGCCGACGCTCGAGGAGATCTTCCTCTCCTACTACAAGTGACGCTCCTCGGTCTCGCGCTCCGCTCCCACCTCGCGGGCTTCCTGGCCACGACGCTCATCGCGGTGTTGACCGCGTTCGCGAACGCGCTCGCCTACGGGCAGCTCGCGGGCGACACCCCGCTCGAGCGCGCGCTCTTCGCGCGGCAGATGGAGCTCGTCGGCCGCCAGCTGTCATACCTCCTGCCCCTGCCGTCCGAGCTCGAGACGCTGTCCGGGTTCCTGCAGTGGCGCATGTTCGGGATCACGGCGCTCGTCTACGGCTTCTGGGCGCTCCTCGCGGCGTGCGGCGCCGGCCGCGGCGACGAGGAGCGCGGCCTCGTCGAGGCGTGGCTCGCGACGGGCATCACGCGCCTGCGCTGGATCGTGGCGCGCGTCGTCGCGTTCCTCTGCGCGGCCGCGCTGTCGATCGCGCTCATGATGGCCGCGGCGCTCGCGGGCTCGATGCTCGTGGAGGAGACGCTGTCCGTCCGGGCGCTCGCGCTCCAGGGCGTCGCGCTGCTCGCCGTCACGGCGTTCTGCTTCGCGTGGTCGCTGCTCGTGGCGCAGCTCGCGACGACGCGGCGCAGCGCGGCGGGCATCGCGGGCGTCGCCCTCATGACCGCCTTCCTCGTGAACTCGGCGTCACGGTCGGGGGGCATGAGCGACGTCGCGTGGCTGTCGCCGTTCTGGCTCTACGACCGCAGCGCCACGCTGCTGCGTGCCGGGACGTTCGACGCGCTCGCGGTCGGCGCGCTCGCCGCGGCGACGATCGTCGACCTCACCCTCGCGGTGTGGGCGTTCGCGTCGCGTGACCTCGGCGCGTCGCTCCTGCGGCGGGTGCCCCGCGCCGGTCGCGCCGTGATGCGCCCGTCGGGCGATCCGCTCCTGCGCCTTCCCGTGCTCGCGCACATCGACCAGCAGCGCTGGTGGATCCTCGGCTGGATGGCGGGGCTCGCCGCGCTCGCGTTCTTCCTCACGTCGCTGACGCGGACGATGGTCGACGCGCTCGTCGCCATCCCCAGCTTCCGCGTGTACATCGAGCGGCTCGGCACCGCGGGGTACGAGAGCTTCGTCGCCATCATCTGGGGCTCCACGGCCCTCCTCCTCCTGTCGCTCTTCGCGATCTTCCAGGTGAGCTCGTGGGTGGCCGACGACGCCGAGGGCAGGCTCGAGGCCGTCCTCACCCAGCCGGTGAGCCGCGCGCGCGTGGCGCTCGAGCGCGTCGGCACCCTGCTCGCCGGTGCGGCGCTCATCGTCGCGGCGGGCGCGCTGTCGGCCTGGGCGACGGCGGCCCGCAACGACATCCCGCTGTCCGCCGAGCGCTTCGCCTCGGGATCGGCCCTCATGGTCACCGTCCCGCTCGCGTTCGGCGCCATCGGCGCGGTCCTCTCGGGGTGGCGGCCGCGCGCGGCCGTCCCGGTCCTCACCGTCGTGGCCATCGCGTCGTACTTCATCCAGCAGTTCGCGCCGCTCTTCAGCTGGCCGGCGTGGGCCGAGGGGCTCTCGGTCTACTCGCTCTACGGCGAGCCCATCGCGAAGGGCGTCGAATGGGAGGGCATCACGGTCCTCGTCGCGCTCGGTCTCGGCGGCACGGGGCTCGGACTCGCGCTCTTCCAGCGCAGGGACGTCGGCCGGTAGGGTAGGTCGAGCGAGGATCCGGCTCCGCCGGTCCGAGCGAGTCGATCGGATCGGAGCGGCTCGCCGCGAGCGAGCCCGGAGGGCGAGCCGACGGCGATCAAATGGGGCCTCGACTTCGCCACGTCCAACACGTCGCTCGCGGTGAGCTACGGCGCGTCCGCGCGCGTGCTCCCGATCGACCCGGTCGCCGGCGCGACGATGCCCACGGTCCTGTACATCCGCCGCGACGGCTCGTCGCTCGTTGGCCGGCGCGCGATCGGCTCGTACCTCGCCGACCAGCGCGAGCGCGGCCCGATCCGGCGCCAGGTGAAGCCGCTCGGCATCCGCATGGCCTCGTCCGACAACAAGACGTCCCGCCCGGCGGAGGCGCACCTCCTCGCCGACGTCGGCTCGCCCGGCCGCCTCTTCCGCTCCCTGAAGTCGTTCCTCGGCTCGCCGCTCGACTCGCCGACGTCCGTGTTCGGCAGCGGGATGTCGCTCACCGCCACGATCCTCGAGCACGTGCGCGTGCGCGAGGCGGTGATGACCGGCGGGTCGAGCGGGCTGCCCGCGGCGCGGGCCCTCCTCGCGCGGCGCTTCCCGCTCGCGGCGCGGCGCGACTTCGCGGCCTTCTCGAGCGTCGCCACGGGCCCTGCGCTCGCCTAGCGGCTCAGCTCGCGGCCCGCCTCCCTGAGGCGATCGCCGCGGGCTGAGCCGCTCGCGGATGAGTGCTGGTTACTTGCGCTTGCCGCCCTTGGCCGCGAGGACGGCGTCCTTCGCCTGCTTGGCGATGCGGAACTTCAGCACGCGCTTCGCCGGGATCTGGATCTGCTCGCCGGTCGCGGGGTTGCGCCCCATGCGGGCCTTGCGGTCCACGAGGACGAGCTTGCCGAGCCCCGGGATCGTGAAGCCGTCGCGAGCCTGCTCATAGGAGAGCTTCGCGAGCTCCTCCAGCACCGCCCCGACCTGCTTGCGATCAGCCCCGGTGCGCTCGGACAGCGCGCGTATGGTCTCCGTCTTGGTCATCGCCACCTGTGAGTCCCTCCATCATGAAAGTGCCAAATTTTGCGCGGCCCCGCGGCATTCTAGGCACGTTCTGACCAGCGGCGGCGGGCTAGGCCCGAGCCACCCGGCCGTCCTGGAGGCGGACCACCCGGTCGGCCCGGCTGGCGAGATCCTGATCGTGCGTAACGACGACGAACGTCGCGCCGCGCTCCCGGTTCACCCGGCGCATCAGGCCGACGAGCTCCTCCGCCGCGCCGGTGTCCATCTCGCCGGTCGGCTCGTCGGCCAGCACGATGGCCGGGTCGTTCACCAGCGACCGGGCGATGGCGACGCGCTGCTGCTCGCCGCCCGAGAGCTCGGAGGGCTTGTGGTGGGCCCGGGGGCCGAGGCCGACCTCCTCCAGCAGACGCTCGCCGCGCCGCCGGCCGTCCCCATTCCCGCCCGCGTAGCGCAGGGGCAGGAGGAAGTTCTCGATGGCCGTGAGGCCCGGCAGGAGGTCGAACTCCTGGAGGACGAACCCGATCCGCCGGGCGCGCAGGACCGCGCGGGCGTCGCCCCCGAGCCGGCTCGCGTCGCCGCGCTCGATGCGCAGGTCGATCCCGTCCACGGCCTTCGCGACCGTCGGCCCGCGGCGGTAGTGCTTCCGCAGGCGGCGCGTCTCGATCGCGGGCGCTCTCACTCGTACCTGAGCGCCTGCACCGGGTCGAGGCGCGCCGCGCGGATCGCCGGGATGAGGCCGGCGAGCGCCCCGAGGCCCACCGAGAACGCGACGGCGAGCGCGATGAGGCGCGGCGTGACGAGGAACAGCTCGAGGTTCTGCGCCGACGTCGACGCGTTGATCGCCGTGGTGATGCCCCAGCCGAGCGCGATCCCGACCGCGCCGCCGATCGCGCCTTTGGCGCTCGCCTCGAGGAGGAACTCGCCGAGGATGTGGCGCGTCCGCGCGCCTTCTTCAGGCCGATCTCGCGGAAGCGCTCGATGACCGCCATGGACATCGTGTTGATGACCGAGAGCCCGCCGATGACGAGGGCGAGGAGCGCGGAGCCCGTGGTGATCGCGGAGAAGATGACCGACGCGGCCCGGAACTGCTCGACGAACTCGCTCGGCGGCGCCGCCTTCACGCCCGGGACCTCGCGCGTGATGCGGCGCGCGAGCTCGTCGAGCTCCACGCCCGGCCGCGCGAAGACGTCGATGCTGTTCGTCAGCACGCTCGTGTCGATCGACGAGCGGATCGCCGGCGCGAGCCGGAGCACCATGAGCCTCTGCGCGTCCTCGAAGCGGACGAACGCGCCGTTGTCGGGAGCCGTGAGCGTCTTCTCGAGGATCCCGACGACCGTGAACTCTCGGCTCTCGAGCCCCTCGCGCGGCTCCTTGGGCGGGACCGGCAGGAGGATGGTCCGGCCCACGCTCGCGCCGAGCTGGCGCGCGAAGTCGGCGCCGAGGACGACCTCGCCGCTCACGGAGCGCTCGATCGGCCGGCCGTGCGCGTACCGAAGCTTGAAGTTCGACGGCGGTCGTAGCCGGCGCGCGTACCGCTGATGAACGGCGGCGGACCGAAGCTGATGCCGCCGGCGTCGTGCTGCCCCTGGAGGGAGACGACGGGGAGCGCCGCGGCCACGCGCTCGACCTTCGCCACCTCGTCGACCTTCTTGAGGTCGAGGATCCCGCCGCCGAACTGTCCCGAGCGCTTCGAGCACGTACGCCCACTTCAATTCGGGACCGTGCGATGATTCCACCCATGCGCGCCGTCGCGCTGGTGGTGGTGGGAGCGATCGGCGCGTCGTGCGGCGGCGCGGCGACGCAGGCGCCGAGCCCGCCGCCGGCGAGCGCTGCGGCCCA
>VGOU01000030.1 GCA_016875795.1 Chloroflexota bacterium | reverse complement strand
CCGCCGAGAAGCTGCCCGGGTAGCGCGGCGATCTGCTGCACGACGTCGCCGGTGAGCGCCCACGCGTGGCCGAACGCCTGCGGCAGGCCGCCGGTCATCGGCGCCGTGGCGTCGACGAGCACGATCCCGAGGGGCCCCTCGCCCTCCGGCGGACGCCGGCGCGCCTCGATCCGCACGGGCGGCACGCGCTGGCCGCCGCGCTCGAGGACGATCGTGAGGATCTGCCCGCGGTGCGCGCGCGTGTACCGGACGAGCTCCTGGGAGTCCTCGATCGGGGCGCCGTCGACCTCTCGGACGATGTCGTCCTTCCGGATCCCGGCCTCCTCGGCCGGCGACCCCGCCTTCACCTCGACGATGCGCACCTCCCCGGTCGCGACCGGGCCGCCGAAGAGGAACGAGCCCGTGAGGACGACGAGCGCGAGCAGGGCGTTCATCACGACGCCGGCGACGAGCACGATGGCCTGCGCCCACCACGGCTTCGAGGTGAACGAGCCGGGCTCGCCCTCACCGGCCTGGCGGACGGCGAAGTCGTCCTGGCCGAGGATGCGCACGAAGCCGCCGAACGGGATGGCGTTCACGCTGTAGTCGATCCCGGCGTGCCGGACGGCGAAGAGGCGCGGGGGGAAGCCGAACGCGAACTCGAGCACCTTCATCCCGAGCAGCCGCGCGGTGAGGTAGTGGCCGAGCTCGTGGACGGCGATGATCAGCGTGAACGTGAGGAGGAAGAGGAGCAGCGTGCGGACGTCGGTGAAGATCTGCATCTAGCCGAGCGCCACCGCGGCGTCGCTCAGCGCGAGGCGGGCGGCGCGGTCGATCGCGTGTATCTCGGCGAGCGACGGCGCGGCGCCACCGTCCGGGCCGCGCGCGATAGCGGCCCCGCGGCGCAGCACGTCCGCGATCCCGCCGAACGGCAGCTCACCGGATAGGAACCGCTCGACCGCGACCTCGTCCGCCGCGGAGACCCCGATGAGGGCTCGCGTGTCGCCGCTGCGGGCGGCCGAGAGGACGACGTCGAACGACGGGTAGCGCCGCGTGTCCGGCGCGCCGCGGAAGCCGAGCTGCAGCGGCCGCTCGAGGTCGAGGCGCCGCGCCGGGCTGGGCGCGTGCTCCCACAGGAGCGCGTACTGGATGGGGAGGCGCATGTCCGGCTCGGCGAGCTGGGCGATGACGCTGCCATCGACGAGCTCGACGAGCGCGTGCACGACGCTCTCGGGATGGATGACGACGCCGATGCGCTCGTACGGCACCCCGTACAGCCAGTGCGCCTCGATGACCTCGTACGCCTTGTTCACGAGCGTCGCCGAGTCCACCGTCACCTTCGGGCCCATCCGCCACGTCGGGTGCCGCAGCGCGCGCTCCGGGGTGACCGCGGCGAGCTCGTCGAGCGGCAGGTCGCGGAACGGCCCGCCGCTCGCGGTGAGCGTGATGCGCGCGACGCGGCTCGGGTCGACGCCCGCGAGGCACTGCCAGAGCGCGCAGTGCTCGCTGTCGATCGGGCGGAGCCGGTCGCCGGCCCCGCCGCAGAGGTACCGCACGAGGTGACCGCCGACGACGAGCACCTCCTTGTTCGCGAGCGCCACACGCTTCCCCGCCTCGAGCGCCGCGATCGTCGCGTCGAGCCCGGCCACGCCGGGCGTCGCGACGAGGACGAGGTCGACGTCGTCAGCCGTCGCGAGCGCGACGAGATCGTCGCCGCGATGCCCCGCGCGCGTGACGCGCAGCCGGTCCGGGTGCGCCTGCACGACCTCGAGGGCCTGCCGCCCGATCGAGCCCGTCGAACCCAGGATCGCCAGGCGGGTCACGGCCATGCGGTCATCATCCCAGACCTCGCGCGACGAGGGACGCGACGTAGACGAGGGGCGCCACGAGCAGCAGGCTGTCGATGCGGTCGAGCGCTCCGCCGTGCCCCGGGATCAGGCGTCCCGAGTCCTTCACGCCCGCGGCGCGCTTCACCGCCGACTCGGCGAGGTCGCCCGCGAGCGCGGCCGGGCCGGACAGAGCGGCGACGATAGCGATCCCGGCCGGCGACATCTCGTACGCCGACCCGAAGGCGGCCGCGGCGAGCGCGGCCGCGGCGAAGCCGCCGAGCGTGCCTTCCCACGTCTTGCCGGGGCTGATCCGCGGCGCGAGACGGCGACGGCCGAGCGTCGAGCCGACGAGATACGCCGCGACGTCCGACGCCCACGTGACGACGAGGGCGAGGAGCGCCCAGCGGCCGTGCGTGATGCCCAGTAAGCTGCCGCGCTCCCCCGCCCACGCGAACTGCAGGTTCATCAGCGCGGCGATCCCGATCGCGACATAGAGGCCGCCGGCCACGAGGCCGATGAGCAGCGCCCCGCCGTGCAGGGAGCGCCGCAGGAGCCGGGTGAGCTCGAGATAGCCGAGGATCCCCAGCGTGACGACGAGCGGGACCCAGAGCGGCCAGACCGGGAGCAGGGCGGCCAGGAGCAGCCCGGCGTACGCCGCGCCGCTGATCGCGCGGACGCCGAGCTGCGGGATCACCGCCCGAACCGGCGCTCGCGGGACGCGTACGAGGCGATCGCGCTGTCGAGGTCGGCCACGCTGAAGTCCGGCCAGAGCACCGGCGTGGCCCACATCTCCGCGTACGCGACCTGCCACAGCAGGAAGTTCGAGACGCGCAGCTCGCCGCCGGTGCGGATGAGGAGGTCGGGGTCGGGGATGTCCGGCGCGTAGAGGCGCCGTGCGATCGCGGCCTCGTCGACCGCGTCGGCCGCCACGCCGTCGCGCACGACGGCGCGCACGGCGTCCACGATCTCCGCGCGCCCGCCGTAGTTGAAGGCGATCGTCATCGTGTCCGTCCCGCCCTCGGTGGCGCGCACGGCGCCGGCGATCGCCCGCTGCAGGCGCTCGGAGAGGTCGTCGAGACGGCCGATGACGCGCAGGCGGACGCGGTCGCGGACGAGCGAGTCGGTCTCGCGGAGGATCGTCTCCTCGAGGAGGCGCATGAGCGCCTCGACCTCGGCGGGCTCGCGCTTCCAGTTCTCCGTGGAGAACGAGTAGAGGGTCAGGTAGCGGACCCCGCGCTCGCGGGCGTGCCGGAGCGTGCGGCGGATGGTCTCGACCCCGGCGCGGTGGCCGGCGATCGCCGGCAGGTGGCGCCGGCGCGCCCAGCGGCGGTTGCCGTCCATGACGATCGCGACGTGCTGCGGGACCGTGTCGGTCACCGTCAGACGGAGACGATCTCCTTCTCCTTCGCCTTCCCGATCTCGTCACACTCCAGGATGTACCGGTCGGTCAGCTGCTGGAGCTGGTGCTCGAGCCGCCTGAGCTCGTCCGCGGAGATCCCCGAGTCCTTCTCCTTCTTCCGCATCTCGTCGTGCGCGTGGCGGCGGAGCGTGCGGATCTCGACCCGGCCCTCCTCCACCTTCTTGTGCAGGAGCTTCACGAGATCCTTGCGTCGCTCCTCGGTGAGCGCCGGGATCGGCAGCCGGATGACCTGCCCGTCGTTGCTCGGGGTGAGGGCGAGGTCGCTCGCGAGGATGGCCTTCTCGATCGGCCGGAGGAGGTTGCGGTCGTACGGCTGGATCTGGATGAGCCGCGGCTCGGGCGCGTTGATCTGCGCGAGCTGGATGAGCGGCGTCGGCGATCCGTAGGCCTCGACCTGCAGGCCCTCGACGAGGGCCGGCGCGGCCCGCCCGGTGCGGATGGCCGTCAGCTCGTGGCGGAGCGCCTCGATCGCCTTCTTCATGCGTGCCTCGGTCTGCGGGATGATCGGCGCGAGGAGGGCGTCCGTCATCTCAGGCGTGCACCAGCGTACCGATGCGCTCGCCGAGGACGGCCCGCCGCATGGAGCCGGCGGCGGAGACGTCGAAGACGAGGATCTCGATGTCGCGCTCGGCCGCGAGCGCCGCCGCGGTCCGGTCCATGACCGCGAGCTTCTTCTCGAGCATCTCCTGGTACGTGAGCTTCGCGTACTTGCGGGCGCTCGGGACGACGCGCGGATCGGCGTCGTAGACGCCGTCCACCTTGTTCTTCCCCATGAGGATCACCTCCGCGTCGATCTCGGCGGCGCGCAGCGTCGCCGCCGTGTCGCTCGTGAAGAAGGGGTTGCCTGTGCCGGCGGCGAACACGACGACGCGCCCCTTCTCGAGGTGCCGGATCGCCCGCAGCCGGATGTAGGGCTCGGCGACGGCGCGGATCTCGATGGCCGACTGGACGCGCGCGGGGACGCCGATCGCCTGCAGCTGCGAGCTGAGCGCGAGGGCGTTGATGACCATGGCGAGCATGCCCATGTAGTGGGCCGTCGCCTCCTCGATCCCCTGCTCCGCCACCGCCGCGCCGCGCATGAAGTTCCCGCCGCCGATGACGACGGCGGTCTGGACGCCGAGCTCGTGGATCGAGCGGATCTCCCCCGCGAGGTAGCGCGTGTACTGCGGGCTGATCCCGTAGCTCTGGTCGCCCTGGAGCGCCTCGCCGCTCAGCTTCAGCAGCACGCGCTTGTACTTGGGCGCTTCCACCTCTGGTACGGAGCCTACGACCGGCGTGTGAGCGTCGTGATCACGCCGCCGATCCGAGCTGGAAGCGGGCGAAGCGGCGGACCCGGACGTTCTCGCCGGTGGACGCGGCGAGCGCGGTCACGAGGTCGTTGATCGTCTTCGTGTTGTCGCGGATGTAGGGCTGCCGCAGCAGGACCGCGGCCTCGAGCGCCTTCTTCTCGTCGCCGTGCTCCTTCACGAGCTCGGCCTTCGTCTCGCGCGTCAGCTCGTCCTCGGAGACGACGACCGGCGACATCGCCGCGACCTGCATGGCGATGCTGCGCGCGAGCTGGCGGAACTCCTCGCCGCGGGCGACGAAATCCGTCTCGCTGTTCAGCTCGACGATCGCGCCGATCTTCCCGCCGGCGTGGATGTACGCCTCGACGACGCCCTCGCGCGCTTCCTTGCCCGCGCGCTTCGCCGCCGCGGCCAGGCCCTTCTGCCGGAGGAGCTCCTTGGCCTTCTCGAAGTCGCCGCGCGTCTCCTCGAGCGCCTTCTTGCAGTCCATGACCCCGGCGCCGGTCTCGGCGCGCAGCCGCCGTACGTCCTTCGCGCTGGATGCTGTGGTGCTCTGTGTCATGCCTCTGCCCTCTTCACGGTCTCGTCGTTCGCGGCGGGGGCGGCGGGGGCGGCGTCGGCCGGCTCGCCCTCGGCGGCGGCGGCGGCCGCCGTCTCCTGTTCGCTGTACCCGCCGATCGGGTACTCCTCTTCCTCTTCCGGCTCGTACACGCGCGGCGTCCGGCGCGCGCGCGGGAGGCCGACCTCGGGGCCCGCGGCGGGCGCGTAGCCCATCTCCTCCGGCGAAGCGGTCTCCTTGCGGCCGGCGTCGAACTCGGCGCGGCCCTCGATGATCGCGTCCGCGACCTTCTGGCAGATGAGCTTCACCGCGCGGATCGCGTCGTCGTTCGCGGGGATGATCACGTCGATGAGGTCGGGGTCGCAGTTCGTGTCGACCATCGCGATGACGGGGATCTCGAGGCGGCGCGCCTCGTCCACGGCGATTTGCTCGCGGTGCGGGTCGACGACGAAGACCGCCGTCGGCGGCCGCTTCATCTCGCGGGCGCCGGAGAAGAAGCGCTCGAGCTGGCTGAGCTCGTCCTCGAGCACCTGAGCGTCCTTCTTCGGCAGGGCCGCGAAGTCGCCGCGCTCCTTGCGCTCCGAGAGGTCGTTCAGGCGGTCGATCCGCTTGCGGATCGTGACGAAGTTCGTGAGGAACCCGCCGAGCCAGCGCTGGTCCACGTACGGCATGCCCGCGCGCTTCGCCTCCTCGGCGATCGACTCCTGGGCCTGCTTCTTGGTCCCGACGAAGAGGACCTGCCCGCCGCTCGCCGCCAGGTCGCGGACGAACGCGTAGGCCTCCTCGATCCTCGTGAGGGTCTGCTGGAGATCGATGATGTGGATCCCGTTGCGCTCCATGAAGATGAAGCGCTTCATCTTCGGGTTCCACCGGCGGGCCTGGTGCCCGAAATGGACGCCGGACTCCAGGAGCTGCTTCATCGTGACGACGGCCACGTAGGTCTCTCCCTTGTGCCTCCGCCGTGCGCCGCTCGCTTGACCACTCGGGTGGGGACCAGGGAGTCGGCACGGCGTGCGAAGTACCGAGGTGCGCTCGGTCCAGGAACGATTCTACCCCTTCGGTCGGGCCTGGACCCCTCCACGTGCCCGCGGACGTGTGGGACCGCCTCGTCGAGGCGGCCCACGAGGTCGTCGGCCGGAGGCGCCGCAGGAGCGCGTGAGGCGCGCCGGCCGGCGGCGAAGGAAGAGGCCGCTGGGCTGACCGGCGGCCTCTGTCGCTCCAGCGGAAGGCGCGCGCTACGTGAGGCTGTTGCCGATGTTGCTGAAGATGTTCTGCAGCTGACCGCGAAGGAAGATCATTGCGACGATGACCGCGATGGCGATGACGGCAATGATGAGTGCGTACTCGACGAGAGCCTGGCCTTCGTCGTCACGGACGAACTCGAGCACCCATCTCACCTCCTTCCGTCGAGATCGAGCAGGGTCTCTTCCTGGTCGCTCGGCCGGAAGTCTAGTACGCACGACCGGGCGCGGACGTCAGGCCGGAGGCCCCTACCGAAAGTCCGGGTGACCCCGCCGGAGGATCTGGTCGCGGAGGGTCTCGAGCGGCGTCCGGGGACGGGACCGGCCATTCCGCACGCTTTCGGGCAGGCGCTGGGCGAGGCGATCGCGGAGCTCCTCGAGGCTGCAGCCGAAGATCTCGCCGGATGTCTCGAATTCGGCCCGAAGCCGCAGGAAGCCGAACTGCTCGTGCCTTGACACGTCGAGCCCGCGGCAGAGCTCGTCGAGGAGCAGGTAGTAGCGCTGCGCCGCCTCGGGCGGCAGCCCCGTGAGCCACGCGTCGAGCGCGCGCGCCTGACGCTCGTCCATCGTGGTGGGAGCCTAGCGGTCTCCCGGCGCGCGGACCGAGGCGAAGACGAGGTCGAGCACCGGGCCCGAGCGAGGATTCAGTCCGAGCGAGGGTCGGAATAGGAGGCGACGTGGTCCGCGATCGCGTCGCGCGGCACTCGCCGTACCCGCACGTCGGGGAGCGACGCGATGAACGTCGGGCCGTAGTCGCGCTCGATGACGCGCCGGTCCATGAGCACGACGGCCCCGCGGTCGGTGCGCGTCCGGAGGAGCCGGCCGAAGCCCTGCCGCAGGCGCAGGGCGGCCTGCGGCAGCTGGAACTCGCGGAACGGGTCGTCGTACCGCTCGCTGCGGCCCGCGACGAGCGGGTCGTCCGGGACGGCGAACGGGAGCTTCGCGATGACGACGCAGCGGAGGATGTCGCCGGGCAGGTCGACGCCCTCCCAGAACGACTGCGTCCCGAGGAGCACCGCGCCGCCCTGTGTGAACCGCTCGACGATCGCGCGGCGCGAGGCGCCGGCGCCCTGGACGAGCACGGCGATGCCGTCGTCCTCGAGCGGCGCGAGCAGCCGCCCCACCTCGCGCACAGCGCTGTGCGACGTGAAGAGCGCGAGCGTCCGCCCGCCGATGGCCCGGGCGATCTCCTCGACGGTGAGCGCGACGTCCATCGCGAAGCCGGGGCTCCCCGGGTAGCTCACGTCCGTCGGCACGATGAGGACCGACCGGCCCGCGTGGTCGAACGACGAGCCGAGGACGAGCGTCGCCGCGACGTCGCGGATCCCGAGGCGGCCGAGGGTGAACCCGAGCGACCCGGCCACCGCCATCGTCGCCGACGTCATCGTCACGGAGCGGTAGCGCTCCACGAGCGCCCGGCGCAGCGTCGCGCCGACGTGCTCCGGCGCGACGTACAGCCCCGTGCTTCCGTCCGCCCGCGCGGCGATCCACGCGATGTCGTCGCCGCGCACCTCGTGGATCCCGCGCGCGATCGCGATGCGCGTGCCGAGGACCTCCGTCGCCGCCCCCGCGAGCTCGTCGCGCTCGTCCTCCTCGTCCGCTCCGTCGCCGGCAGCGAGGCGATCGCACTCGTGGAGGATCGCGCTGAGCGCGTCGCTGAGGCGCTCCGCCGCGAGCTCCACCGGCAGCCAGCGCTCGTCGCTCGAGCGGATCGCCGCCGTGATGCGCAGGCGGTCGTCGCCGCCCCTCACCGGCAGGAGCGCGGCGAGCGCGCCGAACGTCTCCGCGGAGCGCCCGCGCGCCGCCTCCACCGCGCTACACAGCGCCTCGGCGCGCGGCGCGCGCTCGTCCTTCAGCGCCGCGACGACGAGCGGCGAGCGCGCCACGCGGTCGAGGTCGCGGCGCAGCCGGTCGCCCTCGAGGCGGTACCCGAACACGTCCGAGGCGACGTCCTCGAGGTGGTGCGCCTCGTCGACGACAGCGTGCTCCGCTTCCGGCAGCAGCGTCCGCTGCATCCGCGCGTCGTGCAGCAGCAGCGCGTGGTTCACGACGAGGATCTCCGCGTTCGCCGCGCGCTCGCGCGCGCGCTGCAGGTAGCAGCCGCCGCTGACGCGCGCGCAGCGCCGCCCGTCGCACGTCTCGTCGTCCGCGGAGATGCGCGGCCACAGCGCGCCCTCGGGGCCCATGAGGTTGAGCTCCGACCGGTCGCCGGTGTCGGTGAGGGTGCGCCAGACGAGCGTCTTCAGCGCGAGCCGCACCTCTTCGCGCGTCGCGGCGTCGCCGCGGAAGGCCTGCCAGCGGCGCGGGCAGAGGTAGTTCGATCGCCCCTTCAGGATCGCGACCGGGACGCTCGTCCCGAGCGCGGACTGGAGCGCGGGCAGGTCCTTGCGCACGAGCTGCTCCTGCAGCGGGAGCGTGTGCGTGCTCACGACGACGCGCTCCCCCATCGCCGCGCGGCGCAGCGCGGGGACGAGGTACGCGAGCGACTTCCCGGTGCCGGTACCCGCCTCGGCGACGAGCACGCCGCCGCCGTCCATCGTCGCGTCGATCGCCTCGGCGAGCTGCCGCTGCTCGGGACGCTCCTCGAAGCCGGACACGCTCCCGCGCAGGAGCGCGAACGGGTCGCCCATCGGTGGCGGCGGGCCCGCATCGGCGGCCGGGCCCGCGCGCGGCCGCGAACCGTCGTCGAGAGAGAACGATGTTGGCGTGGGAGGGCCGTCGCCACCCGAACGGTCCGGATCGTCACCCGCAGGCCCGACCCGCCATCCGTTCTCGAGCGACGACGGTGAGAAGGCCGCCGGAGCGGGCCCGGCCCAGGAGGACCGCAGCGCCCGCTCGAAGAACGACGCATAGGCGCGTCCGAGCGCAGCCGCCTGCGCGCAGCACTCCTCGAGCACGAGCGGCGGGAGGTCGCGGGCGCGGCGGGACAGGGCCGACATCACCGCGGCGCACGTGAGCGCGTCGTCGAGCGCGCGGTGCGCCGCTTCGGGGACGACCCCCTCGTCCGCCGCGAGCCGCTGGAGCGCGTACGAGGGCGCGCCCGGGAGGAGGATCGACGCGAGCTCCGCCGTGTCCAGGCGCGGCAGGGGCGGCAGCCCGGCGGCCTCGAGGAAGGCCGCGTCGAAGCCCACGTTGTGGCCGACGAGCGTCGCGCCGCCGCCGAGGAAGCCGCGGAGCGCCGCAATCGCAGCGTCGACCGTGGGGGCGCCGCCGAGGTCGGCGTCGCGGATGCCGGTGATGCGCGTGACGGCGCCGCCGACCGGGCGGCCCGGATCGACGAAGGTGACGAAGCGGTCGGCCGGGACGAGCGCGCCGTCGGCGGCCGGGCCGAGGCGCACGGCCCCGATCTCGATGATGCGTTCGGACGACGGGTCGAAGCCCGTCGTCTCGAGGTCGATCGCGATGAGCTGTTCCGCGGGCCGCTCTTCTAGCCGCGGACCCGGGCGCGCGCCCCGGGTCCCGGTCGTGTTCGCGGCGAGTCTAGGCGCGCGCTAGGGGTAGATCCCCCGCGTGAGCGTCGCGTCGGCGACGCGCGCCACGGCGAGCATGTACGCCGCGGTCCGCATGTCCACCTTGTGCTTCCTCGCGAGGTCGAGGACGTCGTTGAACGACTTCACCATGACCTCCTTCAGGCGCGCGTTGATGGTGGCCTCGCGCCAGAAGAGGTTCTGGAGGTCCTGCACCCACTCGAAGTACGAGACCGTGACGCCGCCGGCGTTGCACAGGATGTCCGGGATGACCATGACGCCGCGGTAGTGGAGGATGCGGTCGGCCTCGGGGCTCGTCGGGCCGTTCGCGGCCTCCGCGACGATCTTCGCCTTGATGCTGCCGGCGTTGCGCGCGCCGATCTGGTTCTCGATCGCCGCGGGGACGAGGATGTCGCAGTCGAGCTCGAGGAGCTCCGTGTTCGTGACGCGCTCCGCGCCGGGCAGGCCCTGGACGCGGCCGGTCTCGCGCTTGAACGCGTCGACCTTCGCGGCGTCGAGGCCCTTCGCGTTGAAGATCCCGCCGCTCGTGTCGGACACGGCGATGACGGTGGCGCCGAGCTCGGACATGAGCCTCGCCGAGTACATGCCGGCGTTGCCGTACCCCTGCACGACGACGCGCGCGCCGTCGAGGTCGAGGCCCATCGTCTTCGCCGCCTCGATGATCGTGTACACCGCGCCGCGCGCGGTGGCCTCGCTGCGACCCTCGCTGCCGCCGATCGAGAGCGGCTTCCCGGTGACGACGGCGGGGACGGTGTGGCCGGCGTGCATGGAGAACGTGTCCATGATCCAGGCCATCGTCTGCGCGTTCGTGTTCACGTCGGGCGCCGGGATGTCCCGGTCGGGGCCGATGAGGAGCGAGATCTCCGTCGTGTAGCGGCGGGTGAGGGTCTCGAGCTGCTGCTGGGTCATCTGCTTCGGGTCGCAGACCACGCCGCCCTTCGCGCCGCCGTACGGGATGCCGACGACCGCGCACTTCCACGTCATCCACATGGCGAGCGCCTTCACCTCGTTCAGGGTGACCGACGGGTGGTAGCGGATCCCGCCCTTGCCCGGGCCGCGCGAGGTGTTGTGCTGGACGCGGTAGCCGGTGAACACCTTCACCACGCCGTCCTGCATGCGCACCGGGAAGTGGACCGTGAGCTCGCGCTGGCACTCGCGCAGGATCCCGCGCATGTTCGGGTCGAGGTGGAGCTTGTCCGCGGCGATGTCGAACTGCTCGCAGGCGACCTGCCACGGGTCGCTCTGGGTGTGATCGATGACGGCGGCGGTGGACTGCGTCAACGTCTCCCTGCTTCTCGGATCTTCTCGACGACCACCCAACTCTCGTTGCTCGAGCCGGGACTGTACGTGCTGTTCTGGTCCTTCAGGACCACGCGCCTGAATCCTTGCTCCTGGAGCGTCTCGCGCCAGGACCGAAGGTCACGGGAGCGGTATGCCGTGAGGCGCACGTTGCGGCTCGGCCGCAGCACGCCCTCGAGGTGCCTCTTCCGCTCGAGGAGCGGGACGCCGAGGAACGACTCCCCGTCGACCTCGATGAGGTCGAACGCGGCGAAGATCGTGCGCGGCGAGGCCTGCCGCACGAAGGCGTTCCCCTCCGGATCGACCTCGAGCTCGTGCTCCTCCTCGAAGTCGGTCACGAGGACGCCGTCGAGGATGGCCGTCCCGCACATCGCCTCGCTGGAGATGGCGTCGTACAGCTCGCGCGGCCCCTCCACCGGGCCGCCGTAGCCCACGAAGTGCGGCTCGGGATGGCCCACGCGCACGAGGACGCGTTCGCCCGACCACTCCGGTTCGAGGATGTGCCCGGCCGGCTCGGTCCGCTCCCTCGCGAAGCGAGCCCGCTGCGGCGCCAGCTCCGCCCCCACGAAAGTATTCACTGCTCCTGCGCGACCAGCGTAGATGCTGCGAGGTGCCCTCTTGACATCGTGAACGGATGTTCTATCTTGCCTCTCCCATGGCGGTCGCGACGGCCTTCTTCCGACCGGCCCCGGTGGCCACCTCATCGCGCAGCGCGGCGGCGAGGCCCGCCGCGGGGGAGCCACGCGCCTTGAGCGCTGTGCCGTGGCGCCTCCCGCCGCGCGTCCATGTCCCGGTGGTACGACGCAAGCGCCGCACCATGGCGCTACCGCTGAGCGGTCTCCCCCTCTCCGGCCCCGCGCGTCATGCCCACGAGCGGTGACAGGAGGCTCGTGAACTCCGTCGGGATCACGAACTTCGTCGAAGGCGAGGCGCCGAGCTGGCGGAGCGCGTCGAGGTACTGGAGGGTCATCGTCCGCACGTCGGCGTGACCCGCGGCTTCGTTGATCTTGTCGAGCGCGAGCGAGAAGCCCTCGGCGCGCAGGAGCTGAGCCTGCCGCTGGCCCTCGGCCTTCAGGATCTCGGACTGCTTCTCGCCCTCCGCGACGAGGATCGCGGACTGCTTCTGCCCCTCCGCCTCGAGGATCGCCGCGCGGCGGTTCCGCTCGGCGGACATCTGCCGGTTCATGGCGTCCTGGATGTCCCGCGGCGGCGTGATCTCGCGGATCTCGACCGTCGTCACCTTCACGCCCCAGCGCTGGGTGACGTCGTCGAGCTTCACGCGCAGGATCTCGTTGATCTGCTCGCGCTTGGCGAGCACGTCGTCGAGCGGGATGTCGCCGATGACGGCGCGCAGCGTCGTCGTCGCGATGCCCTGGACCGCGGTGCGGAAGTTCTGGACCCTGAGGACGGAGTCCGCCGCGTCGACGACCTTCTGGTAGATGAGGAAGTCGATGCTGATCGGCGCGTTGTCCTTCGTGATCGTCGTCTGCTGGGGGATCTCGACGACGAACTCGCGCAGGTCGACGAGGAGCGCGTTCTGTATGGGCGGCGGGAAGAGGAAGATGAGCCCCGGGCCGAACGTGCCCTGATAGCGCCCGAACGCGAGCACGACGAGGCGCTGGTACTCCGGGACGATGTGAACGACCGTCCGGATGATCGAGACCGCGATGACGCCGAGGACGAGGAAAAGTACGATCTGCTCCAGCACTGGATCCACCCCTATTCGTAGCCGGGCGTCAGCCCGGCGTGGTCGCCCGTAGGCCTATCGCTCTGTGGTGCGCGCGACGATGAGCTTGACGCCATCGATACGCGTGACGCTGATGGCCTCCCCCTCCCTGAGCGGACCCGAGTCGCTCGTTGCGCTCCAGTCCTCGCCCGCGACGTGGACGATGCCCGACGGCGCCATGTCGGTCTTCGCGACGCCGACGCTGCCCACGACGATCGAGGCGCCGCTCGCCGTGGGCAAGCGCAGGTAACGGTACGACGCGCGCGCGAGGACGATGAAGAACAGCGCGCTCGAGCCGGCGACGAGCGCGATGGTGAGCGGCGGGATCGCCAGCTGCACCCCGGGAAGCGTCGGGCGTCCGGGCGGGAACAGGATGAGCGCGCCGATCACCATCGCGGCGACGCCGCCGGCGGTGAGGATCCCGTGGCTCGGCACCCAGGCCTCCGCCACGAACAGCAGCACGGCGAACACGAGGAGGGCCAGCCCGGCGGCGTTCGCGTCCAGCGTCCCGAAGGCGAAGAGTGCGAGCAGGATCGCGATGACGCCGACGACCCCGGGGAAGATGAGGCTCGGGTTCGAGAGCTCGAAGATGAGCCCGTACGTCCCGATCGTGAAGAGCAGGATGGCGACCGTCGGGTCCGTGATCGCGTGCAGCACCCGCTCGAGCGGGCTGAAGGGGTGCTCCTCAACGTCGCGGCCGTTCACGCGGCGCAGCACCTCGCCGAGGTCGGCGGCGATGCCGTCGACGACCCGGAGGCTCACGGCCTCTTCCGCCGTGACGCTCACGCTCTTGCGCACGGCCTCCTCCGCCCAGTCGGCGTTCCGGCTGCGCGCCTGCGCGATGTTGCGGATCTGCGCCGCGGCGTCGTTCTCGGCCTTCGCGCGCATGTCGCCCTGGATGTCCTCGCCCGACGAGGCGACGGGGTGCGCCGCGCCGATGTTCGTGGCCGGGGCCATGAGCGCGACGTGCGCCGCGAGCGTGATGAACGTGCCCGCCGACGCCGCGCGCGCCCCGGAGGGAGAGACCCAGACGACCACCGGGACCTTCGAGCCGAGCATGCGCTGCGTGATCTTCGTCGTCGCGTCGAGCGTCCCGCCGGGCGTGTCCACCGAGAGGACGACCGCCCGCACCCCGCGCTGCTCGCCGTCGGTGATGAGCCGGTCGACGTAGCGCGCGGTCACCGGGTTGATCACGCCCTCGATGCGCCCGACGAGGACGCGCTCGCTGTCCGCCACCTGCGCGGCGGCGCCGCCGCCGAGACCGAGCGCCACGCAGAGGACGGCGAGGAGGCGAGCGACGCGACGCCCGCTCATGGACCGAGCGTAATCGCAGGGCTAGGGCGCGAGGAGCGGCCGCCAGGTGCCGAGGGCCATGCTGAAGAGGCTCGCGCCCGCCGCAATGGCGATCCCACCGGCCAGGATCGCGCGGTCGCGGCCGTCGAACGGCCGCGCGCGCGCGATCGTGCGGCACGGCCGCCGCCCGAAGCCGCGGGCGTCCATGGCGAGCGCTAGCCGCGTCGCCCGGCGGATCGCGCCCACGAGGAGCGCGAAGGTGAGCGGCTGGAACGACGAGAGGCGGTCGGCGAGCCCGCGCTCCGCCTCGATGCCCCGGGCGCGCCGGGCCATCGCCAGCGTCTGCCACTCCTGGCCGAAGATCGGCGCGAGGCGCCACGCCGCGAGCGCGCCGACGACGAAGCGCGGCGGCGCGCGCACGTGCTGGACGAGCGCGTCGGCGAGGTCGGTGGGATCGATCGTGAGGACGGCGAGGAGGCCCGCGACGGCGATCCCGATGAGCCGCAGCGCGACGGCGATCCCGGCGATGACCCCGCGCGCATCGGCCGCGAAGAGCGCGTTGATGACGGCGATCGCCGCCGCGGCGCTGGCGAGCGGCGCGACGCGCCGCAGGAACGCGGCGGGGCGGAGACCCGTGAGCGGGAAGCTGGCGACGAGCGCCGCGAGGACGACGGCCGCCGTCACCGCGTCCACCGTGATGAAGAGCGCGAGCATGAGCGCGGCCGCGCTGCCGAGCTTCGCGAGCGGGTGCGCACCACCGAGCGGGGACGCCGTATCGACCTCGAGCGGCGTGGCGAGCCTCATGCGAGCGCGACGGTCCGGTCCGCGACGGCGTCGGCGAGCGGCGCGTCGTGGGTGCTGAACGCGATCGCCGCGCCGCGGACCTTCTCCTCGCCGAGGATGCGGGCGACCTCGTCGAAGGTGCGGCGGTCCTGCCCGTACGTGGGCTCGTCGAGGACGAGCGCGCGCGGCAGGGCCGCGAGCGCGCCCGCGAGCCCGAGGCGGCGCTTCTCGCCGCCCGACAGCGTGTACGGGTTCGCGTCCGCGAGCGCGCCCAGGCCGAGCCGCTCGAGGAGCTGCG
>VGOU01000029.1 GCA_016875795.1 Chloroflexota bacterium | reverse complement strand
GCGGCACCCGCGGCACCCGCGGCACCCGCGGCACCCGCGGCCGTCCTGAACCGTCCGGTCGAGTTCGTCATCAGCACGAACCCGGGCGGCGGCTCGGACATCTACGCGCGCCTGTGGATCTCGTACATGGAGAAGGAGAAGGCGATCAACACGTCGGTCCTGCCGATCAACAAGGACGGCGGCGCGGGGGCGGTCGCGTTCACCTACGTCTTCGAGAAGAAGGGCGACCCGCACTACATCATGGTCACCCTCAACAGCTTCTGGACGACGATCATCACGCAGAAGCTGCCGTACAAGTCGACGGACTTCACGCCCATCGCGATGCTCGCGGAGGACCCGTTCTTCCTGTGGGTCAGCGAGGACAGCCCGATCAAGACGGCGCAGGACTTCGTCAAGGCCGCTCAGGAGCGCGCCATCACGGTCTCGGGCACCGGGTCGAAGCAGGAGGACGAGGTCCTCTTCCGCCGCATCCAGGACGAGCAGAGGACGAAGGTCTTCAACTACGTGCCGCAGACCGGCGGCGGCGCGGTCGCGACGGCGCTCGCCGGCAAGCAGGGCGGCGTCGAGGCCACTGTGAACAACCCCAGCGAGGGTCTCAGCCTCTACCAGGCCTCGCCGCGCCGGATCCGCCCGGTCTGCGCCTTCACCAAGGAGTCGCCGAAGGAGGGCGCGTTCAAGGACCTCCCCACCTGCAGGTCGCAGGGACTGCCCATCGACGACTACTTCATCGCGCGCTCGGTCGTCGGCCCGCCCGGCCTGACGCAGGCGCAGCAGGACTACTGGGCCGACGTCTTCAAGAAGGTCAGCGCGTCCAAGGACTGGCAGGACTACACCAAGCAGACCGCACAGAACTCCGTCTTCCGCAGCGGCGCCGAGTTCAAGAAGTTCATCGAGGACTTCGAGACGCTCCACCGCACCATCGCCACCAAGAACGGCTGGCTGAACTAGGACACTTGCGGCCGTATGAGGCGGCGACGGCGGCGATCTTCGTTCTGATCGCCGCCGTCGCCATGTTCGACACCAGGTCGGGCGCGCTCCCCACCTCCGCCGCAGGCCTCCCCGGCGGCCTCCGGGGAGGCTGGTACCCGTTCTGGTCCGCGTTCGTCATCGCCGCCGCGGGCATCGCGGTCCTCTTCCGCGCGCTGCGCGCGCCCGCCGCCGCGGAGGGGGTGTTCAAGGACCGCGGTGCGGTGTTCGACCTCGCGAAGTTCGTCATCCCGATGGCCTTGACGGCCTACCTCATGTCCGACAAGCTGCTCGGCTTCTACCTCGCGAGCGCGGCCTACGTCGCGTACTACGCCGCGTTCGTCGCGCGCTACCGCTGGTACTGGTCCCTCGCGGCCGCGCTGGCCATCCCGCTCGTCGTCTTCCTCATCTTCGAGGTCGGCTTCAAGGCGCTCCTGCCGAAGAGCTTCCTCTATCCGGATCTCCCCTTCTGATGGAGGTCCTGAACAACCTCGCGGGCGGGTTCGCGACCGCGCTGCAGGCGAACAACCTGCTCTTCCTCATCGCCGGCTGCCTCCTCGGGCTGATCATCGGGGTCCTCCCCGGCCTCGGCGGGACCAGCGGCGTCGCGATCCTGCTGCCGATCAGCGTGCACATCGCGTCGTCGAACTCGCCGACGACCGCGATCATCTTCCTGGCGGGCATCTACTGGGGCGCGCTCTTCGGGGGCGTGATCACCTCGATCCTCTTCAACATCCCCGGCGAGCCGTGGGCGGTCGCGCTGCTCTTCGACGGCTATCCGCTGGCGAAACGGCTCGGCAAGCCGGGCGTCGCCCTCTCGAGCTCGTTCCTGGCGTCGTGGGTCGGAGCGCTCTTCGCAACGATCCTCCTCACGTTCCTCGCGAAAGAGCTCGCTGACTACGCGATACGGTTCGGTCCGGCCGAGCTGTTCGCCGTGTTCGTGCTGTCGTTCGCGACGCTCATCGGCCTCGGCGCGGAATCGCCGATGAAGGCGGTGATGATGGTCGGGTTCGGCCTGCTCCTCGCCGCGATCGGCTTCGACACCATCACCGGGGAGCCGCGCCTCGCGTTCGGCCAGATCGGGCTCCTCTCGGGCGTCGGATTCGTGCCGGTCACCATCGGCCTGTTCGGCATCGGTGAGATCATCGCATCGGCCGATGAGCGCGGGGTCGGCTACGTCGAGAAGATCGCCGCGCGCGTGGGACTGAAGGACGTCCTCGAGTCGATCCGCGCCCTCGGCAAGCGTCTCGGGCTGGTCATCGCGAACGGCGTGATCGGCTTCTTCTTCGGCAGCCTGCCGGGGCACGGAGCGACGGCCGGATCCTTCCTCGGCTACGGGCTCGCGCGCCAGTGGTCGAGGAACAAGGAGAACTTCGGCAAGGGCGAGATCTCCGGGATCATGGCTCCGCAGGCAGCGGCCGACGCGTCGGCGGTGGGCTCGCTGGTGCCCATGCTCTCGCTCGGCGTCCCGGGCTCCCCCACCTCGGCGGTGATGATGGCCGGCCTCTTCATCTGGGGCCTGCAGCCCGGCCCGCTCCTCTTCGTCGACCACCCGGGCTTCGTGTGGGGCCTCATGGCCAGCATCTACCTCGGCCATCTCTTCACGTTCGTCATCTGCCTGCTCGCGGTGCCGCTGCTCGCTCTCATCATGCGCGCGCCGCACGGGATCCTGACGCCGTTCATCGTGATCATCTCGGTGATCGGCGCGTACTCGCTGAACAACGAGATGAAGGACGTCGCGGTGGCGATCATCTTCGGGATCATCGGCTACTGGCTACGGAAGATGAAGTACCCGCTCGCGCCGCTCGTCGTCGCGCTCGTTCTCGGCGATGCCACGGAGCGCGAGCTGCGCAAGGCGCTCATCGGCAGCCAGGGCGACCCCAGCGTGTTCGTGACGAGCCCGATCTCGGCGATCCTCATCGCGCTCGCGGCCGTGCTGCTCGCCTGGCCGCTCGTGTCGCGCGCCCTGCGACGCAGAGCCGCTCCCGCGACGTCACACTAGGAGCCGCCCATGGTCCTGGACGTCGTGCTGCTGCTCGTCTCGTTCGCCGTCATCCTGCTCGGCGCCGAGCTCTTCACGAACGCCATCGAGTGGTTCGGCAAGAAGCTCGGCCTCGGCACCGGCATGGTCGGCAGCGTCCTCGCCGCCGTCGGCACCGCGCTCCCCGAGACGATGATCCCGATCATCGCGCTCGTCTTCGTCGGCGGACAGGCCGCCGAGGAGGTCGGCGTCGGCGCGATCCTCGGCGCGCCGTTCATGCTCTCGACCGCGGCGATGTTCGTGACGGGTACGGCTGTCCTCGTCTTCGCGCGCACGCGGCGGCGCGCGCGGACCCTGAGCATCGATCAGCGCATCGTCGGGCGCGACCTGCGGTTCTTCCTCGGGATATACATCGCCGCGACCGTCCTCGGCTTGTTCCCGGACAAGCCGTTCGCGGTGCGCCTCGCCGCCGGCATCCTGCTCGTCGCGGCTTACGTGCTGTACGTGTACCGGACCTCGCGGGACCCGCACGGCGAGCACGAGGCCGACGAGGAAGAGCTGAACCCGCTCCGCCTCCAGCCGAACCTGACGACGCCGCACACGTGGGTCGTCGTGCTCCAGCTCGTGCTCTCGCTCGGCGCGATCGCCGGCGGCGCGCAGCTCTTCGTGCGCGAGATCAGCGTCCTCGCGCCCATCGTCGGCATCACGCCGCTCGTCCTCTCGCTCATCATCGCGCCGCTCGCGACCGAGCTGCCTGAGAAGTTCAACAGCGTCCTCTGGATCCGGCAGCGCAAGGACACGCTCGCCATGGGGAACATCTCCGGGGCGATGGTCTTCCAGTCGTGCGTCCCGGTCGCCGTCGGCCTCTGGTACACGCCCTGGGTGCTCGACACCGTCGCCGTCGCGTCGGCGGTCATCGCCGTGGGCGCCGGCCTCTTCCTGCAGTGGTTCCTGCGCGCCGGCAGCCTGCTCCACGGCCGCCAGCTCGCGTTCCTCGGCCTCTTCTACCTCGCGTTCATCGTGTACGTCGTCGGCTTCTATCAGGGCCCCGTCCCGGCCCCGCACTAGCACCGACGGACTAACATCCGCGCGGTGCCGGCCCCGGCTTCCTGGGAGCGGCGACGTGAGGGAGGACAGCAGCGAATGAAGCGTCTCATCGCGTTCCTGGCGCTCGGCTCGATCCTCGTCACCGCATGCGGTGGCGCGGGTCTGCCAGGCCTCGGCGGCGGTCCGAAGATCGGCATGGTCACCGACATCGGCCAGCTCGAGGACAAGTCGTTCAACGAGTACTCGTGGAAGGGCGTGCAGGACGGGGCCAAGGCCGTCGGCGGCGAGGCCAAGGTCATCGTCACGAAGGACACCGCGGACTACAAGCAGAACATCCAGCAGCTGATCGACGCGAAGTACGAGGTCATCGTGACGGTCGGGTTCCTCATCGGGACCGACACGCTCGCGAAGGCGAAGGCGAACCCGAACATCCAGTTCTTCGGGGTCGACCAGTTCGTCGCGCCGGGCGGCCCGTCGAACTACCAGGGTCTGCTCTTCGCGGAGAACCAGGCCGGCTACCTCGCGGGCATCGTCGCCGCGAACATCACGAAGTCTAACAAGATCGGCGCGGTGGGCGGCCGCTCGGACGTCCCGCCGGTCGTCGCGTTCATCAAGGGCTACGAGGCCGCGGCGAAGAAGGAGAAGCCGAACATCCAGGTCCTCGTGAACTACACCGAGGACTTCAACGCCCCCGACAAGGGCGAGGCCTCGGCCAAGACCATGATCGGCCAGGGCGCCGACGTGATCTTCCAGGTCGCGGGCCTCACCGGCGCCGGCGCGCTCCGCGCGGCCTGCAACGCGAAGGTCTGGGGCATCGGCGTGGACGTCGACCAGTACAACAGCCTCCCCGACGCGAAGGCCTGCATCGTCACCAGCGCGGAGAAGAAGCTCCAGGTCGCCACCGCCGAGGCGATCAAGCGCTGGAAGGACAAGGGCAAGCAGGGCGAGAACTTCTTCAACGACGCGAAGAACGGCGGCATCGCCGCATCGCCCATCCGCAACCTGACGCCGGTCCCGGCCGGCCTCGAGGACAAGCTGAAGAAGGCGCTCGAGGAGATGAAGGCAGGGACGCTCAACCCGCCGTCCAAGTAGCAGCCGCGACCCAGTGAGCGAAGGAGAGCGGGCCGTCGCCGAGGCGGCCCGCTCTTCCCATCCCGCGCCCGTCCTCGAGATGCGCGGGATCACGAAGCGATTCCCGGGCACGCTCGCGAACGACCACATCGACCTCACCGTCCGGCGCGGCGAGATCCACGCGCTCCTCGGTGAGAACGGCGCGGGCAAGACGACGCTCATGAACATCCTCTACGGCCTCGTCGCGCCCGACGAGGGTGAGATCGTCATGGACGGCTCGCCCGTCACGATCGGGGACCCCGCCGACGCGATCGCGCGCGGGATCGGCATGGTCCACCAGCACTTCATGCTCGTCCCGGTACTCACGGTCGCCGAGAACGTGATGCTCGGCGCCGAGGTCATGAACGGACCGGTGCTCCTCGACCGCGGCGAGGGAGCGCGGCGCATCCGCGCCCTCGCCGAGCAGCTCGGCTTCGCCATCGACCCCGGCGCCCGCGTCGAGCAGCTGAGCGTGGGCCAGCAGCAGCGCGTCGAGATCGTGAAGGCGCTGTACCGCCGTGCGCGCATCCTCGTCCTCGACGAGCCCACCGCCGTGCTCACGCCGCAGGAGACGGACGAGATCTTCACCGTGCTGCGGCGGCTGCGCGACGAGGGCACGTCGATCGTGTTCATCAGCCACAAGCTCGACGAGGCCCTGCGCATCGCCGACCGCATCACGGTCATCCGCCGCGGCACGGTGATGGGCGAGCGCGCACCCGCGGCGACGAGCGAGCAGGAGCTCGCGGACCTCATGGTCGGCCGCTCGGTCTCGCTGCGGGTCGACCGTGGCGTCGCGCACCCCGGCGAGGTGGTCCTCGAGGTGGCCGGACTGCGCGTGAAGGACGACCGTGGCCACGAGACCGTCCGCGGCCTCGACCTCAGCGTGCGCGCCGGGCAGATCGTGGGCGTCGCCGGCGTCGCCGGCAACGGGCAGGAGGAGCTCGTCGAGGCGATCGTGGGACTGCGGAAGCCTCTGGCGGGACGCGTCACGCTTCGCGGCCAGGACTGCACTGGCGAGCCGCCGCGCCGCATCCGCGACCGGGGCATCGGCTACGTCCCCGCCGACCGCCAGCGCTACGGGCTGGTCCTCGCCTTCCCGCTCGACGACAACTGCGTGCTCACCGAGTACCAGAAGCCGCCCTACGCGCGCGGGATGATCAGGGACGACCGGGCCATCCGCGCGCGCGCCGACGAGCTCATCGCCGCATACGACGTGCGCACGCCCGGGGCGGACGTGCGGGCCGCGACCCTCTCGGGCGGGAACCAGCAGAAGCTCGTCGTCGCGCGGGAGTTCGGCGACGACGCCCTCCTCATCCTCGACCAGCCCACCCGCGGGATCGACGTCGGGAGCACGGAGTTCATCCACCGCCGCGCCATCGCGCAGCGCGACGCGGGCACCGCGGTCCTCCTGGTGTCGGCGGACCTCGATGAGATCCTCGAGCTCTCCGACCGGATCCTCGTCATCCACCGCGGCCGCGTCGTCGGCGATTTCGACGCGGCGAGCGCCGAGCGGGAGCGGATCGGCTTGCTCATGGCCCGAGGCGCCGCGTGACCGCGCTCCGGACGCGGCTGGCCGCGTGGTGGCGCGTGGCCACGCTGCCGATCCTCGCGATCGTGCTCGCGCTCGCGATCGCCGCGGTGATCATCGTCATGTCGAGCGTGTTCACCGGGGCGGGGTTCTTCCCGCTCCTGCCGCTCGTCGCCTATGGCAGCCTGCTCGCGGGCGCGTTCGGCGGCGGCGTCGCCATCACGAACACGCTCGTCGCGGCGGCGCCGCTCATGCTCGGCGGGCTCGCCATCGGCCTCGGCTTCAAGGCGGGGCTCTTCAACATCGGCGTCGCCGGGCAGTTCCTCGCCGGCGCCTTCGCCGCGGCCGTCGTCGGGGCACGGCTCGCGGAGGCGCCGGTCGTCCTCGCCGTGACCGCTTCCATGTTCGCGGGCGCCCTCGCCGGCGCTGTCCTCGGCGCGATCCCCGGCTTCCTGAAGGCGCGGACGGGCGCCCACGAGGTCGTGACCACGATCATGCTGAACAACGCCGCCGCGCTGCTCCTCGCCTGGGCGGTGACCGACCTCGTCCGCGCCCCGGGGTTCACCTTCCCGCGCACCGGCGACATCGGGAACGCGGCGCTCCCGGTGCTCCTGGGCCGCAACCTCCACCTCGGAGTGCCGCTCGCCTTCATCGGCGTCTTCGTCCTCCGCTGGCTCCTCGACCGCACCACGCTCGGCTTCGAGATCCGCACCGTCGGCGCCAACCCGAACGCCGCGCGCTACGCGGGCGTCTCGCCGCTCGTCATCGTGACGCTGACCATGGCGCTCAGCGGGCTGCTCGGCGGGCTCGCCGGCGCGATCCAGATGCTCGGCGTCATCGGCTTCTACGCCTCGGGGATCAGCGCGTTCGTGGGCTTCGACTCGATCGCGGTCGCGCTCCTCGGACGCACGGACCCGATCGGGATCCTGTTCGCGGCCCTCCTGTTCGGCGCCTTCCGCGCGGGCGCCCCGCTCATGCAGATCGAGACGGACGTGCCGATCGAGATCATCGACATCATCCAGGCGCTCATCATCCTGTTCCTCGCCGCCGATCTCATCGTCCGCCGCGTCTTCCGCGTCCGCTCGCGGCCGACCGACACCCCGGGCGCCACCACCGTCACTCGCGCGTGGGGCAAGGAGAGCGTGGCCTGATGGACGTCCTCCTCGTGCCACGCCTGCTCGGCGAGCTCGTCGTCTACCTCGCCCTCGTCATCCCCGACCTGCTCCCGATCGTCCTCGGGCTCGCGACCCCGCTCGCGCTCGGCGCCCTCTGCGGAGTGCTGAACGAGCGGTCCGGCGTCGTGAACATCGGCATCGAGGGGATCATGCTCATGGCGGCGTTCACGGGGTACCTCGCGGGGTTCGCGACGCACGCCGAGATCGGGGCCGCCGCCGCGCTCGCCCTCGGCGTGATCGTCGCTGTCGTGACCGGCGCGCTCCTCGGCCTCCTCCACGCATGGCTCTGCGTGACGGTGCGCGCCGACCAGGTCATCGCCGGGACGATCCTCAACGTCGGTGCGTTCGGGATGACCGCGTACTTCAACCGCCTGATCATCACGCCCTCCGGCGAGGGCGGGGCCGGGGTCATCCCGTCCGTCGTGCTCGGGCTCGGGCCGATCGCCTTCGCCACGCTCGCGCTCGTCGGGCTCGTGCACTTCCTGCTGTACCGCTCGCGCTGGGGCCTGCGCACGCGCGCGGTCGGCGAGCACCCCAAGGCCGCCGACACGGTCGGCATCAACGTCTTCCGTGTGCGCTACCAGAGCGTCATCGCCGGCTGCGCGCTCGCGGGGCTCGGCGGCGCGTACCTCACCCTCGAGTCGACGGGCTCGTTCCAGAACGGCATGACCGGCGGCCGCGGCTTCATCGCCCTCGCAGCGGTCGTGTTCGGCCGCTGGACGCCCCTCGGCGCGTGGGGCGGCGCGCTCCTCTTCGGCGCGTTCACCGCGCTCGGCGTGATCGTCCGGGTCCGCCCGGCCGCGGGCGAGGTCGGCGCGCTGCTCGCGGCGATCCCGTCGTTCTGGTACGCCGCGCTCCCCTACCTCGTCACCATCGTCATCCTCGCCGGCGTCGTGGGGCGCGCGGTCCCGCCCGCGGCCGACGGGATCCCGTATGACAAGGAGGCGCGGGCCTAGCCGGAGAGCCGGAGAGCCGGCGGTCGCTGGGTCGATCGGTAGCATTCCGCGTGCAGCAGGTCGTGCGGGACCCCGAGAACCCGGCGTGGATCGGCGCGAGAGACTTGACCATCGGCGGAAGCGTGAATAACCTTTGGCCTGCTGGTCAGACCACCTGACCGGAGAAGCGGGGAGGCAGGCACTGGCTATCGTACAGCCCGTCCGGCGTGACCGCCTTTATCAGGGCATCGTCGCGCAGATCGAGGGGCTCCTCGAGCGCGGCGAGCTGAAGCCGGGCGACCAGCTCCCGGCGGAGCGCCAGCTCGCCGAGCAGCTGCAGGTCTCCCGCTCCTCGGTGCGCGAAGCGCTGCGCTCCCTCGAGCTCCTCGGCATCGTCGAGACGCGCGCCGGCGGCGGGACGTTCGTGCGCCAGGCGCAGCCCGATGACCTCACGAAGCCCCTCACGCGGGTCATCGCGCGCGGCCACACGCTGCGCGACGTCATCGACGTGCGCGGGCTCATCGAGCCCGCGATCGCGGAGCGCGCGGCGAAGAACGTCACGGCCGCCGAGCTCGCGGAGCTGCACGAGATCCTCGGCGCGCAGGAGGCGAAGGTGGCGCGAGGCGAGTCCTACGTGGAAGAGGACACGCGCTTCCACGAGGTCATCGGCGGCGCGGCGCGCAACGAGCTCCTCGTCACCGTCCTTGGCGCCATCTGGGACGTGCTGCGCGCCTCCCGCGAGGAGTGGCTCCAAACGGAGAAGCGCGCGCGCGAGTCCCTCGAAGCGCACCGCCGCATCCTCGCTGCCCTCGAACGCCGTGACCCCGCGTCGGCGCGGGCGGCGGCCGTGGAGCACATCCGCGCCGTCGGGGAAGGGATCCTGAAGCTCATCAACACGGAGGTGAAGCCGGCGTGACCACACAGGCGGCCCCAGCGAAGACCACTGACATCACCGTCGAGGTCGTCTACCGCGGGATCTTCCAGAAGACGCTCGCGCAGCGCATCTGCCGCGGCGTCGTCCTCGCGGCCCGCAGGAGCGGGCACCCCGGAACAGCGTTCGCGCGCTACGGCGACTCGCCGGAGCGCAACGGCGTGCCGGCGAAGCAGTTCGCGGTCGTCGCGGTGGACGACACTCAGCTCGAGGCGTCCATGGCCCGGTACGAGCCGAGCATCGTGGACGTCACCGTCGCGGTCGACGACACGCTCGTGAAGGGCGTCGAGTCGTGGGCCTGGTACGGCCGGCAGCCGATCTGGAAGCCGACGAAGCCGGGCGGGGTCGTCATCGTGACGAGCGACCGCACCGCGGACGAGATCATCGCCCAGACGGACAAGGCCGAGAAGCCGTACACCCTCGCGGTCGTACCCGGCGGCGCGTCGTTCGCGGGCCTGTGGGTCTACAAGGACGACCACACCGACTGGCGCGTCATGGGCGCGCTCGCGAAGGTCGCGCCGGAGTGGCTCCCGCTCGAGCACGTGAAGGCGCTCGTGCGCGAGCAGACGAAGGACGAGGGCGCCGTCGCCTCCGTCCAGTTCGGTCACGACGCGACGGTCCTGCGCGAGGTCAAGCCCGGCGAAGGGACGAGCGGGCACGAGGTCCTGCAGTTCGAGAAGCCCGGCTGGACCACGATGCGCCCGGGCATCGTCGTCGACGCGCGCAAGCCCGGCGAGCGCAACCCCTTCTACAAGAAGTACTCGGCGCGCACGCAGCGCCCGGTGGTGAACTTCGACACGTGCATCAAGTGCACGATGTGCTGGCTCGACTGCCCCGACGAGTGCTTCGAGGTCACGCCGACCGGGCACTACGAGGTCGTGTACGAGGCCTGCATCGGCTGCGGCATCTGCGCGCAGGTCTGCCCCGTGAAGGACTGCATCGTCATGGTGGACGAGCTGAAGTTCGAGAAGAACGACAACGTCTGGCAGCGGTGGCAGTCTGACCGTGAGTCCTACAACAGGTGGTTCGAGGCGACGACGGGCGTCTCCGTGGCGCCCCCCAAGACGAAGGCGGCCGCCGCGGCCGCAGGAGGTGACGACTGATGGCGGTCGAGGTCAAGGCGAAGCCCACGGCCGAGGTCGAGACCGAGCAGCTCCTCACGGGCTGCGAGGCCATCGCCGAGGCCATCCGCCTCGCGGACGTGGACGTCATGGCGGCGTACCCCATCCGGCCGTACGACGGCGTCATGCAGGCGGCGGCCAAGCTCATCGCGAACGGCAGGATGGACGTCGAGTACATCGTCGCCGACGGCGAACACAGCCAGTTCGAGATCGTGAAGCACGCGTCGGCCGTCGGCTCGCGCGTCTTCGTCGGCTCCTCGGGCGTCGGCTGGTTCTACGCGTTCGAGGCGATCGCGGTCACCGCGGGGCTGCGCCTGCCGGTCGTCGCCATCTGCGGCAACCGCGCGCTCGATGACCCGGGCGCGTTCGGCACCGAGCACAACGACTCGCTCGCGGTCCGCGACCTCGGCTGGCTCCTCCCCTGGGCGGAGACGGCGCAGGAGTCGCTCGACCTCGCGCTCATGGCGTGGCGCGTCGCGGAGGACAAGCGCGTGTCGCTCCCCATCGCCATCGGGCTCGACGGCGCTTTCCTCACCCACTCGCAGCAGCTCGTGAAGGTGCCGACGCAGGCCGCGGTCCACGCGTTCCTCCCGAAGTACGACCTCGGCGACCGGCTCCTCCACCCCGACAACCCGATCACGATCGCCCCGCAGGTCGACCAGGACTGGCTCATGGAGATCCGCCGCCAGAACGACGCCGCGATGCGCAAGGCGCTCGGCGTCATCACCGAGGCGCACGCGGACTTCAAGCGCATCTTCGGCCGCGGCGGCGACGACCCGTTCCTCGACGAGTACATGACCGACGACGCCGAGATCGTGTTCTTCGGCCAGGGAACGCTCGCCCTGCCGATGAAGGTCGCCATCCGGCGCCTGCGCAAGCAGGGCCACAAGGTCGGCCTCGTGCGCCTGAAGTGGTTCCGGCCATTCCCGACCGAGGCGACCGTGCGGAGCCTCACGCGGTTCAAGGCCGTGGGGGTCATCGACCGCGACTACTCGTTCGGCTCGCCGTTCTACGGCGGCGTCCTCTACAACGAGGTGCGCTCCGCGCTCTACTCGCAGGCGAAGCGCCCGACCGTCGTCGGGTTCATCGCCGGCCTCGGCGGCCGCGAGATCGAGCAGCCCATGGCGCAGGAGATCTTCGACAAGACCATGGCCGCCGGCCGCGGCGACCTTTCCGTCGGCGACCAGTGCCACTGGGTCGGCGTGCGGGACTAGGAGGAAGAGATGGCGGTTGACACCGCGACCGGACACGGGACCGGGACGCTCCCGCAGATCAAGGGCGTCAAAGAGGTCCCCTACGAGGAGCTGTTCGTCTCCGGCCACCGCACGTGCCAGGGCTGCGAGTCGGCGCTCGTCATGCGTCACATGGTCAAGGCGTCCGGACCGCGCACGATCGTGCTCGGCTCGACGGGCTGCATGTACGTCGCGAACACGACGTACTACACGACCCCCTGGGTCGTGCCGTGGATGCACACGCAGCTCGGGGCAGCGGGCTCGGCGGCGCTCGGCACGGCCGCCGGCCTCAAGGTGCTCATGCGCAAGGGCAAGATCAAGGACGAGAAGATCAACGTCATCGCGTTCTGCGGTGACGGCGGTGGCGCGGACATGGGCATCGGCGCCATCTCCGCCACGCTCACGCACAAGGACTACAACAGCCTCGTCCTCCTGTACGACAACGAGTCGTACGCGAACACCGACATCCAGCTGTCGAGCCAGACGCCGTACGGCGCCGTGACGACGTTCTCGCCGACCGGCTCCGACCGCCGTCTCATGCACACGCGGTGGAAGAAGAACATGCCGGGCATGATGGCCGCGGGCCACCCGGAGTCGCGCTACATCGCGGCCGGATGCGCGGCGTACGCCGTCGACCTCATGAACAAGATCCGCCGCGCGCTCGAGCTCGGCGGGCCCACGTTCGTCCACACGCTCGACCCGTGCCCGAAGGGCTGGGACTACCACCCGCAGTACAGCCAGGAGCTCGGGCACCTCGCCGTCGAGTGCGGCATCTGGCCCCTCTACGAGGTCGTGGACGGCGTCGTGAACCTCACCGGTCCGACGCGCCAGATCGCCGAGGGCCGCAAGAAGCGCAAGCCCGTCGGGGAATACCTGAAGCGGCAGGGCCGCTTCGCCCACTTCATCCAGGATGACATCGACCACTTCCAGGCCGAGGTCGACAAGATGTGGGAGGAGTGGCTCATCCCCGGCGTCATCCCGTTCACCATCCCGCAGAAGGACACGAGGATCCTCAACATCGACAAGAAGAGGCCGCTGCACGCGGAAGCGACCGCGTAGCAGCCGCTCTCCGCTGGTGAGATGAAGGCCCCGCCGCGAGGCGGGGCCTTCGCCTTCAGCGGCGCAGGTCGGCGATGAGCGGAAGGCAGCCGATGAGGCTCGCGGCCCCCGCGACCGCGAATGCGCCGACGAACCCGAGCCCGGCATCGAGGGCGAGGCCCGCGACGACCGGTCCGGCCGCGCCCATCGCGAAGCCGCCGAACGCCTGGATCGCCTGCGCCGATCCCACGCGCGCCGCGGGAGCGAGCTCGGTGACGCGCGTCGAGTAGACGGCCGAGTCGGCGGCGATGAGCGCGCTGTACCCGAAGCCGATCGCGATCAGCAGCGCGAACGGGATCCCTCCGAGCGCGCCGAAGCCGAGGCCGACCGCGCCGCTCGCGAGCCCGGCGACGATCGCCGTGCGCGCGCGCCCGAGGCGGTCCGAGACCAACGCGCCGAGGAACACCGCGGGGATCCCCGCGCCGAGGATGAGCGCGGACCAGCGCCCGGCCTCGGCGGTCGCCATCACCGACGAGGCGCCCTGCGCGACGAGCGCGGACGCGAGGAACGCCGCGAGCCAGCCGCGCATCGCGAACAGCTCCCACGCGTGCCCCGAGTACGCCGCGATCGTGCGGAACAGCGGTGGGTCGCGGACGATGCTCACGTCAAGGACCCCGCGTGCTCCTGCCGGCGCGACGCCGCGCGAGCCCGGCAGCGCGAGGACCGGCGCGAGGAACGCGACCAGCGCCGATGTGGTCGCGGCCTCGCGCCACCCGGCGAGGGGACCGATGACCATGCCGGCGTACAGGAACGAGAGCGCCGAACCCAGGTAGAACGCGGCGACGAACGCGCCGACCGCGGCGCCGCGCGCGCGCGGGTCGACCGTCGACGCGATGATCCGCACGCCCGGCATGTACACACCGGCGAGGCCGGCTCCCGCGAAGAGGCGCGTGACGACGGCGACGGCGGGGTCGCGCGCGACGAGCGGCAGCGCGAGGCTTGCGATCGCCGCGACGAGCGCGCCGCTGACCACTATCGGGCGCGGCCCGAAACGGTCCGTGAGCGGCAGCGCCAGCAGCACCGCGATCGAGTACCCGAAAAGGTGCGCGCCGACGACCCAGCCCAGCGCGGCGTTCGACGCGCCCCACTCCGCGGAGAGCAGCGGGATCGCGGCGGCGGGGACGTTGGAGGGCAGGAGCGTGAGGGCGAGCGCGGAGCCGAGGAGGAGCGTACGGACGCCAGCGACGCTAGCAGAGCGGCTCCGTAGCCTCGCGATGTGAAGCTCGAGGCGCTCGCGGCGGGACTGGGCGCCGGCGTGCTCGTCGGCGCCCTCACACGGATCGTCGAGACCCCGCGCATCGCCTTCGGCCCCTACGCCCTCGACGGCAACGGCGCGCTCGCGATACCGGTGATCCTCGCGCCGCTCGTCGTCTTCGCGGGCTGGCTCTGGCTCACCCGCCGCACCCGCTGGCTCTCGCCGGAGACCGTCGTCTACGCGGTCGGGCTCGTCCTCGGCTCGGGCATGGGATACGGCGCGGCGATGAGCAGCGCGGCTCGGCGGCCGGTGCCACGCTCGGGATCGGTCTCTTCATCGTCCCCGCGGCGCTCTTCGCCGCGGCGGCGGGCACGGTCCTGCGCGCGCGGAAGCTGACCTCGACGCGGGCGCTCGTCGCCGCGTACCTCATCGGCGGCCTCGCCGGCGCGATCCCGCCGCTCTCGTTCCTCGGCGGTCTAGGCATCAACGGCATCGCGGCCGGCGCCGCGCTCGTCGCGAGCGCCCCGGCCGTGATCGCTCCCGGCGGGGCGCTCGCGCTCATGGTGCTCGTCCAGGCCTTCGCGTTGCCGCTGCTGGTGGGGCCGCTCCTCGCCCGCTAGGCCTCCGGCTTCGGAGCCGCGTCCGGGCGCGGCGCCTCGGGAAGGGGCGCCTCCGGGCGCGGGGGCATCGGAGCCGCACCCTCGGGGCGCGGGGCGTACGGGCGGAACGGCGGACGCGCGGGACGCTCGGGCGGGGGCCCGCCCGCGATCGCGCGGTCTCGGGCCGACATCATCCCGCGGACGTGCTCCGTGGTGCATGGCAGGAGCGCCATGAAGCGCGCCCGCTTCAGCGCGGTCGTGAGCATTCGCTGGTGCTTGGAGCACGATCCGCTCTTGCGCCGCGGCTCGATCCGCGCGCGGTCGCTGAGGAACCGCTGCAGGCGCGCCTTGTCCTTGTAGTCGATCCGCTTCACCTTGTCGACGCAGAACACGCAGACCTTGCGGCGGGGAC
>VGOU01000028.1 GCA_016875795.1 Chloroflexota bacterium | reverse complement strand
CGGTCCGCTGGGACGGCCGCGCGTGGACGATCCCGGATCCGACGCTGTGGTCGCTCGCCGCGGCGCAGTGCGACGGGAGCACGATGCTCGCGGTCTGCGCGGGCGGGTCGCTGCTCACCGTCGACGAGGAGCGGCGGCAGATGCGCGCCGACCGCTTCGGCATCGAGGACCTGAGCGCGGTCGTGGGCGCGGCCGCCGTGTGGGTGGTCGGCGACACGGGCACGCCGATGGAGCGGTCTCGCGCGACCGAGCCGGATGCGCGTGCTGTGTGCACGATCGACCTCGGGACGGCCTGTACGCTCCGCGCCGTGTTCACGGAGGGATCGGCCGTGTGGGTCGTCGGCTCCGACGGCACCCGCGGCGGTGCGTGGCGCATCGCGCCCGGCCGCACCGACCGGTGTGGGACGTGTTGAGCGAGCCGCCGCTGGCCGGGCTCCGCGTCGTCGAGGTCGGGAACTACATGGCCGGCCCGTTCTGCGGGATGCAGCTCGCCGACCTCGGCGCCGACGTCATCAAGGTCGAGGAGCCGACCGCGGGCGACCTCGCGCGGCGGATGCCGCCGCTCAGGGCCGGCGAGAGCGGCAACTTCGCGCGGCTGAACCGCGGCAAGCGCAGCCTCGCGCTCGACCTGAAGGCGGCCGAGGGCCGTGACATCTTCACGCGCCTCGCGCTGCGCAGCGACGTGATCGTCGAGAACCTGCGGCCCGGGACGATGAGCGACCTCGGGCTCGCCCCCGCGGACCTGCTGCGCGCGAACGAGCGGCTCATCTACGCCGCGATCAGCGGGTGGGGGCAGGACGGCCCGTACGCCGACCGCCCCGCGCTCGACATCATCGTGCAGGCGATGTCGGGGCTCATGAGCATCACCGGGGAAGAGGGCGGGCCGCCCGTGAAGGTGGGCGTCTCCATCGCCGACCTGGGCGCCGCGCTGTACGGGACGATCGCGATCCTCGCGGCGCTGCGCGCGCGCGACCGCGACGGGAAGGGGCAGCTCGTGGACGTCTCGATGTTCGAGTCGTCGGTCGCGCTCGCGGTGTGGGAGTCGGGCGAGCACTTCACCACGGGCGAGGTCCCGCGCGCGGCGGGCTCCGCGCACAAGCTCGTCGGCCCGTACCAGGCCATCCGCTCGTCCGACGGCCACTTCGTCGTCGGCGCGACGACGCCGCGCAACTGGACCGCGTTCTGTGAGGCGCTCGGGCTCGCGGACATCGAGCACGACGAGCGCTTCGCGACCGCCGCCGCGCGGCAGCGCGCCGCCCGGGAGCTCATGCCGCTCATCGAGGCGGTCACGGCGACGCGCCCCGCCGCGCACTGGCTGCGGCTGCTGCGCGACGCCGGCGTCCCGTGCGGCGAGATCCGCGACTACGGCGAGGTGTTCGCCGACCCGCACCTCGCGGCGCGCGGGTTCTTCACGGACCTCGACCATCCGGTCCTCGGCCCGACCCGCGCGCTCGGATCGCCGCTCGGCCTCACCCGCACGCCACCCCGGCTCGGCCGCGCGGGGCCGCTCCTCGGCGAGCATTCGCTCGAGGTGCTGCGCGGGCTCGGGGTCGCGGACGAGGCGGCGAGGGAGCTCCTGGCGCGCGGCGTGGTCGCCACAGCGGCCGCGGCCGTCCGATGAGCGACCCGGGCGAGGTCCGCCTCGAGCGGCGCGGCGAGGTCGCGTGGGTGACCTTCGACCGCCCGTCGGCGCTGAACGCCATGACGTTCGCGATGTACGAGCGCCTCGGACAGGTGAGCGCGGAGATCGACGCGGATCCCTCGGTGCGCGCGGTCGTCCTCACCGGCGCTGGCGAGGCGTTCGTCGCCGGGACGGACATCTCGCAGTTCCGCGACTTCCGCACCGAGCTGCAGGCGCTCGACTACGAGGCGAAGATGGACCGCATCCTCGGGGCCCTCGAGGGGCTCCGTGTGCCGACGATCGCGGCGATCCGCGGGCCCGCGGTCGGCGGCGGGGCCGCCATCGCGGCGGCGTGCGACATCCGCATCGGCGCGCCCTCGGCGCGCTTCGGCGTGCCCATCGCGCGCACGCTCGGCAACGTCCTCTCGCTGAACAACGTCCTGCGCCTCGTCACGCTCGTCGGCGTCGCGCGGGTGAAGGAGATCCTCTTCACGGCGCGCCTCCTCGACGCGGCCGAGATGAAGCAGGCGGGCCTGCTCGCCGAGGTCACCGCGAGCGACGAGGCGCTCCCGGCGCGGGCCGAGGAGCTCGCGCGGCAGATCGCGTCGTTCGCGCCGCTCACGCTGCGCGCGACGAAGGAGCAGCTCCGCCGCATCCGCGAGCGCATGCGCCCCGAGGAGGGCGCCGACCTCATCCTGCTCTGCTACATGAGCGAGGACTTCCGCGAGGGCGTGCGCGCGTTCATGGAGAAGCGCAGGCCGGTGTGGAAGGGGGAGTAGGTCAGCGCTCGGGCGGGTGACGCACCCGCCTGGGATCGGTCCTACGCCGTCCGCAGGCGCGGATCCAGGGCGTCGCGCAGGGAGTCGCCGAAGAGGTTGAAGCCGAACACGGCCAGGCTGATCGCGACGCCGGGGGCGACGGCGAGCCAGGGGGCCTGCTCGAGGAACTGCATGCCCTGACCGCGGAGCATGAGGCCCCACGCGGGGTCGGGCTCGACCACGCCGAGCCCGAGGTAGGCCAGCGAAGCCTCGAGGAGGATGGCCTGCCCGAGGAACGCGGTGAGCATGATCAGGTACGGGGCGAAGACGTTCGGGACCATGTGGCGGAACATGATCCGCGGCGCCTGGACGCCGATGGAGCGCGCGGCCTCGATGTAGGGCATGCGCACGACGGCGAGGCCGCTCGAGCGCACGACGCGGGCGACGCGGGGGATGACCGGCACGGTGATGGCGACGATGACGTTCACGACGCCCGGGCCGAGCGCGGCGACGACCGCGATGGCGATGACGATGAGCGGGAACGAGATGAGGACGTCCATGACGCGCTGGATGGCCTCGTCCACCTTGCCGCCGAAGTACGCCCCGATGACGCCGAACACGAGGCCGAGCGTCGATCCAGCGAGGGAGGACACGAACCCCACGAGGAGCGCGCCGCGCGCGCCGTGGAGGAGCCGCGAGAGCACGTCGCGGCCGAAGGAGTCGGTGCCGAGGGGATGCTGCACGCTCGGCGGGAGGAGCGAGTCGAGGAAGTCCTGCGCGACGGGGTCGTACGGCGAGATCACGTCGGCGAGGGCCGCCGCGAGGATCATGAGGATGATGATCACGGCCCCCGCGGCGCCGAGCGGCCGGCGCCGGATGAAGTCGCGCGTCGCGCGGCGGGACCGCCGCCAGCCGGTGTCCTCGAGGAAGCGCCGGCGCGCGATCTCCATCGAGTCGTGGCCCGGTGCGAACGCGGTCGGTGCGCGGCTCATGCGTAGCGGATACGCGGGTCGAGGACGCCGTAGAGGATGTCGACGATGAAGTTCACGAACACGAAGACGAACGAGAAGATGAGCACGAGCGCCTGGACGAGAGGGTAGTCGCGGTGCTGCACCGCGTCGACGAGGAGCTTGCCGAGCCCGTTCACGTTGAAGACCTGCTCCGTGACGACGAGCCCGCCGAAGAGGAACGCGAACTCGAGGCTGATGACGGTGATGACGGGCAGGAGCGAGTTGCGCAGCGCGTGGCGCACGACGACGACCCACTCGACGACGCCCTTCGCCCGCGCGGTCCGCACGTAGTCCTCGCGGAGCACCTCGAGGACCGATGAGCGCGTCATGCGGGTCGCGACGGCCGAGTAGCGGTAGCCCACGGCGAGCGCCGGCCAGATGAGCTGCGCGAGGTTCTCGACGGGGTCCCTCCAGAGCGGAACGAAGATGAGAGGCGGCGCCCAGCGGAACCACACGACGAGGCCGAGGATCATGAGGATCCCGAGCCAGAACGAGGGGAACGCGAGCCCGCCGATGCTGAAGACGCGGACGACGTAGTCCACCCAGGTGTCCTGCTTCACCGCCGCGAGGACGCCGAGCGGGATGGCGAGGAGCGTGGCGATGATCGCGGCGATGATCGCGAGCTCGATGGTGATCCCGATGCGCGCGCCCACCTCCTCCACGACCGGGCGGTCCGTCCACAGGGACCTGCCGAAGTCGAGGCGGACGATCCCGGTCATGTAGTCCATGAACTGAGCGGGCATCGGCCGGTCGAGCCCGAGCTGGGCGCGCTCGCGCTCGATGACCTCCTGCGGCACGGCCCCCGATCCCGAGTAGCGGAGGGTGACGACGTCGCCCGGGACGACGCGCATGATCACGAACGTGAGGATCGCCACGCCGAGGAGCGTGGGGATCATGAGAAGGAGCCGGCCGATGACGTAGCGCTGCATGCGCTAAGCCTCGACCGGCCCCTTCCGCTTGTCTAGTGCCGCTACCTGCTGGTCGCTAGCCAGACGTTGGCCATGTCCATGTTCGTGTAGTGGTTCGAGCCGATGCGGTACCCGCGGACCGCGTTGAGGTGCGGGATGATCCGGTACCACCAGATCACCGGGACCATCCACGCCTGCTCGCCCATCGCGTACCGCTCGATCTCCCCCACAAGCTGCTTGCGCTTCTGGGGATCGGTCTCGCGGCTCTGGGCGTCGATCATGCCGTCGAGCTTCTTGTCCTCGTAGTGGGACAGGTTGAGCCCCGCGCCGAGGCCGCTCGCCGAGTAGAACTTCGCGAGCTGGAGGTCGGGCTCGTCGAAGTAGTCGCAGTTGAAGTCCAGCCCGACGTCGAAGTTCTTGTTCCGCAGGTCGGCCTGGTAGGGCGCCGTCTCCTTCACCTGGTGGGTGGCGTTCACGCCGATCTTCTTCCACTCGTTGATGACGAAGAGGGCGACCGGCTCGTACGGCGTGGTGACGTTGCGGTTGAGGAAGTTGAACGTGAGGTTGCTCGCGCCGGCGTCGGCGAGGAGCTTCTTGGCGTCCTCGACGGACTTCGCGTTGTCACGGGCGAAGCCCGGGATCTTCTCGAGCTCGGCGTCCGTCATGGCGAAGGGGCCCTTCGGCCGCATGAGGCCGCCGACGTCCTTCACGATCGTCTGGCGCGAGAGGGCCTCGCCGCCCTTCCAGCGGTCGATGGCCATGGTGAGCGCGCGGCGCACCCGCGCGTCGTCGAACGGCTTCTTCGTGGTGTTGAACGAGACGTAGTTCACGCACACCCACGGCGCTTCCTGGATCGCGAGGTCGTTCGGCAGCGCGCGCGACAGCGTGTCGCGCTGGGTGGGCGTGAAGCCGCGGAACTCGATCATCGCCTGCTTGCTCTGGATCGCGGTGGTCTGCCGGTTCACGTCGGTGATGAACACGGCCTTGTACGAGTCGAGGTACGGCTTGCCCTGGACGAAGTAGCCCGGGTTCTTCTTCCCGGCCCAGTGCGAGCCCTTGACGTATTCGGTGTACGTGAACGGGCCGGTGCCCATCACGTTCTTCTCGTAGTACTTCGGGTCGGTCTTCAGCTTCGACGCCTGGTACAGGTAGTTCCACGGCGACGCGAGCGCCGCCTGGAACGACGCGCTCGGGTACTTCAGCTTGAACACGACGGTGTCGGCGCCCTGCGCGGTGACCGACTCGACCGGCGCGAGCGTCGCCTGGCGCGGGCTCGTGACGCCCGTCGGCGGCTTGCGGATCTTCTCGTAGGTCGCCACGACGTCCTCGGCGGTGAGGGCGCTGCCGTCGTGGAACTTCACGTCCTTGCGCAGCTTCACCGTCCAGGTGAGCTTGTCGGCCGAGATCTGCGGCATGCCGTCGGCCACGTCCGGGACGATCTTGCTGACGTTGTCCGCGGGGTCCAGCCGGTACAGCAGGCTGTAATGCGGCGAGACGGGCATGAGCGTCGCGAAGGTCGTCGACTGGTGGCCGTCGAACGTCGGCGGCTCCGCCGTGACGATGTACACGAGCTCGCCGCCCGGACGCGGCTGCTCAGCCGTGGGCAGCGCCGCTCCGGTCGGCGCCGCGGCGGTGGTCGCCACCGGGGAAGCGCCGGCCGGCGCGGCTGACGGCGCGCACGCCGCGAGCACCATTGACAGGGCCGCTGCGAATGCGAGTGGAATGCGCATGCGCTCTCGATCCCTCCCCGCGCGGCGAGGCCGCGCGCCTGATTGGCCCGAACTATAGGCAAGGGCGATCGCCCGCCCCAGTGCCTGTAGGCCTATCCGCCCGCCGGAGTTCGCCGGACGACCTCCTCGTACACCCCCACGAGCTGCCGCGCGACGTGCTCCCAGTCGAATTCGCGCGCCCGCGCCGCTCCCGCCTGCCCCAGACGTTCTCGCAGTGAGGGATCGTCGACGAGCTGCGTGAGTGCGCGGCACAGCGCCTCGGGGTCCTTCGGCTCCACGAGCAGCCCCGTGACGCTCCGCTGGACCACCTTCTTGTACCCGTGGATGTCCGAGGCCACGACCGCGCGGCCCGCCGCCATCGCCTCGAGGAGCACGATCCCGAAGGACTCCTGGCCCGTCGACGGGGCGCAGAAGATGTCCGCCGTCCGGTAGAAGCGCGCCTTGTCGACGTCGCCGACGCGCCCGGCGAAGAGGACGTCGGTCAGCCCGTTCTCGCGCACGAAGCGCCGCATCGCGCCGAGCTGCCGCCCCGCGCTCACGAAGATGAGGCGCGTGTCCGGCCGGTGGCGCCTCAGGAGGGCGTACGCGCGGAGGAGGTACATCGCCCCCTTGCGCGGCTCGAGGCGCCCGACGAACAGGATGTTCACCTTGCCGTCGCGGTACTCCGGGAACGGGCGCGCGCTCGCGTAGAAGTCGACGTCCACGCCGTTCGGGATGATCCGGTACTCGCCGGGAAAGTAGCTCGACACGAAGTGCATGGCGGCGGTCGACACGGCGATCCGCGCGGCGAGCTTCTTCATGTAGTGGTGGCCGATGGGCCGGCCGAGCCAATACGACATCGAGAATCCGCCGAACGCGTGGAACGTCGCCACGCTCGGGCACCTCGCGCCGTCGAGGATCTGCATGGAGAGGAACGGCACGAGCGGCTCGTGGTGGTGGATGACGTCGAAGCCCTCGCGCTTCAGCATCCGCCCGACGTGGTGTTCGAGCCGCAGCGAGAGCGTGATGCGGCCGATGCTCCCGTTGTAGGGGACCGCGACGGCCCGGCCGATCTGGATGACGTCCTGGGCCGGCGGGTCGTCGCCCCACGGCGCGGTGATGATCCGCGCTTCGTGGCCGAGCGCGCGCAGCTGCTCGTACTGCTCGCGGACGTACGAGTTCGCGCCGCCCGGCCTCGGGTAGGCGTACGGCGACACGATCCCGATCTTCATCCCTTCGTCCCTCCACGAACGTAGCGGCGCCACACCCGCTTCGCGGGGTCGTGCAGCATCGCGCGGTACTGCTGGCGGACCGCGCCGTCGAGATGCTCCTTCAGCGTCCAGCGCCGCCCCGCGGGCCGCGTGGCGCGCGCCTCGATCGCGCGGCGCAGGTCGGCCGCCGCCGTCCCGTCGAACTCCGTCCACGCGGACCCGACGAGGCTGGCGTGGTGGGCGTCGCTCGACCCGGTCGCGGCCACGTGCAGGACGTGCTCGTTCAGCCACTCGGCGCGCGTCGCGCGCACGCGCCCCGCGTACGAGGGGTTGCGCAGCTCGATCCCGTCGACCTGCGTCTCGGGCCGCGCGGCGAGCTCGCGCAGGACGCGCTCGCCCACGGAGAACGTGAGGTAGGAGAGCGGATGGGGCACGACCGCGAGGCCGCCGAGCTGGTGGATGAGCTGGACCGTCTCGGCGATCGGCCGGAGCATCGGCACCTCGTCCTCGATGAAGAGGGCCAGGAGGTGGCCCGACCGGGTCGTCACCTCCATGCCGGTGATGACGGCCACGTCGCTGCCGCTGCGCGCCGCGGCGTCGCGCGCCTGGAACGACCCGCGGATGTCGTCATGGTCGGTGAGCGCGATGACGTCGAGCCCGCTGCGCTCGGCGGCGTCGACGATGGCCTCCGGCGGCGACAGGCCGTCGCCCAGGTCGGAGTGCAGCTGGAGGTCAGCCCTTCCCATCCCGCTCCCAGATCGGCTCGAAGACCGACCACTGCTCGGGCGCGCGCGCGACCTGCCGCTCGAGGACGGCCGCCCAGCGCTGCACTCCGCGCCGGACGTCCTCGTCGCGGTCGCCGGTGCGCTCGAGGACGAGCTCGGGCTCCATGCTCGCGACGAGCCGCGAGCCCTCGCGGAGCGCGAACGCCGGGACGAGCGCCGCGCCGGTGCGAAGGGCCAGGGCCACGTGCGCCGAGGGGAGGAGCGCCTCGCGTCCGAAGAACGTGACGCGCTCGCCGACGCCGGTGACCGCCCGGTCCGCAATGACGCCGATGACGCCGCCGCCGCGCAGCGTGCGGACCACGCTCATGGCCGAGCGCCCGTCGAGCGTCCGCACGCCCATCGCGGAGCGCGCGCGGTCGATGAGGCGGCCCATGTCGCCCGACTTCGTCTCCACGAGGGCGGCCACGTCCATACCGCGCGCGGCGACGATCTGGCCGCACACCGTGACGGGGCCGAGGTGAGCGCTCGCGAGGATCACGCCCCTGCCCTTCGACTGCGCCTGGGTGAGATCGGACCAGCCGCGGACGTCGATCATGCGCAGGAGCTGCTCCGGCCGCAGCCGCAGCAGGCGGAAGATCTCGAGGTAGTGGCGCACCTGGTTCACGAACACGCGGCGCGCCGCGGCGCGCCGCGCGCCGATCGTCGCGAGGTTCGCGCGCACGGCGCGCCGTGCGCGGGCATTCGCGAGCCAGGCGAGCGTGCCGCTCACCTCGCTCACGGGCCGGTAGAGCGCGTCGGGGAGCGCGGGCAGGGCGACCTCGGCCGCGCGCGTGAGCGCGAGGGCGATCACGTCGCTCCCGTCGCGCGCGCCTCGGGCCACATCGGCCGGAAGATGTACCACTGCTCGGGGCAGCGGCTGATGAGGTCCTCGAGGCCGCGGGCGATCGCCTGGGTGACCCGCGTCGTCTCGCCCGCTGCCTCCTGCGCGCGGTCGACGAAGATCGGCGGCAGCGCGACGCCGCGGAACGTGTTGTCGGGCTGTCGCGTGACGACCGCCACGACGATCGGCGCGCCGGACACGCGCGCGAGGTTGGCGGCCACGGCGGGGAACGCCGCCTCCTGCCCGAAGAAGCGCGCGCGCACGGTGTCGAACGCCAGGGCGCGCGGGCCGAGATCCATCATCAGCCCGACCATCTCGTTGCGCCGCAGCGCCTGCAGCACCTTGCGCGCCGCGCCGCTCGGCGAGTGGATGTTGATGTTCTTGTGCGAGCGGTTGCCCACGAGGAGATCCATGAGGCGCTGGTTCGAGAGGTCGTCGGCGATGACGTTCAGGGGGATCTCGTAGGCGATGCGGGCGCCGCCCATCTCGAAGTTGCCGAAGTGCACGGAGGTGAAGATGAGCCCGCGCCCACGGTCGATCGCGCTCCGCAGGTGCTCCATCCCCTCCACGTGCACGATGTGCTGGAGGTCGCCGGCGCGGAGCCTCGGGAAGCGCATGATCTCGACGACGTACTTCGCGAAGTTGCGGAACGAGCGCCGCGCGGTGCGCCGCACGAGCGGATCGTCCGCGGGGCGCCCGAGCACGCGGGAGAAGTTGGCGTTCGCGATCCGGCGCTTCGTGCCCCACGCGAGGTAGGTGAGCTCGCCGAGGGCGGACGCGACGGCGTAGAGCGGCCCCGGCGGGAGGCGCTGCGCGAGCGCAGCCGCCGTCCGCCAGAGCCAGTAGCCGATCCCGTGGGCGAGCGTGCGACCCATCGGTCTAGGCCCTGGCCGCCACCTTCCCCGGCTCGCCGCTCAGGACCTCGCGGTCGCGCCCGGCGATGAAGGCTTCGACGCGATCGCGCGCCACGTCATCCGGGATCTGCCTCGGCGGCGACTTCATGAAGTACGCCGACGGAGCGAGGATCGTGCCGGCGAGCCCGCGGTCGAGCGCCAGCTTGCAGCAGCGGATCGCGTCGATGACGACGCCCGCGCTGTTCGGCGAGTCCCAGACCTCGAGCTTCACCTCGACGTTCAGCGGAACGTCGCCGAAGGTGGTGCCCTCCATGCGGATGTAGCACCACTTGCGGTCGAGGAGCCACGGCACGTGGTCCGAGGGCCCCACGTGGACGTCGGTCTCGGGGAGCTCGTAGGGGAGCATGCTCGTCACCGCGTTCGTCTTGCTGATCTTCTTCGACTCCAACCTCTCGCGCTCGAGCATGTTCAGGAAGTCGGTGTTCCCGCCGAAGTTCAGCTGGTAGGTGCGGTCGAGCCGCACGCCGCGGTCGTTGAACAGGTTCGTGAGGACGCGGTGCGTGATCGTCGCGCCGACCTGCGACTTGATGTCGTCGCCGACGATCGGGAGGCCGCGCTCGGCGAATCGGCGCTGCCAGTACGGCTCGCGGCCGATGAACACGGGGATGCAGTTGATGAACGCGCAGCCGGCGTCGAGCACCTGCTCGACGTACCACTTCGTGGCCTCTTCGCTCCCGACGGGGAGGTAAGAGACGACGACATCGGTCTTCGTCTCCTTGAGGATGCCGACGATGTCCTCCGTCGGACCGGGCGCCTTCTCGACGACCTGCGCGAGGTACTTGCCGATGCCGTCGTGCGTCATGCCGCGATGGACCTTCACGCCCGTGCGCGGGACGTCGGCGAAGCGGTACGTGTTGTTCGGCGCGGCGTAGATGGCGTCGGCGAGATCCTTGCCGACCTTGTTCTTGTCGACGTCGAACGCGGCCACGAACTCGATGTCGCGGATGTGGTAGCCGCCGAGGTCCACGTGCATCAGCCCCGGGATGCGGTCGCCCACCTTCGCGCTCCGGTAGTAGTGGATGCCCTGCACGAGCGAGCTCGCGCAGTTGCCCACGCCGATGATCGCGACGCGGATCGGCCGGCCCTTCCGACCGGCGCCCGGGCGGAGCCCTCGCGCCGGCCCGTGTGCCCGCCCTCGTCCGTTGGCCTCGGCCTGCGCGCGCGGGGGACGTCCGTTCGCCCTCCCATCCTTGCCTCCGTTGGTGCGTGCCATGTCCGTCTCCCCCTTCTACTTCGCGCCCGCGAGCGATCGCACCACGACGACCGCGCGCTGCACGAGCGTGATGACCGCGAGGAACGCGACCGCCGCGACGGCGACGGTGAACGCGATGAGCTGACCGGTGAGCGCCCAGGCCGCGAGGCCGAGGAGGGTGATGACGAGCCGCGCCTCGCGCGGCGCCGGGCCGATGGTCGCGCTCGCGCCGAGCGACTCGGCCTTCGCGCGCACGTACGGGACGAGCGACGACGACGAGAGCGCGAGGAGCGCGGCCCACAGGAGGGCCACATCGGCGCGGACGGACCCGACCCACGCCGCCGCCGTGAAGATGGCGGCGTCGGCCACGCGGTCGGCCGTCGAGTCGAAGAACGCGCCGACCTTCGTGCCGCCCCCCGAGGCCCGCGCGACGGTGCCGTCGAGGGTGTCCGCGAGCGACCCCGCGATGAGCACGAGGAGCGCGGCCATCGGACGCTCCTGCGCGACGAGCACGGCTCCGGTGACGGTGAGGAGGACGCCGAGCGCCGTGATCGCGTTGGGCGTCACCCCCATAGCGACGAGCGCGCGGCCGAGCGGCGCGAGCGCTCCGCGCGTCGCGCGCGCCGCGCCCGCCGGGACGACTCCGTGGCGTGACGACACCGTCAGCGGACCGACGACCGGTTCATGAGGGTGCGCGCGCCGCGCTCGCTCAGCTCGGAGAACCGCTCGCGGTCGAACGAGCAGCGCACCTCGCGGCCGACCCGGACGGTGCGCACGACGCTCGCGCGCTCCAGGCGGTGGAGGTGCCACGTGAGGAGGGGCTGGCTGACGTGCAGCCGCCGGGCGATCTCCGAGACCATCTGCTCTCCTTCCGTCGCCAGCAGCTGCACGATGCGTAGGCGGGTGACGTCGCCGAGCGCGCGGTAGTAATGGCGCAGCTCGCGCAGCGACGCGTCGCTCAGCATGCTCCCCATCGCCCCCATCGCTCGATCGCCGTCGGAGGCGCTAACTATAACGAAGCTTTATGGGTCCTCCCGCCGGTCCGCGGGCGGGCCCATGAACCCGTGCACGAACGCCGCCGCGAGCGGCCACGCCGCGACGCGGAGCGCCGTGAGCATGAGGATGACGGCGGCCGCGCCGCTGCCGCGCGCGAACGCGACGAGGTAGAACGTGGGGACGTCGGGACGCGGGAGGAGCGCGAGGGCGCGTTCGCGGAGCGCGCGCATGGCCACCAATATGCTCCGGCCCATGCGGCGCATGCGGCGCGCGGCGGGATCGGTCCGCGGCGCGCCGCTGTTCGAGCCCGAGGGCGACGGGCCGCCCCACGCCGGCAGGCCGCTCGCCGCGCGCATGCGGCCGCGCGACCTCGGCGAGTTCGTCGGCCAGGATCACATCGTCGGCAGCGGTCGCGTGCTGCGGCGCGCCATCGAGGCGGGCCATCTCCCGTCGTTCATCCTGTGGGGCCCGCCCGGCACCGGGAAGACGACCCTCGCCGCGATCGCCGCGCGCCACGCCGGGGCGCGCTTCGTCCCGATCTCCGCGGTCTCGGCGGGCGTCGCGGACCTGCGGCGCGTCATCGAGGACGCCCGGCGCACGCGGGCCGGGACCGGCGAGCGGACCGTCCTCTTCATCGACGAGATCCATCGCTTCAACAAGGCGCAGCAGGACGTCGTGCTCCCGCACGTCGAGGAGGGCGACATCGTCCTCATCGGCGCCACGACGGAGAACCCTTCGTTCGAGGTCATCTCCGCGCTGCTCTCGCGGAGCCGCGTGTACGTCCTGCGGCCGCTCGCGGACGAGCAGGTCCGCGCGATCGTCCGGCGCGCGGTCGCCGACGAGCGCGGGCTCGGCGGGTCGGCCGTCCTCGAGCCCGGCGCCGAGGACGCTCTCGTCAACGTCGCGAACGGGGACGCCCGGGTCGCGCTGAACGCGCTCGAGCTCGCGACCGACGCGACGGCGGCCGGGCCGGACGGCGTGCGGCGCGTCGGGATCGAGGCGGTTCGCGACGCGCTCCAGCGCCGCACGCTCCTGTACGACCGCGCCGGCGACCAGCACTACGACACGATCAGCGCGTTCGTCAAGAGCATCCGCGGCTCGGACCCGGACGCCGGCCTCTACTGGCTCATGCGCATGATCGACGCGGGCGAGGACCCGATGTTCATCGCGCGCCGGCTCGTCATCCTCGCGGCGGAGGACGTCGGCCTCGCCGACCCGCAGGCGCTCGTCCTCGCCTCAGCGGCGCAGCAGGCCGTGCACCTCATCGGCCTGCCCGAGGGCTGGTTCCCCCTCGCGGAAGCGACGGTGTACCTCGCGCTCGCGTCGAAGTCCGACTCGCTGAAGGCTGCGGCCGGGCGCCTCGCGGACGACATCGAGCGGACGCGAGCGGAGCCCGTGCCCCTGCACCTGCGCAACGCCGTGACCGGGCTCATGCGCCAGCTCGGGTACGGGCAGGGCTATCGCTACGCGCACGACGCGCCCGGCCACTTCGATCCGGAAGAGGTGTTCCTGCCCGACGGGCTCGCGGGGCGCGAGTACTACGCGCCGACCGAGATCGGCGCCGAGGCCGATCTCAAGCGGCGGCTCGAGGACCTCCGGCGAAGCGTGAGATCAGCAGGCCGAGCTCGTACAGGACGTACAGGGGGATCGCCACCAGGGTCTGGTTGAACGGGTCGGGTGTCGGCGTGATGAGCGCCGCCACGAGGAACACGCCGAGGAAGACGTAGCGCCGCATCGACGCGAGGCGTTCGCGCGACACGATGCGGACGCGGACGAGCGCGAACATGATCGCGGGCACCTCGAAGACGATCCCCATCGCCAGGATGAAGATCGTCACGAACTCGATGTACTCGGCGCAGCGCAGCTCCGGGCTGAACACCGAGCGGCCGAAGTTCACGAGGAACCCGAGCGCCTGCGGCAGGAGGACGAAGTAGCAGAAGGCCATGCCCGTCACGAAGAGGAGCACGACGAACGGCCCGAGCCGGAGCACGAAGCGGCGCTCGTTCGGCAGGAGCGCCGGGTCGATGTACGCGAAGAGCTGCCACACGATCACGGGCATCGCGAGCGCGATCCCCGCGAACAAGGCGACGCGCATGAACGTCGCGAATCCCTCGGTCGGCGCGAGCGTCTGGCACGTCGCGAGGCCCGACGGGAGAAGGAGGATGCGGATCATCGTCTCGGCGAACGTGAACGAGATCGCGGTCATGACCGCGACGGCGATCGCCATGAAGTACATCCGGTTGCGAAGCTCCTGGAGGTGCTCGAGGAGCGAGAGCTCGCGGTCGCGCGCGGTCACGGCGATAGCCTATGGCCGGGCGAGGCCGATCGGACGCTCACGGATGCGCGCATCGCGCCGGTACAATGGGACGCGTCCCACCCGGATCCGCCCCCATAGCTCAGCGGATAGAGCGTCGGCCTCCGGAGCCGAAGACGGCCGTTCGAGTCGGCCTGGGGGTACCGCTCAGCCAGGACGCAGCCGCGTGACGTAGATCCAGTAGCGCTGCCCGGTGTCGCTCTCGACGAGCCACTCCTCGTTCGTCGGCGACGGGCGGACGAGCTTCCCCTCGCGCCACTCCTCGGTGTGCACGGGCTGCCAGCGCACGCGGGCGCCGCGCCGCAGGTCGAGGTTGCCGGACGGGGCCGTGCTCATCGCGAAGGAACGATACCGGCGTCGAGCCGGCGCACGTATTCGGCGAACATCGGCTCGAGGAACTCGTAGGAGCCGCGGCCCGTCCGCACCACGAGGCCGCGGCCGCGGAGCGCGTTGACGGCGCGCAGCACCTCCGCCCGGGGGACGTCGGTGTCGGACCGCGCCGCGTACAGCGGCTCGCCGCGCGCGACGCGCTTGGCCACGGCCTGCAGCCACTTCTGCCCGCCGAGGTCGGCCCAGTGCAGCGCGAACGGCCGGTCGAGCTCGCGCAGCGCCACCTCGTACGCGATACCCACGATCTCCGCCGTGACCGCGCGGAGGCCCTCGTCGCGCATGAAGTGGTAGAGCGCGGCGCACAGCTGCATCGTGTCCTGGGGATGGCCGCCCGTCGCATCGAGGATGCGGTCGACCTCGGTCTCCGCGATCGCGATGCGCTTCTGCTTCAGCTTCCGCACGAGGTACGCGTGCCAGTCGGCGGGGTCGATGCCGAACCGGTGGCCGCCCGCCTCTGCGAGGTCGTGAGCGACGGCGAAGCGGTACAGCGGCCGCCCCTTCTCGCCGAAGAGCTCCTCGAGGATGCCCTCCTCCGAGCCGAGGAACGCGTACGCCACGCCGCGCTGCGCCTGGAAGCGCGACCGCATGACGTCGAACACCCGCGGCCCGAGCCGCCCGGCCGCCTGGAACTCGTCGAGCGCCACGACGACCGGCTTCCCCGCGCGCTGCGCGATCGCGCGGGGCAGGTCGAGACCGGCCTCGAACGCGCGCTGCGCCGCCGCCTCGCGCACGATCGGCATGACGAGATCGAGGTGCTCGTAGCGGATGCGGCCGCTCGGCCGCAGGCCGCTCGCGATGGCGCGCGCGTCCTCGAACGCGCCCTCCTTGCCCTCGAGCGAGGCGAGGAGCGAGGAAGCGAGGCGCTCGGCGAGCCCGCGGACGTCGGTGGCGCCGAGGCAGTCGACGTAGGCGGTGACCGCGCCGCGGCGCCGCAGCCGGCGCAGGACCTCGAGGATCACCGACGTCTTGCCGATCCGGCGAGGTCCGGCGATGAGGAGGTGCTCGCCGTCCCCGAGGCGGGCCGCCGTGCTTCGCAGGTAGGGCTCGCGACCGACGAGGTCGTCGGCGGGGACCGGTCCGCCGACGGGGAAGTGCGGGCCCACGAAGCCAGCATACATCTGATGCGCCATTAATATCCATCAGATGCATACAAAGCGGCGGCGGTACGGTCGGCCCGTGCGCATCGTCGCCGCCGTCACCGCGCTCGCCGCCGCCGCCGCGCGCGCGCTCCGCACGCCCGCGCGCG
>VGOU01000027.1 GCA_016875795.1 Chloroflexota bacterium | reverse complement strand
CAGCACCTCGAAGAACAAGGTTCCCTGCGCTTGGTCGAGAAAACCATCGTGCCTTCCGAGGCTCCGCTTCTTGCTGATGCCGGCGAGGCTGAACGGCTGGCACGGGAAGCCGGCAGCGAGCACCTCGTGCTCGGGGAGACTCTCCACGTCGCGAATGTCGCGACCCTCCGGAGCCTGTCCGAAGTTGGCGGCGTACGTCTTCCTGGCGAATTGATCCAGCTCGACGGAATAGACGCAGCGGCCGCCTACTGCCTCCAGCCCGAGCCGCATCCCGCCAATCCCCGAAAACAAGTCAACGAAACGGAAGTCGCCTGCCATCGGGCGCAAGATATTGCGAACCTCCCACTGTTGACCCCAAGATGTTGGGCCTCAGTCCGCCTTGGAAACAAGAGTATATGAGAACTGCCGTTCTATCGAAAGCCCCTTGCACACTTCAGAGCATGAGTTGTCAATGTCCCTCGGGCCAGCCACGCTCACGCGGGTGGATCGCGTCGAAGCGCTCGCGGGATGGTTCGAACGAGTCGCAGCGCCGGAGTGGCGCTGGATCATCAAGCGGCTCTCCGCGAACGACACAGGCGCCACCGGCGCCCATCAGGTCGGGATATATGTGCCTCGTGACTTTGCGCTCTCGGCTTTCCCAGCCCTCACAGCGAAGGAACTCAATCCGCGCGTGCCCTTGCGATATGAGCTCACGAGTCACGACCAAACAGCAAACCCGAATCTCATCTACTACAACAACCGACCGATCGCGGGCGGCACGCGAGACGAGGCGCGCATCACTGGCTTTGGCGGGAGCGCCTCGTCTTTGCAGGACGCCGAGAACACCGGAGCGATCGTGCTGTTCGCGCTCCGAGCCACCCCGACTGGCGGCGAACTCGTCGCCTGGCTGTCGTCGTCACTGGAAGAAGACGATGACATCGAGACGCGGGTCGGACCGCTCGTCCCTGGTGCTGTACTCCTCCGCGAGCCCGGTCCGCGAGGCGTTGCGACACTCACGGAGATCGCGCCACATGTCCAGGGTGACTGCGCGTGCGATCTCGCAGCGACGGAACTTCCGCCGGGCTGGTCAACGGGGTACCCGTCAGGGGAGTCGTTACGCGATGAAGCCGTTCGACGTTGCCGTGCGGACGGTCAGTCGCCGGACATTCGGCTGCTGCAGCGCCACCGATGTGAGCACGCCCTCTATAAGTCCATTGAGTCCGCGATCGAAACGCGCCGCGTAGCGGCCGGCTTTCCGGACCTGGAGACGTTCATGAGCCTTGCGCACACCATCGCTAATCGCCGCAAGAGTCGCGCAGGAAGATCGCTTGAGCTTCAGGTCGAAAGGATCCTCGAAGAGGAGAGCATCGGGTTTGAACGCGGAGCGCCGGATGAGGACGGCAACCGTCTCGACTTCGTATTCCCGTCGGGGTCCGCCTACAAGGACGCAGCGTCCGGCGATCCGAGTGTGCACTTTCTTTCGGCAAAGCGAACGCTGAAGGAACGTTGGAGCCAGGTCCTCAAGGAAGGGAAGAAGGTTCCGACGCGGCACCTGCTAACACTCGACGAAGGGGTCTCGGAGGGACAGTTTGCCCTCATGCAACGCGCGGGGCTCCAGTTAGTGGTCCCAGCCCCAAACGTCGCGAAGTTCCCTCCCAACATCCGGACGAGACTGTTGACCTTCGAAGGATTCTTGGCACGTGTGAGATGACGGGACGTTCTTCGGTATCAGCGGTCAGCCACGCGCCAGAACGAGCGGTGAAAGCCCGTGGGGTCCGCACGGCGCTGAAGCGATGGCACGTTCTGCACCGACGCTCCTTCCCGTGGCGTCGAACGAGAGCGCCCTTCAGTGTTCTCTTAGCTGAGTTCATGTTGCGGCGTACGCGTGCGCAACAGGTCGTTCCCGTCTACGAGAAGCTCTTGGCTGTCGGCCGGACGCCGAGGCGTCTCGCCGAGGCTGGTGCGGCGTATTCGGCTTCACTCCTCGGACCGCTCGGGCTCCGTTGGCGCGCCAAACAACTAGGTGAACTCGCGGACGCGCTCCGCCACACGCACCACGGCAACGTACCGCGAAGGCGCGCTGAATTGATGGCCCTGCCGGGGGTCGGTGACTATGTCGCGGCGGCCGTCAGGGCGTTCGCCTTCAACCTGCCCGACGTATTGGTCGATACGAATACCGTGCGTGTGGCGGGCAGGGTTTTCGGCTTCGGTTACGGACCGGAAAGTCGCCGGCGTCATGACGTCCGTGGCGCAGTTGCGCTCTTGCATTCAAAGGCGAGACCCCGGGAGTCCGCGGAAGCACTGCTCGACTTCGCCGCGCTCGTCTGTACGGCTCGAAAGCCACGTTGCGAGGAGTGCCCGATCTCGGACATGTGTGCGTTCTTCCTCAGTCGGGGTCGCCAGCAGGGGCGTACGCCAGACATGGCTCCTGTTCGTTCTCGACCCACGCCCCGCAGCGTTCGCAGCGAACGGCATCGCCGGAGGCCGCGCGCGCGCCGAACCTAGCTGACCTCAGAAGGCCTAACGCTCGACCAAGAAGTGAACCGGCCGCGATGCCAACGAAACGGGCTCGCCTTGCGCGCGAACGTCTGTGCTACTCGGGGGCGAATCCCATCCGAATCGCCTCGTCGAGTATCTGAGCACCGTGGATGGCTTGCGTCGCAGACAGCTTCCGGCCGTTTGTCAGCATCTGGCCTATTCGCGACGCGAGGTCACGCTTCCAGGGCATCAGGTGACCCGTCTCGCGCGCCCAATTCGCCAGCGCACTCCAGGTGGCCGGCGGCGTAGCCTGGACCTTCGCAAGGTACGCGACCGCGGTCGTGCGCGTCGCCCCCAGCGAGCGAGGAGCCGGAACACGGCGAGGTACGCGAACCCCGAGCCGAGGATCCCGAGCCACACGACCGAGATGATCGATGCCATCCCCGGCCGCACCTCCCACGGCCGCTCGAACGCGAGGGCGATGGCGCCCGTCATGAGCAGAGCGAACGTCACCTAGAACACCGCCGGGATGACCGGGTCGAGGCCGCGCACGTTGCGGCGCGCGTACACCGCGCCTGCGCCGCACGCGAGGGCGTGCATCACGGACTCGAGCTGGCGCAGAGCGGCCGTCGCGGCTTCGAGATCGGCCTTGCGCTCCAGAGCTGTCTCGATCGTCCTAGCGCGCACCTCGGCTTCCCGGGCCTCTTCGTCAGCTGTTCGGACCGCGGCGTCGAGGAGGCGAACCAGCGAGTCGAGGTCGCGCGGCGGCAGCACGAGGTCCGCCGCGAGGGAGACCGCGAATTCGGGAAGCTGCTCCGAGTCCGCAGTGGGTGCGGCCGCCGGTAGTTTCACCTTCGCTGCCTCTGGAGCGAGCCTCACGGCGCGTGCAGCGAGGGCACGCAGAGCGGCGAGTGGCAGACGCGCATGCTCCCCCGACAACGGGAGCTGCGCGGGAGCTAGGCCCGGTGCCAGCGCAGCGGCTTCCCCACCTCGCGCGCGAGCACGCCCTTCGCTTCGAGGTCGAGCTGCACGCACTTCGCCCACCACATCGAGGTCGAATCCGGGAACGTGGCCCTGGGCGCGGCGCGCATGACCGCGGCCATCATCTCGGTCTGGGTGAGGCCGGGCGCCTTGCGCGGGAGCACCTTCAGCAGGACGGCGCGCATCGCCTCGTACTTCGCCTTGTCGACGCGCTGTGCGCTCCCGGGCTTGTTCGGCGTCCGCACGGTCACCTTGGGCCCGTCGCCCTTCGGCGCGGTGAAGACGCCCCTACGCGCGGTGGACCTCTTCACGGTCGGCAGGGTATCCGGTGATCGCCGTCGCCGCGGGGTTCATGTAGGTCGCGCGGACGCGCGCGTCGGCGACGATGAGACCCGAGACGGCGGAGCGCGCTCCCGGCGGACGGCCGAGCGAACGCCGTCTCAGCCGGGGATGCCGCCGAGCGCGCGCAGCGCGTCGCGGAAGAGCGCGACCTGCGCCGCGTGGTCCATCCCGTACCACGGCACGCTCAGGCCGATCGCGTCGACGTGCGGGCGCCAGCGCGCGACCGCCGCGGGGAGCTCCTCGAGCGTCGTCGCGGCGAGGTGGTCGAGCACGCGCGCCTCGACGATCTTCGCCGCCTCGCCGCGGCGGCGCTCGGCGATGGCCGCGACGATCGCGTCCATCTCGTCCGCGAGGCCGGAGTGGTCGAGCACGCGGCGGTACGCGGGCACGCAGTACACGCTCATGTACAGCGCGAGGCTCGGGCGGTCGCGGCCGACGACGAGCGGCAGCACGACCTTCGGCACCGGCCGCGCCGCCTTGGCCGCGCCCGCCGCGAGCGCGGGCCGCAGGACCGCGGTGAGGTACGGGACGGTGTTGAACATGTGGGCCGCGAGGCCGTCGGCGATCCCGCCCACGATGCGCGTCATCGTCTCGTTCACGGCGGCGACGTAGATGGGGACGTCGGGCCACGGGTCGTCGGCGCCAGGCGAGAAGACCGGCTGGCGCACCGCGTAGAACTCGCCCTCGTAGCGGCCGCGGCCCGCCCGGTACGCGTCCCAGCACGCGCGGACGGCGGCGACGTAGTCGCGCATGCGCGCCGCGGGGCGGTCGAGCTCGACGCCGAAGCGCGAGCGCAGCGTCGGGCCGACCTGCGACCCGAGGCCGAGGATGAAGCGCCCGCCGCCGAGACCGGCGAGGTCCCACGCGGCCTGCGCCGTCGCCGCGGGCGTGCGCGCGAACGCGATGGCGACGTCGAGCCCCACGGTCGCGCGCGCCGTCCCGCGCAGCGCGCTCGCTGCGGCGAGGTACGGATCGCGCCGGAGGTCGGTGACCCAGATGCTCGGAGCGCCAGCGGCCTCGGCTTCGGCCGCAAGGCGCTCGGCCTCCGCCATCGTCACATTCGCCGGGAGTCCGATGCCCGCTCGCACTCCCATATCCTCGCTTCCTCCCATGAACGTCGTGCGGCTGGTCGACGCGCGCGACCCCGCGCGCTTCGGTGCGAAGGCGGCGACGCTCTCGGCGCTCGCGGCGGAGCACCGGGTGCCCGAGGGGTTCGCCGTCGCGGCCGACGCGAGCGACGACGACGTGCGCGCGCTCGTTCCCGCAGCGTACGCCGCGCTCGGCGGCGACGCCGCCGTAGCCGTCCGCTCCTCGGCGATCGGCGAGGACTCGCGCGACGCGTCCTTCGCGGGGCAGCACGAGACGATCCTGAACGTGCGCGGCGCGGACGCCCTGGTGGAGGCCGCGCTCGCGGTGCGCGCGTCGGCCACCTCCGAGCGCGCCAGCGCGTACCGGAAGGAGAAGGGCATCGCCGGCATCCCACGCGTCGGCCTGCTCGTCCAGCGCATGGTCCCGGCGACGGCGTCGGTCATCGCGTTCACGGCGGATCCGGTCACGGGCGACCGCGACCTCGTCGTGGTGAACGCGTGCCGCGGGCTCGGCGACGCGATGGCGAGCGGCGAGGTCACGCCCGACGCGTGGCGGGTGCGCAAGGGCGACCTCGAGATCGCGTTCGCGAGCGCGTCGGTCGACGGGGCGGCGCTCACGCATGCCCAGGTGCAGCAGGTCGCGCGGATCGCGATCGCGCTCGAGCGCGAGGCAGGGCATCCCGTCGACATCGAGGCGGCGTTCGAGCACGACGCGCTCTACCTGCTGCAGTCGCGGCCGGTCACCGCGGCCGGCACGCGCGAGGAGGACTTCCCCATCGCGTGGCGCGATCCGGCCGACGCGGAGATCACGTGGCGGCGCGAGGACGCGCATCACGGCGTCGTCTCGCGGCCGCTCTGCGTCGACTACCCGCGGTACGGCGCGGCCGTCGGCATCCAGCGCCGCATGGACCAGTGGAAGCTGCCGATCCGGTTCCGGCTGGAGGAGTTCAACGGACGCCTCTACGTCAGCACGCGAACGCTCGCGCGCGACAGCGAGATGCCCGCGCACCAGGAGCGCGCCAGCGTCCTGCGCAGGGCGCATTCGCGCGCGCTCGCGCGCGACTGGACCGAGACGCACCACCCCGAGGTCAGGCGACTCCTCGCCGAGGTGCGCGCGCTCGACCCCGGACCGCTGGGCCCGAACGAGGCGGGCGACGCATTCGAGCGGCTCTTCGCGCTGGTCAGCGACATCTGGACGATCCACATGCTCATCACCGGCGGCGGGTATCCGCTCATGGACGAGCTCGCGACCACGTACGAGCGGCTCACCGGGCGCCCGTCGGTGGAAGCGTTCGCGCTCGTTCGCGGCCTCGCCCACACGCTGCAGCAGCTGCGGCGCGACCTCTTCGCGCTCTACGAGGCGACGCGCGCGCTGCCCCACGTCGCCCGCGCCATCGGCGAGGGCGTGGATAGGCCCGACCTCCTGCGCCACCTCCCCGGCGGCGACCGCTTCACCTCCGCGCTCGAGCGCTTCCTCGAGCGCCACGGCGACGTCGGCCAGCCGAACGATGAGCTCGACGCGCCGGCGTGGCGCGACGACCCGCGCCAGCTCGTCCGCGAGATCCGCGGCGCGCTGGATGCGGCGCCGGCGGACCCGGACGTCCACCTGCGCGCGGTGATCGCGGAGGGCGAGGCGACGGCGCGGCGCGCGCGTGAGATCCTCGCGGACCGGCCCGACGACCTCGCCGCGTTCGACGAGGTGTACGCGGTCGCCCGCGTCGTGGGCCCGCTCACCGAGGAGCACAACTACTGGATCGACCGCCAGGCGCAGGCCGAGGTGCGGCGCGCGGTGCTGCGCTTCGGCGCGCGGATGGTCCGCGACGGCACGATCGCCATGGCGGACCAGGTGTTCTGGTGCTACGTGCCGGAGGCCGCCGATGCGCTCCGCCGGCCACGCGGCATGCGCGCATTCGTAGCGGAGCGCGAGCGCCGCCACGCGCGCGACCTCCGGCTCCGGGCGCCGATCACCATCGGCAGGCCGCCCGCTGCCGGGCGCCTGCCCGGGCTCGGCGCGGTGCCGTCGTCGCGGACCGATCTGCTGCACGTCGTGGCGCAGGACGAGGCGGGCGTGCTGAAAGGCGTCGCGGCGTGCGCCGGTGTAGCGACCGGGCCCGCGCGGCTGGTCCGCGTGGCGGAGGACCTGCGCAGGGTGCGCCCCGGTGACGTCCTCGTGTGCCACAGCTCGAACGTCAGCTACGTGCCCGTCTTCGGGCGCGTCGCCGCCGTCGTCACGGAGGTGGGCGGCGCGCTGTCGCACGCGGCGGTCGTCGCGCGCGAGGTCGGCGTGCCGTGCGTCGTCGCGACCGGCCTGGCGCTGACGGAGCTGCGCGACGGCGAGATCGTGGAGGTCGACGGCGGCGCGGGCGTCGTGCGGCGCGTCGCGGCGCCGGTCGAGGTGGCCTGACGGACCCCGCGGACCTCGCGCGCGGCCGGCGGTGCGTCTTCGTCGCCGGCCTCCCGGGCGTGGGCAAGAGCCTCCTCGCGCACCGGCTCGCGGCGGCTGCGGAGGCCGCCGGCCGGGCGGTCACGGTGCTGCGCTGGGATGCGTCGCGCCTGCCGTTCGACCGCGCCGACGTGCTCGCGCGGTTCCCCGAGGCCGCCGGCGTCACCCATCCGGTCATCCGCTTCGCCGCGGGCGCGTGGGCGCGCGATGCCCTCGGGCGGTGGGACCGCGAGGCGGGACCCGACGACCTCATCGTCGGCGAGACCCCGCTGCTCGGCAACCGCTTCGCCGAGCTCGCGCAGCGGCGCGACGACGAGGTCGAGCGGCTCCTCGCGAGCGAGCGCACCCTCTTCGTGCTGCCGGTCCCGACGCGCGAGGTGCGCGCGCGGATCGCGGGCGCGCGCGCCGAGGACATCGCGACGGAGCGCGACCGGCACAGCGCGCCGAGCCACCTGCTGGGCGAGTACGACCCGGACGCGTACGCCGCGCGATACCGGCGGGCGCTGCGGCACCGGCGCGTTGCGGTGCTGCCGGTGACGGCGTTCGGCACCGCCGAACGTCCCGCGGTCGCCGCGCGCGACCTGCTCCCGACCGCGAGCGAGGTCGACCGCTACGTCGCGATGTTCGCGGAGCGGCCGCGCGCGGAGCTCGAGGGGCTCGCCGAGCGCTGGGACGAGGGGTAGCGCACACTGCGCGCGATGCCGAAGTGGGCCGTGCACCGGATCGAGCAGGCGCCGCGCGAGCGGATGATCCAGGGCGTCGAGCGTCGCTTCGTCTCGGGCGAGCGCACGACCGTCGCGCAGATCTGGCTCGAGAAGGGCGCGCTCGTGCCGCGGCACACGCACGAGAGCGAACAGGTGGCGTGGGTCGTGAGCGGCGCGCTGCGGTTCACCCTCGGCGACGGCGATGAGGTGACCGTCCGCACGGGTGAGATCCTCGTCATCCCCTCGGGCCTGCCCCACTCCGCCGAGGCGGTCGAGGACACCTACGACATCGACCTCTTCGCGCCGCGGCGCGAGGACTGGATCAGCGGCGACGACGCGTACCTGCGGGGGAAGCGCTAGCAGCGCGCGGCGGGAGGTAACGCGTGCTCTCCTGGCTCTCGCCCGACGGCAAGAAGCTCCTGCTGACGCGCGTCATGCGCACGTTCGCCTACGGCTACCTCGCGGTCATCCTCGCGCTCTACCTCGAGGCGCTCGGGATGGACGCGGCGGGGATCGGGCTCATCCTCGCGGCGGCCGTGGCGGGGTCCGCGCTCATGACCGTGTTCTGGTCGCTCGTCGCGGACCGCTACGGGCGGCGGCGCACCGTCGCGACCATGGCCGCGCTCATGGCCGCGGGCGGGGTCGTCTTCGCGCTCACCGACCAGTTCTGGCTGCTCGTCCTCGGCGCGCTCACCGGGACGATCAGCACGACGAGCAGCGAGGTGGGCATCTTCCAGACCGTCGAGCAGGCGATCCTGCCGCAGACCGCGCCCGACGCGCGCCGCACGTGGCTGTTCTCGCTCTACAACATGGTCGCCAACTTCGCGAGCGCGCTCGGGTCGCTCGCGGCCACTTCCGCGGGCGCGTTCGCCGCGCTCGGGCTCGCCGGCGCCGACGCGTACCGGCCGCTCTTCGTCCTCTACGCCCTCATCGGCCTGCTCAACATGGCCGTCTTCCTCACGCTCTCGGACAGGGTCGAGCGCGCCAAGGTCGAGGGCGGGCGGCGCTTCCTCGGGATCCACCGCTCGGGCGGCACGGTCGCCAGGCTCTCGGCGCTCTTCGGGCTCGACGCCTTCGCCGGCGCGCTGGTGGTGCACTCGATCGTCGCGTACTGGTTCGTGCTGCGCTGGGGGCTGCCGCTCGCCGACCTCGCGTGGATCTTCTTCTGGGTGAACATCCTCTCGGGCCTGTCGCTCCTTGCGGCGGGGTGGCTCGCCGGCCGCATCGGCCTCCTCAACACGATGGTGTTCACGCACCTGCCGTCGAACGTGCTGCTCATGCTCGTCCCGCTCATGCCCACGGCGGGGCTCGCCGTGGCGCTCTTCCTCGCGCGCATGTCGTTCTCGCAGATGGACGTGCCCACACGGCAGTCCTATTCGATGGCCGTGGTCGACCCGGACGAGCGGACGGCGACGGCCGGGATCACCAACTTCGCGCGCACGACCGCGAGCGCGTTCGCGCCGCCGCTCGCGACGACGGCCATGACGGCGGTGGGACTGGGCTTCCCCTTCGTCGCCGCGGGCGCGCTCAAGGTCCTCTACGACAGCGCCATCTGGCTCGCGTTCCGCGGCGTACGCCCGCCCGAGGAGGAGGCACGGCGGAGGCCCCGGACGTAGCGGGGCTCGCGCAGTGAGGATCGCGTCAACGCCCGGTGGCGATCAGGCCTCCGGCCCGGCCACCGCACCGCGCGCGACGCTCGCCTGCCCGGCGATCGGGCGGAGGGTCACGCCGCCGATCGCGGCGGATGCAAGCCCCGCGACGGCGAAGGCGATGAAGGTGAGCGGGATCGCGGCGAAGTCGCCCTGCCCCACGGCGGACCCGGCCATGAGCGCGCCGACGATCCCGCCGAAGTAGCGGCTCGTGGACGTCACGCCCGCGGCGAGACCGGCGAACCGCAGCGGCGCGCTGTCGAGCGCGGCAACGCGCGTGGCCGGGAACGTGAGCGCGACCCCCGCGCCCGCGACCGGCAGCGCGATGAGGAGCAGGCCCGGCGTGTAGGCCGTCGCGACGGGCAGGAGCAGGCCCGCCGCGATGACCGCGCCGCCGATGACGACGGGGACGCGCGGATCGAAGCGGTCGACGAGCGCGCCCGCGACCGGGGCGATGACGATGTTCCCGACCGACATCGACGCGAGCACGATGCCGCTCCACACCGCGAGCTCCGGCCCGAGCGCGAAGGGGATCGCGAGCATCGTGCCGTAGAGCGCGAGGTTCGACAGCGCGATGCACGCGTTCGCGCCGCTGAAGCCGCGCGACCGGAACAGGGCCGGCGGCAGCGCCGCGTCGGCGTGCGCCGACTCGTAGCGCACGAACAGCGCGGCCGAGAGCGCGACCGCGGCGAGGAACAGGACGGTCCGCGTGAGCTCGGTCTGCTCGACCTGCGTGAGCGTCCACGCGGCGGCGGCGAGCGTGGCTCCGAGCCAGAGCGCGCCGACGACGTCGGGCGGCGCCGTGGCGCGCCCGGGCGTGCGCGGGAGCGTGGCCCAGCCGAGGGCGAGGATCGCGAGCACGAGCGGGACGTTCGCCGCGAAGATCCACCGCCAGTCGACGGACGCGAAGACGCCGCCGAGGATGGGGCCGGCCGACGCGCCGATCCCGCTCATCGCGCCGCTGACACCGAACCACGTCCCCACGCGGCCGGCCGCGGCGCCGCCGCGCAGCAGGCCCATCGCGTTCGGCGTGATGGCGCACGCGCAGACCGCCTGCAGGAGACGGAAGGCGATGAGCGTGGGCAGGTCGCGCGCGAGCGGCGCGAGGCCCGACGCGACCGCGAACCCGACGAGCGCGACGAGCAGGACGCGGCGCGGCCCGAAGCGGTCGCCGACGCGGCCGCCGATGGGCTGCAGCGCGGCCATCGCGATGAGGTAGAGCGTGATGAGCCACGACACCGCCTGCTCGTCGACGCGCAGGTCGCCCGCGATCGTGGGGAGCGCGACGACGATCATCGTCGAGTTGAGCGGCACGAGGAAGTTCGCGAGCGCGATGGCGACGACGAAGAGCGGGACGCGGGGCACTACGCGAGCTCGGCGAGAAGCGCGCGGACGATCGTCCCGATGTGCTCCGCGGCGAGGCGCGCCGCGGGGACGTCGGGCAGTCCGACGAACCCGTGGATCGCGCCGGCGTAGCGGATGACGGTGGCCTCTCCGCCCGCGTCGCGCAGACGCCTCGCGTAGAGCTCGCCGTCGTCGCGCAGGCAGTCGAACTCCGCGGTGAGGACGAGGGCCGGCGGCATCCCGCGCAGGTCCGCGAGCACCGGGGAGACGAGCGGGTCGTCGGCCTCGTCCTCGCTGCTCAGGTACTGGCGCGCGAACCACTCCATCGTCGCGCTGTCGAGGCCATAGCCCGTGCCGTACGCGCGGTGGCTCTCGGTCGCGGCCGCGAAGCGCATGGCCGGCACGACGAGCACCTGCATCGCGACGGCCGGTCCGCCGCGCTCGCGGGCGAGCAGCGTCGCGCCGGCGACGAGGTTGGCGCCGGCGCTCGTGCCCGCGACGACCAGCGGTCCGGGGGACGCGCGCTCCGCGACCCACCCGACCGCCGTGTACACGTCCTCGAGGCCCGCCGGGAACTTGTGCTCCGGCGCGAGCCTGTACTCCACGGAGGACACGGTGCACGCGGTAGCGTTCGCGAGGCGCCGGCAGAACGCGTCCGAGGCGTCGAGGCCGCCGATGACGAATCCGCCGCCGTGCGCGTAGACGAGCGACGCCGGGTGCTCCACGGCCGGGCGATACGAGCGGATCGCGATCGGCCCGCGCGGACCGGGGACCGAGCGCTGGAGGATCGCGGCGACCGCCTCGGGCGCGGGGTCGAGCGGCTGCGGCAGGCGCCGCGCCTGGTCCGGCGTGAGCGTCTCGAGCGCGGGCTGTCCCGCCATCTGCTCGAGCGCCGCGCGCACCGCGGGGTGGAGCGCGCCGGGGCTGCCGACGATGTTGTCCGCGCCGCGCCGGACGGCGACGTCGATCACCCGGCGGAGCCTATGTCCTCCGTGCGGCGGCTACGTGCGGCGGAGCAGGTACGCGACGAGGGACTCGACCTCCTCGTCGCTGAGGCCGAGCTGCGGCATGCGGATGGGGTCCGCAGACGGGCGGCCCGGCGCGAAGAACGCGTCCGGCGTCCGGAGCGACTCGCGCACGTGATCCGCCGCCGACATGCCCGCCTTCCGCGTCGCGCCGGTCGCGGCGATGTTCGCGAGGTCGAGGATCCCCCCGGCGGCGTGACACGCCACGCAGCCCTTCGCCATGAAGAGCATCTCGCCGCGCTCGACAGCGGGGTCGAGCGCGACGGCGGGCGCCGCGGCCGCGGCGCGCGTGCCGAAGAGGATCGCCCCACCGGCGGTCGCGAGCAGCAGCGCGGAGACCGGCAGCGCGTTCGGGCCGGCCGGCTGCGCCGGCGCGGCCTGGGACTTCCCGTCCTGGGCGGCGGCCGCGAACGGCAGGACCTTCACCTGCGCGACGTAGTGGCCCGTCGCGCCGGTCGGGACCCCCCTGTAGCGCAGGGTCGTCGCGCCGTCGGGCGACGTGATGAGGATCCCGGTCGTGCCGCTCGGCCAGCCGTCGGTCATCTTCTCGACGCTCACCGGCGTCACGCCGTGCTGCCTGATGGTGTGGCCGATCGAGTAGGTCTCCTGCGCGCGGAACTCGGGCGGAAGCGTGTCCAGGGTCGTAGCGGCCCACCCGCCGGCGAGCGCGGGCGCGCCGAGCGCGAGCGTGAGCGCGAGAGCAGTGGCGAGCGTGAGGATCCGCGTTCGCTCCTCCTTGTGGGGTCCTGTTCGCTCCCCATACAAGGCGCCGGGGTCCCCGGTCCCCCTCGACGGGTCGCCGAGCTCCCTGCACTTGTTCCGGTCGATCGCGACGGCGGCCGGCAGCTGCGGGCAGTCGCTGCCCGTGAACTGGTCGCAGGAGGTCGGGTCGATCACGTTCGGGTTCACCGGGAGTCCCGGGAGACCCAGGCCCGCTGCCGATGAGCGGGGTCGGCGTGCCCGCGCCCTCGCCTGGCCGTGGGAAGCGGCAGACTCTCGTTCGCCCGCCTGCATGAGACGTGCCAAGCAAGCCAACGCTCATACCCTGATCGACCTGGCGAAAGCCTGGCTGACGATCGGCAGCCGATCGATCGGAGGCGGGCCCTCCTCCCTGTATCTCATGCGCCGCGAGCTCGTCGAGCGCAGAGGCTGGCTCACCCACCGCGAGTTCGTCGAGGACTGGGCGCTATCGAAGGTCAGCCTCGGCATCAACCAGATCGCCCTCGCGGGGCTCGAGGGGATCCGCGTCGCGGGGTCGCCCGGGCTCGCCGTCACCCTCGCGGCGTTCCTCATTCCGAGCGGCCTGATCACCGCACTCATGACCGCCGGCTACGAGGTCGTGCGAAGCGAGCCATGGGTCAAGGCCGCACTGAACGGAGTGGGGCCCGTCGTCGCGGGAATGACCCTGGCGATGGCGCTCACCTTCGCGCAGGGCGCCTGGCGGCGCGGCCGCGCCGGCGTCTTCGACCGCGCCTACTGGCTGCTCGCCGTCGCGGTCGGGCTCCTCGCGCTCGCGCCCCAGGTCGCCGTGCTCGGGACCGGCATCGCCGCGGGCCTGCTCTTCATGCGCGGCGAGACCTCGCGCGCCCAGGCGGACCCGGGCGCATGAGCCCGCTCGACCTGTTCTTCGAGGTCCTCCGCGCGGCGGCGCTCTCCGTCGGGGGGGCGGGCAGCCTGCCGCTCCTGCGCGAGTCGCTCGTGGTGCCGGGACACGTGACCGAGGCGCAGGTGCTCGAGTCGCTCGCGATCGGACGCCTCTCGACCGGGCCGACGGGGCTCTACGTCGTCAGCCTCGGCTACTTCGCCCTCGGCTGGGTGGGCGCGGCCGTCGCGCTCGCGGCCGCGGTGCTGCCGCCGCTCTCGCTCGTCGCGGTCGCGACCGTCGGACGCCGCTGGCTGCTCACGCCGTGGGCCGCGGGCATCATCCGCGGGATCGCGCTCTCGACCTCCGGCCTGCTCGTGGCGACTTCGGTCCAGCTCGTCGACCCCGGAGCGGTGCAGGTCGCCCTCGCGCTCGCGGGCCTGGCCGCGATGCTCCACGGGCGCGTCCATCCGGCGCTGATGATCCTCGGCGGCGCGCTCGCGGGGGCGGCCCTAGAGGCGCTCTAGCACCTCGAACCTGATGGCGCGGCGGTACGAGATGGGGCCGCGGCGCAGCGGCAGGAGCGCGCGGCGGGTCCCCGCGGTGTACTCCGCGTAGCGCGCGCTGTCGCTCACATAGGCGTCGAGCTCGTCGAGGTCCGCGAACGAGGTCGAATGCCACACCAGCCCGCGCTCGCCGCTGCGGCGGAAGAGCCCGAGCCTCACGGCGCGCTCGACGGCGCGGTCGGCGCGGGCGTCGCGCGCGTCGCCGTCGCCCGACTGCCGCAGCCCGCCGCGGACGCGACCGCCCGCGACGATCCGCGGCGGGTGCGCCGCGTCAGGGCGAATGTCGATGACGACGCCGCCCCGCTTGGTGACCCGGTGCGCCGCGCGGAGGGCATCGACCATGCCCGAAGGGGACACTCATCAGAGGGACCACGAGAACAGCGCGATGTCGAACCTCTCCTTGATCCCGTCGAGCCGCTGCGCCGTGCCCACGCGGAACTCGAGGTTGCGGAGCCCGCGCGCGTCGGCCTGGCGCCGCGCGACCTCGATCGCGCCGTCGCTCGGGTCCACGCCCACCACGCGGCGGGCGTGTGCCGCGATGTCGAACGACAGCCGGCCGTTCCCGGTGCCGATGTCGATGACGTCCTTCCCGCGGAACCGCGCCGACCCGCCGAGCGCGGCGACCTCGCGGCCCGCTCGCGGATGGCGCGACAGCACCGTGACCCGGCCGGCGCGCGTCACGCGGACTACCTCGGCCACGAGAGCTCGTCGACCACGGACAGATCGCGCGCCTCGGAGAGCGCGAGGATCCGCTGCGCCAGGGCGCGCGCGTCCGGCAGTGCGACCATCTCCACGAACCGCTCGACGAGCGCCTCGCGCGGGACGGGGCTCCCCGAGGGCGTGCTCGACGCGCCCACGCAGACGGCGGCCGTCGCGCAGCTCGATCTCCACCGACGCCGGCCACCGCCGCGGGTACTCGCGGTCGAGCGACGCGTCGCGAACGCATTCGACGCGCTCGAGCAGCGCGCGCACCGTCGGGTCGCGCCGCGTCTCGTCGCTGAACTCCGCGAGGCCCGCGCGGCCGCGCGCGAGCGCCACGGCCGCGGCGTACGGCGCGCTGAACTGCGCGTCGACGACGTTCTTCGGGTCGCGCACGCGCTCGGGCGGGTCGGCGATGAGGCTCCATCCGCCCGAGAGCACGCCGAGGCGCATCGACGCGACGTCCCCGGGCGCGATGCCGTGCGCGGCGCGCAGCGCGATGACCGCGTCGATGATCCCGTGCGCGTAGCGGCAGCAGCCGTAGGGCTTGATGGAGACGCGCATCACCTGGAGGTCGGAGACGGAGAGGTCATCGGTCAGGCGGCCCGGGCGCGGCGAGTCGCTGTAGCCGCGCAGCGCGACCTCGATGGCGGTGCGCGGCCCGCTGAAGCCGCTCGCGGCGAGGCCCGCGGCGACGACGCCGCCGTGCGCGGCCCACGCCGGGTTGAGGCGCTTCGTCCAGGCACCGCCGTCGAGGTACGCGAGCGACCCCGAGGCCATCGTCCCGGCGATGCCGACGGCGTTGGCGATGCCCTCTCCGTCGAGCCCGATCAGCTTCGCCGACGCGGCGGCCGCGCCGAACACGCCGGCGACCCCGGTGGGGTGGAAGCCGCGCGCGTACGACGCCGACGCGCCGAGCGCGTTGCCCACGCGGATGGTGACCTCGTACCCGGCGACGACCGCTTCGAGCGCCGCGCGTCCGGAGGCGCCGCGCTCGCGGCCGAGCGCGAGCACCGCGGGGATGACCGCGGCGCCGGGGTGCAGCGACGACTCGGTGGTGACGTCGTCCATCTCGGTCGCGTGCGCGGCCG
>VGOU01000026.1 GCA_016875795.1 Chloroflexota bacterium | reverse complement strand
CGAGGGCGAGGCGGCCGAAGGCGCCGCGCCCGCGGCGAAGGCCGCCGCGCCCGCGGCGAAGGCCGACAAGAAGTAGCGACCCGCCTAGGCGAAGTCGCGCGGCTCCAGGTCCGGGAACGGATCGTCCGCGTGCTCGAGGCCGCGCAGCTCCACCTCGTCGTCCGCGGTGCCGCGGCGCGCGAGCTCGCACGCGCGGTGGAAGCGCAGCGCGTGGCTGCGGAAGCGCTCGGTGGCGTAGTCGGCGGCCTGCCCCGTCGTCACGAGGAACGGCCAGTCGCTCGCCGACGCCAGGAGCAGCTCGCGGGCGGCCTGGCGGAGCGCGCGCTGACGGAGCTCGTCCGCGGACGTCGACCGCCGCGCGTCCGCGAAGCGCCGCTGCATCCGGTCGAGCTCGTCCCAGATCCAGGCGGTCTCGGCGTTCACCCACGTCGAGTGGTCGTTCTGCTTCCCCCATGAGCCCTCGCGCAGCTCGATGCGCTCGGCGGGCGGTACGGCGGCGAGGCGCTCGGCGATCGTCGTGACGTGCGGCCCGCCCCGGGCCATGCGGCGCAGCACCGCCGCGAGCCAGTCGACCCCCTCGAACCACCAGTGGCCGAAGAGCTCGCTGTCGAAGGTCACCGTGAGCATCCCGTCGCCGCCGCTGCGCGCGCGGTGGGCATCGAGCTCGCCGCGCACGACGGAGACGAAGTGGTCGGCGTGCGCGCTCACCCGCTCCGCGGCCGCGTGCGGCACGTATTCGGCCTTCCGGTCGAGGCCCGTCGTGACGTCGGTCACGCGCCAGTACCGCAGACCGGACCGGGTGTCCTTCCGGTGGAACTCGCGGTACTGCGGGTCGCCCGGATAGCCGAAGGAGGCCGACCACACCTGCCCGCTCACCTCCGGATGACGTGCCACCGCGACGACATCGGAGCGGCCGACGAGGTACGTCTTGAAGACGTCCGTGCGCTGCGAGGGCGCGGGCACCGGCGGCCGCTCGAGGAGCGCGATCTGCGCGAGCGCGCCGCCGGAGCGGTCGCGCTCGCGCGGTGACCGCCGCATGCGCTCCCCCGCGGTCGCGGCGCCGCCGAGCATGTTCGCGTCGGTGAAGAAGTGCGTGAAGCCGTGCGCCTCGAGGAGCGCCTCGAGGCCGGGCCGGTGCGCGCACTCGGGCAGCCAGATCCCCGTGGGCTCGATGCCGAGTATCCGCCGCGACGTGCGGCGCCCCGTCGCGAGCTGCAGGTGCACGGTCCGCTCGTCGAGGAGCGGGAGGTACCCGTGAGTCGCGGCGCTCGTGAGGATCTCCACGTGGCCGCTCGCGGCGAGGTCGGCGAACGCGGCGGGGATGTCCCGGTCGAAGCGCGCGACGTACGCCGTGCCGAGCGAGCGGTACGCCTGCGAGTAGAACGACGCGAGCTCGGCGCGATGCGCCTGGCGCTCCGCGACGAAGTGCTTGCGGTCGGTGTCGGCGCGGCGGATCTGGTCGTCGATGTACTGCACCGTCCGGTGGATGACGTCGCGGTCCGCGAGCTGGTCGAGCAGGACCGGCGTCAGGCCGATCGTCATGCGGAGCGGGACCCCGGCCGCGCGCAGGTCGTGCAGCGTGACGAGGAGCGGCAGGTACGTCCCGAGCACCGCCTCGTGGATCCATTCCTCGCCGTGGGGCCAGCGCCCCGCGCCTCGCGCGTACGGGAGATGCGAGTGGAGCACGAATGCGAACGCGTCAGCCACCTCTCGTCATTGTGCGTGGCTCAGGAGCGTGACGCGTCCACCACCTCCACGACCGTCGCGAGCCCGCGCTCCCCGTGGCCCTCGTGCGGCGGCAGGAGGTGGAAGCGCAGGCCCGCGGCGACCGAGCCGCCGTCGGCGACGGCATGGTCGCCGACCATGAGCGTGGACGTGGGCTCGGTGCGCAGGCGTTCGCACGCGGCGAGGAAGATCCGCGGATCCGGCTTCTCCGCGCCGACCTGGAACGAGTGGACGAACGCGTCGACCCACGGCGCGAGCCCGTGCCTCGCGAAGATGTCGCTGAGGTCGCGCGGCACGTTGCTCACGATCCCGATCTTGAGTCCGCGCTCCTTCAGCGCGCGCAGCGTCGGCGCGGTGTCCGGGTACGGGGTCCACGCGACCGGGTCCATCACGCGGTCGTAGAGCTCCCCGCCGATGCCCGGGATGTGCACCTCGGCCGTGCGGAAGAGCGAGGTCCACACCGTCCGGTGCGCTTCGGCCGAGAGGTCGCGGCCCTTAGCGAGCTCTTCGGGCGTCTTGCCGCGCGCCCACAGCTCGTCCCAGATCCGGCCCGCGCGCTCGGGCGAGATGGCGACGCCGCGCGCCGTCGCGGCCTCGGCGATCACCTTCGCGGCATCGGGCGGCGCGAACAGGGTGTCGCCCCAGTCGAACAGGACCCCCTGGATCGGCGTCACCAGCGCATGCGCTCGTGGTCGGGGTCGAACGTGATCCTCCACTCGCGCCGCGGCCCGGCCATGACGTTCAGGTAATAGGCGTCGTAGCCCGGAGCCGCGGAGAACGTGTGATATCCGCGCGGCACGAGCACGAGGTCACGGTCGCGGACGGCGATCGACTCATCGAGCGAGCGGTCCGCGGTGTATACGCGCATCAAGCCGAAGCCGCCCGGGTCCTTGAAGCGGAAGTAGTAGATCTCCTCGAGCAGGCACTCGCGCGGCGGGTCGTCGGTGTCGTGCTTGTGCGGCGGGTAGGAGGACCAGTGCCCCGCCGGCGTCACCACCTCGGTCACGAGGAGCGACGACGCCGGCTGGTCCTCCATGAGGATGTGGTGGATCGTCCGCTCCGTCGATCCGGAACCGCGGATCTCCTTGCGCGCGCCGCTCGCCGCGAGGGACCGCGACCGGGATGGCGCCCCGGGCGCGTAGCCCACCAGATACGTCGCATGTGTGCGCGCAACGATCTCGTAGCACGTCCCCGGCGCGACGTACACCGCGGACGGCGGTCCATCGAACGGCGTGTCACGGGCGCCGACATCGAACTCGCCGGCTTCGGTCGTGACGGTGCAGCGTCCGTCGATCACGACGATGACCGCTTCGCGGTCGTTGAGCTGCTCCATGAGTCGCTCATTCGCGCCGACGTGCCTCGCGAGCACGCCGATGTAGCGCCAGCCTGGGACAGGATCGTGATCCGGCGCCACAGCCAGCCGCCTCGTCGCCGGATCCTCGCGTCGAAGGAGCGTGCTCACACGTGCCAGCGCTGGCGGCGCTTCGCCTCCTCGTACGCCTTGCGCGCCTTCCGCACGCCCTCCTGCTCGGAGGTCTCCGCGACGGCCACGTCCCACCACGACGCGTACGACGGCACGCCGGCGTAACGATCGGCCTCGACGACGATCACCGTCGTCCGCTTCGCCTTCTGCGCCTCCTTGAGCGCGCTCCGCAGGTCGCCGACGGTCTTCGCGCGCACCGCCGCGGCGCCGAGGCTCCTCGCGTTCGCGACGAAGTCCACGGGCGCGCTCCGCTTCGTCCCGAACTCCTCGCTGCCGACGGAGCGCGACAGGCCGCCGATCGACGCGAAGCCCTGATCGTCCACGAGCACGACCGTGAGCTTCAGGCCGAGCTCGACCGCCGTGACGATCTCGGTGTGCAGCATCAGGTACGACCCGTCCCCGACGAGGACGAACACCTCGCGGTCGGGCGCGGCCATCTTCACGCCGAGCGCGCCGGCGATCTCGTAGCCCATCGTCGAGTAGCCGTACTCGACGTGGTACTGCTTCGGATCGCGCGCGCGCCACAGCCTGTGGAGGTCACCCGGCATCGCCCCGGCGGCGCACACGACCACGCCGCGCTCGCCGGCCGCCTCGTTCACCGCGCCGATGATCTCGCTGCGTGCCGGGAGGGGCGCGTTCCCGAGGCCGTAGAGCCGATCGACCTCCTTGCCCCACTCGCCGCGCACGCTCGCGATCTCCGTGCGGTACGCATCGTCCACGTGGTATGTGATCGAGGAGAGCGCCTCGAGCGTCGCGCGCGCATCGCCGACGAGCGCGATCCCCGAGTGCTTCTGCGCGTCGAACTCGGCGACGTTCACGTTGATGAACCGCACGTCGGCGCGCTCGAACGCGCTCTTGGACATCGTCGTGAGGTCGCTCCAGCGCGTCCCGATGCCGATCACGACGTCGGCGTCCCGTGCGATGCGGTTCGCGGCGAGCGTGCCGGTGACGCCGACGGCGCCGACGGCGGAGGGGTGGTCGAACCGCAGCGATCCCTTCCCCGCCTGCGTCTCGGCCACCGGGATGCCCGTGGCGTCGCAGAGACGCCGGAGCGCGTCCGTCGCAGCGGAGTAGATGACGCCGCCTCCCGCCACGAGGAGCGGCCGCTTCGCGCCGCGGACGAGCGCGATCGCGCGCGCGAGCGCGTCCGGGTCGGGCATGCGCCGGTCGATGTGCCAGGCGCGGTCCTCGAGGAACGACAGCGGTACGTCGAACGCCTCCGTCTGGACGTCCTGGCACAGCGAGAGAGTCACCGCTCCGGTGTCGGCCGGGCTCGTGAGCACGCGCATCGCCGCGAGCGCCGCGGGCACGATCTGCTCAGGCCGCGTGATGCGGTCCCAGTAGCGCGAGACCGGCCGGAACGCGTCGTTCACCGAGATGTCGCCGCGCCCGGGGCCCTCGAGCTGCTGCAGCACGGGATCCGGTCGGCGGGACGCGAAGACGTCGCCGGGCAGCAGCAGGACCGGGATCCGGTCGATCGTCGCCGCGGCCGCGCCGGTGATCATGTTCGTCGCGCCGGGGCCGATGGACGTCGTGCACGCCAGCATCTGCAGGCGGTCCTTCATGCGCGCGTAACCGATCGCCGCGTGGACCATCGCCTGTTCGTTGCGGGCCTGCCGGTACGTCAGGCGGTCGCGGTGCTGATGCAGCGCCTGGCCCACCCCGGCGACGTTCCCGTGGCCGAAGATCCCGAACATGCCGGCTAACGCGCGCTGCGTGACGCCGTCGCGCTCGACGTGCTGTGCCGCGAGGAAGCGGACCAGCGCCTGCGCCATCGTGAGCCGCTCGGTCTTCATGCCGTCACCATGGGTCCCACCATCCGCTGCACCTCGGCCAGGGTCGGCATCGCGTCGGCGCACGCGAGGCGTGAAGCGACGATGGCGCCTGCCGCGTTCGCGTGCATGAGCGTCCGACGGAGCGGCCAGCGCGCGAGCAGACCATGACACAGCATCCCGCCGAACGCGTCCCCCGCGCCGAGGCCGTTCAGGACCTCGGTCTCGAAGCCGAGCGCGTGCACGGTCTCCGCGCGCGTGACGCCGACCGCTCCGTCCGCGCCCATCTTCACGAGGGCGGTCTCGACCCCCATGTCGATGAGCACACGCGCCGCGCGCTGCGGGTCGCTCTCACCCGTAGCCATCTCGACCTCGTCGGTATTCCCGACGACGACCGTCGCGCGACGGATCGCCTCGCCCGCCCACCGTCGCGCCTCGTCCTTCGACGCCCAGAGCGACGGACGGTGGTCGAGGTCGTGGACGCGGGTCCCGCGCGCGGCATCGAGCGCGGCGAGCGTCGCGCTGCGGCTCGGCTCCGCGGAGAGGCCGGTGCCAGTGGTCCAGAAGAGCGGCGCGCGGGAGATGGCGTCCAGGTCGAGCTCGTCCCGCGCGATCGTCATGTCGGGCGCGGTCGGCTCGCGGTAGAAGAGCAGCGGGAAGCGGTCGGGCGGGTGGACCTCGCAGAACACGATCGGCGTCCGCAGCGTCGGGTGCGTCCCCACGAAGCGCTCATCGACGCCGAACGCGCGCAGCGCCGTGCGCACGTACGCGCCGAACCCGTCGTCGCCGACCTTGGTGATGACGGCGGAGCGGCGGCCGAGCCGCGCGGCCGCGACGGCCACGTTCGTGGGACTGCCGCCGAGCGACTTCGCGAACGTGCGGACCTCGGCGAGCGTGGCGCCGACCTGCTCCGGGTAGAGGTCGACGCCCACGCGGCCCATCGTGATGACCTCAGGCCCGGCCATGCGTCCTCGCGAACTCGACGCTCGTGCCGATCCACGCGGGCACGCCGGGCGGGTCGCCGTCGATCATCACGTCCTGCTCCAGCACGTACCAGCCTCTGTAGGCGCGGTCGCGCAGCAGCGCGATCACGTCGGCGACCCGCGCGCTCCCTTCGCCGAGCGCGCGGTAGAGGCCGCGTCGCACGGCTGGAGCGTAGTCGAGGGCGCGCTCGCGGACGGCCGCGCCGAGCGACGCATCGACGTCCTTCAGGTGCACGTGGACGACGCGGTCGCGCGCGCGCGTCGCGATGTCGACCGGGTCCGCGCCGCCGAGCGCGAGGTGGCCCGTGTCCAGGCAGAGCCCGTGGCCGCATCCCTCGAGGAAGCGGTCGACGTGCGCCTTCCGCTCGATGACCGTTCCGAAGTGCGGGTGCACCGCGAGCGTCAGCCGGTGCTCCGCGGCGATCCGCGCCACCTCGTCGAGCCCCGCGAAGAGCGCCGTCCACCCGGCCGCATCGACCTCGTCGGCCGCGGAGTAGCCGGCCGCGCCGGTCGCCGCGGCGAGCACGAGCACGTCGCCGCCGAGCGCGGCGAGCCACGCGGCCTGCCGCTCGACGGCGCCGAGCTCGCTCACGCGCGCCTCCGGCCGGTGCAGGACCGCGGTGACGAAGCCTCCGATCATCCGCAGGCCGTACCGGTCGAGGAGCGGTCGCGCGCGCGCCGCCTCCTCGGGCAGGAAGCCGGGCGGTCCCGCTTCGGACGCGCCGAGCCCGAGGTCGCGCATCTGCGCGAGCACGCGCTCGGGCGCCATCTGATGGCCCCAGCCGGGCACCTCGCACACGCCCCACGAGATCGGCGCTCCTGCGAGCTTCACGCGGCGACCATACGGCGAAGCCGGATCCTCGCTCGGCAGGTACCTTTTCACCACATGCGAGTAGGTCTCCTCGGGGTCGGCCGCCTCGGCGCGACGCACGCCGCCACCGCCGCCGCGCTCCCCGACGTCACCGAGCTGCGCATCTACGACGCCGACCCCGAGCGCGCCCGCATGGTCGCGGCGCCGCTCGCGTCGGCAAAGGTCGCCGCGACCGTGGACGAGGCGCTCGACGGCGCCTACGCGGCGATCGTCGTCACGCCGACGGACACGCACGCGCCGCTCATCATGCGTTGCCTCGACAGCGGCGTCGCGACGTTCTGCGAGAAGCCCATCGCGATCGGCATCGCCGAGACGCAGGCCATCGTCGACCACGTCGCGCGCACGGCGGGCAGGCTCCAGATCGGCTTCCAGCGCCGCTTCGACAGCGGCTACCAGCGCGCGCGGGCGGCGATCCGCGCCGGCGAGCTCGGCACCGTGTACTCGTTCCTCATGGTGAGCTGCGACCGCACGCCGCCGGCGGACGCGTACATCGCCACGTCTGGCGGGCAGTTCAAGGACCAGTTCATCCACGACTTCGACATCACGCGCTGGCTCCTCGACGACGAGGTCGAGCAGATCACCGCGATCGGCTCGGCCCGCGGGTTCCCCACGTACGAGGCGATGAACGACGTGGGGACGTCGGCCGTGATGATGCGGATGAAGCAGGGCACGATCGGGCTCGCGACGGCGCTGCGCCACAACGAGGCGGGCTACGACATCCACGTGGAGATCCATGGCGGGAAGGACACCATCGCCATCGGCATCGACCCGCGCACGCCGTGGCGGTCGATGGAGGCGGACGCGCCGGCGTTCGCGTCGCCGCCGTACCCGTCGTTCCACGTGCGGTTCGCCGACGCGTACCGCGCCGAGCTCGCGCACTTCATGCGCTTCGCGCGCGGCGAGAGGGAGAACCCCTGCACCGCGGCCGACGCGCTCGAGGCGCTCCGCATCGCCGAGGCCGCCGGTCGGTCGTTCCGCGAACGGCGCAGCGTCCCCCTCACCGAGATCGCGTGAGCGTCCGCGTCACGTTCCTCGGCTCGGGGAACGCATTCGCCGCGGGCGGCCGCGCGCACGCGTGCATCCTCATCGAGCACGACGGCGGCACGCTGCTGCTCGACTGCGGCGGCGCCTCGCTCCCGGCGATCACGCGGCGCGCCGACCCCGGCCGGATCGACGCGATCGCGGTCACGCACCTGCACGGCGACCACTTCGGGGGCATCCCCTTCCTCATGGACGAGCAGAGGTGGAACGGCCGGACCCGGCCGCTCGCGATCGGCGGGCCGCCGTCGCTGCGGCGGCGGCTCGACCAGGTCGCCGCCGGGTTCGGCATGGACTTCACGGACCTGCGCTTCGAGTGGCAGGTGGTCGTCCTCGGCGCGGAGCCGGCGATGCTCGCCGGCGCCGGCGTCACGGCGCACCCGGTGCGGCACAGTTCGGACGCCGAGCCGCACGGCCTGCGCGTTCGCGCGGGCGGGAAGCTCATCGCCTACTCGGGCGACGCGACCTGGACGAAGGATCTCGTCGACCTCGCCGACGGCGCCGACCTCTTCATCTCCGAGTGCACGTGGTTCTCGAAGCGCGACCCGGTGCACCTGAACGCCATGGACCTGGAGGAGCACGGGAAGGACCTTCGCGCGCGGCGCGTCGTGCTCACGCACCTGGGGGCGGAGGCGCTCGCGCACCGCGCGGAGCTGCCGTACGAGGCCGCCGACGACGGGACGGTGCTCGAGCTCTAGCGCCCTCAGGCAGGGAACGCGCGCAGGAGTTCCGGCCTCAGCCGCAGACGCACGCTGGCACCCTCCGCCAGGATGATCGACCCGGGTTCGGTGGGGACGGTCACGACGAGAGCGTGCTCGCCCGCGCGGAGCATGTACTGCGCGAGACCCCCGACGAAGTTCGCCTGCGCGACCACCGCCGGGATCCCGTCGCCGGCATCCTCCGAGATCTCGACGGCCTCCGAACGGACCATGACCTGCGCGGCGTCCCCGACGGCGAGCGCGCCCGCCACCGGCATGCGCATCATCCGTCCGAGCAGCTCCACACCGACCCTGTCGTTCGCCGCCTCTGCGACCTTCCCCGGCAGGAACGTGGCGCGGCCGATGAAGTCCGCCACGAACCGCGTGGCCGGCGCTTCGTAGATCTCGCGCGGGCCGCCCAGCTGCTCGATCCGACCGGAACGCATCACGGCGATCCGATCGGACAGCGTCATCGCTTCGGCCTGGTCGTGCGTGACGTAGACCGCCGTGATGCCGAGGCGCTGCTGGAGGGCGCGGATCTCGAACCGCATCTGCTCGCGGAGCTTCGCGTCCAGGTTCGAGAGCGGCTCGTCGAAGAGCAGGAGCGCGGGCTCCAGGATCAGCGCCCGCGCGACCGCGACGCGCTGCTGCTGCCCGCCGGAGAGCTGATTCGGCTGACGCGTCCCGAGGCCGACGAGGCCGACGAGGCCGAGCGCGCGCTCGACGCGACGCGTCGTGTCCTCGCGGGAGACGCGCCGGACGCGCAGCCCGTAGGCGACGTTCTCGAAGACCGACAGGTGCGGGAACAGCGCGTAGCCCTGGAACACCATGGTCGTGCCGCGCCGGTTCGGCGGCACCGTGTCGAGCCGCTTCCCGGCGAGCCAGATCTCACCCGACGTGGGCACCTCGAAGCCGGCGATGAGCCGCAGGAGGGTGGTCTTGCCGCAGCCGGATGGCCCGAGGAACGACAGCATCTCGCCTTCGCGGACGTCGAGAGAGACCCGATCCACCGCGATCGTCCCATTCGGGAAGCGCTTCGTCACTTCGCGGATCGAGAGGAACGCGTCGCTCATGTGGCGACCTCAGTCGCGGTACGCGGGCCGCGGAACAGGCGCTGGAGCACCACGATGCTGAAGAAGACCGTGATGATGAGGATCGTCGAGTAGGCGGCGCCGGAGCCGAGCCGCTGCGCCTCGATCTCGTTGAGGATCTGCAACGTCATGATCCGCCAGTCCGGGGTCAGGAGGAGCGCGATCGTCGAGAGCGTCGTCATGTTCCGGGCGAAGCTGAAGAGCGTGGACGAGACGACCGCGACCGTCACGAGCGGCAGCGTGACGCGTCGGAACGTGTCGACCGCGCCCGCACCGAGGTTCGCCGACGCGTGCTCGATGCTCGGATCGATCTGCATGAGCGCGGCGACCGACGCGCGGAGCGCCACCGGCGCGGTGCGGATGACGAACGCGATGATGAACACGACGGCCGTACCGCTCAGCGCCAGCGGCGGATGGTTGAAGGCGAGGAGGACGCCGAGGCCGAGCACGATCCCGGGCGCGGCGGCCCCGAGCATCGTGACGTAGTCGAACGCGGAGCGCCCGCGCAGGCGCGTCCGGATCACCAGATACGCGATCAGGAGCCCCGCGATGGAGGCGATCGGCGCGGCGACGGCGGAGAGCAGCGTCGTATCGCCCATCGCCTTCCCGCCGATCCTGAAGACGTACTGGTAGTTCTCGAGCGTGATCGTGTTGTCGATCCCGAGGAGCTTCGTGAACGCTCCGACGAAGATCATCGCGTACAGGAGGAGGATCAGCGCGGCCACGCCGAGGCTGAGCCCGATCAGCGGGATGCGGATGCCGGCCTCGAGCTTTCGCGCCGTGCCGGTGGACGGCCGGCCGGTCACCGTCACGACGGACCGCTCGCCGACCCAGAGCTGTTGCGCGAAGTACGCGACGATCGACGGCGCCATGAGCCAGACCGCGAGGGCGACCGCCTTCCGCGTGTCGAACTCGCCGACGATCGCGAGATAGGTGCTCGTGGCGAGGACGTCGTAGTCACCGCCGATGATCAGCGGGTTCCCGAGGTCGGCGAGCGCTTCGACGAACACGATCAGGAACGCGCCGGCGAAGGCTGGGCGAAGCAGCGGGACGGTCACGGTGCGCAGGATCCGCCCGCGGGAGGCGCCGAGGTTGTACGCCGCCTCTTCGAGCGCGGGATCGAGCTGCCGCAGCAGCGCGTCGAACACGATGTACGCGACCGGGAAGAACGTGATCGTCTGCACGAAGACGAGCCCACCGAACCCGTACGGCGATATCTCGAGTCCGAGGAGGCCCTTCGTGATCATCCCCTGCCGGCCGAACAAGAAGATCGTGGACAGCGCGAGCGCGAACGGTGGGGCGATGAGCGGCAGGAGTGCCGCGTAGTGGAGGAACGAGCGGAGGGTCCCGCGCGTTGCGCGCGCGGTCGTGAGCGCGACCGCGAAACCGAGAAGCGTGCTCGCGGCAGCGGTCGTGATCCCGAGGACGAGCGTCCCCACGACGACACGCTGCGGGACCGGCTGCGTGATCACGCGTACGACGGGTGAGACGTCGAAGCCGGTCTCGCCGATGACCGCCTCGATCAGCACCTGGCTGAGGGGATAGACGAGCGCGAACGCGATGCCGGCCGTCGCCCCCAGTGCAAGGAGGGCGACGGCCGGCTCGCGACGGATCGCGGTGAGCAATGCGGCGCGCTACTTCGGAGCTGGAGCGATCTCGTTGCTGAAGCGGTCGACGAACTCCTTCTTCCGGTCGCCAGCCCAGACGTAGTCGTAATCGACCACCTTGACGCTCGAGAGCTTCGGCGTCGCCGGGTTCACCGCCGCGTCGGGATGGAGTGGCAGCTGATACGCCTTGAGCGAGAGGAGGAGGCTCTGCGCCTTCGGGCCCATCATCCAGTCGAGGTACTTCTCTCCCTCGACCCTGTCGGGCGCGCCCTTCACGAGCCCGACCGCGCCGATCTCCCAGCCGGTGCCCTCCGACGGATACATGATCTTCAGGTCCTTGAAGCCGGCATCGATCGTGGCGAGGATGTCGTGCGCGAAGACGATGCCGACCGCGACCTCGCCCTGACCCGCCTGGCGCGCAGGTGCGGCGCCGGACTTCTGGTACTGCAGCACGTTCTTGTGGAACTCCCTCAGATAGGCGAAGCCCTTGTCCGGCGTGTCCTTGCCGTTCATCTGGAGGATGGTCGCCATCATCGTGTACGCCGTCCCGCTCGACGCGGGATGCGCCATGGAGATCTGCCCCTTGTAGGCCGGCTTCGCCAGGTCGGCCCAGCTCGTCGGCTCGGGCAGGTTCTTCTCCTTCAGCACCTTCGTGTTGAGCGCGACGCCGAGGACGCCCAGGTAGTAGCCGGCCCACATCGCCGCCTTGTCCTTGTACGCGGCCGTGAGCTTCTCCGCCCCCGCGGGGACGTACGGCTCGAGGAGCCCTTCCTTGGCCGCGGCGATGAAGCCGTCAGCCGCGCCGCCGAGCCAGACCGAGAACTGCGGATTCGCCTTGTCGGCGCGGAGCTTCGCGAGGCCCTCACCTGCGGAGAGCCGTACCGCCGACGTCTTGACCCCGGTCTCCTGCTCGTATGCCCTGGCGAAGCCGTCGTTGATGTCGCCGACGAGCGCTCCGAGGAGCGTGAGCTTCCCGGTGCCGGGTGCCTTCGTCGGCGCCGCGGTCGCGGCGGCCTTGCCTGCGGCCGTCGCGGGGGCAGCGCTCGGCGTGGTGGTCGCGCCGCCGCACGCGATCGCCAGCCCCTGGGCGACCGCGCCGACGCCCGCGAGCTTGAGGAGCGTTCTGCGCTTCATGTGTCTCCCTCTCCCTTGCGCTCCGTCACAGCGCGGACGCGCGGCGGGAGTGTACCGTTCGTGCTCCCGTTGGAGACCCCCCGAGCCTCCGACTCGTACTCCGCGGTCGAGCGGATCTGGCTCGGCCCCGCGCGGGCGGTGCTCGCCGCGCTGTACGGCCCGCTCGCGCGCCTGCTCGCCGCCCTCGGGGTACCGCCGAACGCCGTCTCGCTCTCGCAGATCCCGCTCGGGTTCGCGGTCGTCGCGCTCATCCCGGTGCAGCCAGCGCTCGCGTTCGTCCTGTTCCTCGTGACGCTCGCGGTGGACGGCGTCGACGGCGCCCTCGCGCGGCGGGCGGGGCGCGCGACGCGGTTCGGCGCGCTCCTCGATCAGTACGCCGACCACATCCGCGAGGTCACGGTCGTCGGCGGCTTCGCCCTGCACGGCGCGCTCAACCCGTTCCTCGCGGTCATGTACGCGATCGCCTATCCCGCGACGAACCTCACGCTGTACCTCGCGAACGAGCGCGCGGTCCCGGTGCCCGTCGCGATCAAGACGTACATGACGTTCTACCCCGCGGTCGCGCTCTACCTCCTCGGCGGGATCAACGTGCTCGACGCCGCCGCGGGGATCGCGCTCGGATCGATGACGGCCGTGGTCGCGATCGGCATGTGGCGGCTCAGCCGCGTGATGGACCGCGCCTAGCTCGGAAGGATGCCTTCCGGGAGCGAGTGGCACCACGAGCGCGATCGGCAGCAGCGCGAGCCAGATGCCGCCGACGATGACGACGGGCTCCCGCGTCCCTTCCTCGGCCTGGTACGCCATGACCGCGGTCGTCGTGCACGAGCCGCACGTCGGCTCGTCCGGTCGCCGGCTTCTCCGTGTCGTTGCGGATGGTGAGCGTGCACGGCGTCCGGGCGCGCTCATCGCAGCAGCGGATCAGCGCGTCGAGACGGATCTCGTGGCCTGGGCCGGACTCGCAGGCGAGGGCGCCGTCAGCGCGGCGCGACCTCCAGCGTACGGTCGACGAGTACCGCGTTGCCGTGCGCGGCCGCGGGCGCAGGACGGTCGAAGGCGAGCAAGACGGCCACGACAGCGAGGACGACGATCGGGACGGAGCCGATGCCGGGATTCGAACCCGGGACCGATGGTTTACGAAGTGGTCTCGCGCACGCACGAGCTCGTGAGTTCTCGAACGTTCCGACCCGCCGAGGACCGCTGCGTACCGCCGTCTTGCGCCCCAACTGCTGAACAACGTGCTGCACTGAGGCCCGGTGTATCGGTCGCTAATCACTTCGCGCGACAGTCGAGACGTGGACCGACCGGAATCCGAATCGAACGAGCGACGGCGGATCTCGGTCGCCGATCTTCGACCCTCTGAACGTAACCCGCGCATGATCTCATCCGCTGCGCTCGCGAGCCTCAAGCGCAGTCTCGAGACCGACCCGCACTCCCTCAACGCGCGGCCGCTGCTCGTCAACTCCTACCCAGGTCGCGAGAGCGTTGTCATCGCCGGCAACATGCGGCTGCGTGCTGCGATCGAGCTGGGCTGGAACGAGCTCCCGGCGATTGTCGTCTCGGTGCCGCGGGACGTCGTGGCCAACTCGAAGTAGCGGTGCTCGCGGGCGCGCTCCAGCAACCGCCTCAGATGGTCTCCGCCGAGCCCGCGCAGCTCGAACTTCGCCCGGTCACCTTGCGCGACGTTCTCGACGAGATAGACGTAGAAGTTCGGGTTCGCGCGCGCCTCTTCGACCTGGCGGGGCTCGAGGAGCAGGCCGTACCCTCGTAGGAGCCCGCCGACCGCCTTCACCTCGATGATCCGCCCTCCGCTCCCCACGTCACCCGGTGCGCCTCGGTAGCGCGTATCCCTCGCCTCGCGTCCGTGAAGTCGTTCCTGCTCGATCAAGAAGCGGATGGCTCTCGCGTGCGACACGACCCCAGTTCTTTCACCTCCGCACGACGCATCACGACGAAGCTATTCATGCACGCGACGAGCGTCCGGCCCACCGGACCCGGTCCGACAGGAATGCGACCTCGAGCGCCACTGACCCGTCCAGCGCCGCCTCGTGGAAATCAGAAAGGACCTGCCTGAAGGCGCCGTTCGCGTCGAAGTCGAGACTCACCGCGGGATAGACGCGCAGACGCCGGACGGAGCGCATCCCAGGCGGAATGCGGCTGCCGTCGAGGAAGAGCCACCGGGGATCGAAGTCCGGAAAGAGCAGGATCGCCACGACGGCCGTGTGCGCCGGGCCTCGTACTCCTTCGAGCTCGCGCTTGGTAAGGTTCACGCGCGTCCCCGTCTTGGCCTCGACCGCATATCCGAGGGGCGGCAGTCCGCGCGACGCCACGAAGTCCGGCACTCCGACCGCGTTGCTCGTGACCGTGAAGCCGGCCCGGCGGAAGGCGTGCGCGAGCATTCGTTGCATCTGCTGCCCGAACACCTGCGATCCGTGCCTGTCGACGAGCATCGAGAGCAGTGCCAAGCAGCGTGCTGAGTCGATTGACGAGATAATCACCTCGCTTGGGTGGCGGTGACGCCCGTCCGCGCCCAGCGCAGCTCGTATGCGCAGCTTCCTTCGCTGAGGAGGCGTTGGCGCAGCAGCCCCTGCAGCTCGAGATCTTGAGTCGCCACCACGACCTGCGTGCGCTCGGTTATCGCGGCGAGGATCGAGACCAGCGCGGTCTTGTGCTCGACGTCGAGGTTCTGGCTCGGATCGTCGAGCACGACGAAGCCAAGGTTGTGCGTCAACGCGGTCGTCAGAGCCAAGTACACGCTCAGGGCCACGCTGTTCATCTGCGCTGTCGAGAGGCGTGTGCTCGCGAGCGACACGGAGCTGTCGCTCGTCGAGTGGACTCGAACGGCGTATGAGTTCCGACGCATGCCCTGCACCGTCCGCTCACCCACGTCCACGCTCAGCCCGTCGAAGAAGGGGTGTCGGCAGAGCTCGCGGTAGTAGCGCGCGATGGCCTCGCGCGAGCCATCGACCGCGTCGCGCACGCGCGACCGTGCCACCGACGTCACGCCTCGGGCAATCTCCTCGAGGGACGCCTGCAGCCCCGTGAGCCGGTCGAGCTCCTCATCGAGCAGCGCCGAGTCGCCTGGCTCATCCACTGCGCCCTTCGCGCGAACCGCGGCAAAGTCAGCGTCGATCGCCAGGACTCGCGCGGTCGCGCGCAGCCGATCGATGGCTCCCTCGGCGCGCTGAAGCAGCTCCTCCTGCGCCGTGATCGCGGCCGCGAGCGTGGCTATCTCGCGCGCGACGGCGGCGCTGACGGCGCGCACATCAGCGTCGGGGGGCAGCTCCAGCGTCGACCGACCCGAGAGAAGCACCTCGTTCATCCGGTCACTCGCGCCAGCGAGGGTCGTGAGCAGGCCGCTGCGAGCGCGCTGCGCCTCCGCGAGCACGTACCGCTCGGCGCTGATGTTCGTAATCTCCGCCTGCGCGCCGGCGTGCTTGTCGCGCGCGGCCCCCGCGACGCGATGTCGCAGCCTCTCCACGACGGTCGGCGCGTCGATCGATTGCTCGCACACGGGGCACGCCGTGGCTTGCGAGTCGCGGACGAGAGACTCGATCGCGTCCGCAAGCATGCGCTGCTCCGAATCGAGGTGCTGTAGGCGCTGCCGCGCACGGTCCTCCCTTGAAGCGAGCTGCGACCGCCGCTCGGCGAGCGCAGGATCGTC
>VGOU01000025.1 GCA_016875795.1 Chloroflexota bacterium | reverse complement strand
GAGCCCGACCCAGGGCCCGAAGCAGAGGAAGCATCTGACGAGCTCGCCGAGATGGAAGGAGCGCGCCTTCACCGCGCGGCGGAGCGGCTGGAAGGCGAGCGACTCCGTGACGATGATCGTGATCTGGGCCGTCGCGGCGGCGAGCGCGAGCGCGCGCATCACCCGCGGCCGCGGACCTCGTCGATGCGCTCCTCGGTGCGGACCTCGTTCGCCCCGCCCCGCTGGTCGCGCGCCTTCTCCTCGAGACGCTCCTCGGTCCCCTCGGCCGTGCGCGTCGGCGGCTGGCCTTCCTGGTTGCGCGGGGTCTTCTCCGTCATCTCCGACCTCCTGATGTCCCTGGCGGGACATCACGCAGGCCGGATGCCAACGGCGTCCGGCGGCTAGGGCTTCCTCGGCCGTCGCAGGCGCAGCTCGCGGCGCGCCTTCGCCGCGGCCATGCGCCGCTTCTCCTCATCCGTCTCGGCGATGAGCGGCGGCAGCTCGGCGGGCTTCCCGCGGTCGTCGATCGCGACGAACACGAGGTACGCGCTCGCGACGTGCGCGACGGCGCCGGTGAGCGTGTTCTCCGCCTCGACCCGGACGCCGACCTCCATGCTCGTGCGGCCGACGTCGTTCACGGACGCCTTCGCGGTGACGAGGTCCCCGATGACCACGGGCACGACGAACGAGAGCTCGTCGATCCGCGCCGTCACGACCTTCGAGCGGGCGTGCCGCTGCGCCGCGACGCCCGCGCACGAGTCGATGAGCTTCATGATCTCGCCGCCGTGGACGTTGCCCCACGGGTTGGCGTCGGACGGGAGCATCGCTCGCGCCATGACCGTCTTCGACGCGGAGACGGGCCGCGGGGAGAGGCGGTCGGTCACGGCCCGAGCGTATCCCTATCCTCGCCGCGCATGTCCGTCCTCTCGCGCGAGGAGCTCCGGGCCGCGCTCGCGGCGACTCCGCCGCTCGTCGAGGACGTCGATCAGTCCGCGCAGCTCCAGCCGAACGGAATCGACCTCCGCGTCGAGCGCGTGCAGCGCCTCGTCTCCGCGGCGCGCCTCGGCGCGGCCGACGCGGCGCGCGAGCCCGCCGCCCGCGAGGACGTCCCCGCCGACGGCGAGGGCTGGTGGTCGCTCGCCCGCGGCTCGTACGTCATCACGTACCGCGAGAAGGTGAACCTCCCCGGCGGGCTCACCGCGCTCATCCGCCCGCGCTCGAGCCTGCTGCGGTCGGGCGTGACGATCCACGGCGCGGTGTGGGACGCCGGCTACTCGGGACGGGGCGAGGGGCTCCTCTCGGTCCTCAGCGAGCACGGCTACCGCATGCAGCGCGGGGCGCGCGTGGCGCAGCTCGTCTTCCTCCGCCTGTCGTCGGCCACCCCCGAGGGCTACGCCGGGCGCTACCAGGGCGAGAACGCGTGAGCCGCACGGTGCGCGCCCCGCGCGGGAGCGCGCTGCACTGCCTCGCGTGGCCGCAGGAGGCCGCGTTCCGGATGATCCAGAACAACCTCGACCCCGAGGTAGCCGAGCGTCCGGAGGACCTCGTCGTGTACGGCGGGACGGGCCGGGCGGCGCGCTCGTGGGACGCGTTCGACCGGATCCTCGCGACCCTGCGGCGGCTGCGCTCCGACGAGACGCTCCTCGTGCAGTCGGGGAAGCCCGTCGGCGTGTTCCGCACGCACGAGTGGGCGCCGCGCGTGCTCATCGCGAACTCGCTCCTCGTCCCGAACTGGGCGACGTGGGACGAGTTCCGCAGGCTCGAGGCGATGGGGCTGACGATGTACGGGCAGATGACCGCGGGGTCCTGGATCTACATCGGGACCCAGGGGATCCTCCAGGGCACGTACGAGACGTTCGCCGCGGTCGCGCGCCGCCACTTCGGCGGCACGCTCGCCGGCCGCCTCGTCGTCACCGCGGGGCTCGGCGGTATGGGCGGGGCGCAGCCGCTCGCGGTGACGATGAACGAGGGCGTGGCCGTCGTCATCGAGGTCGACCCGCGCCGCGCCGAGCGCCGCCTGCGCCAGCGCTTCCTCGACGAGATGGCCACGTCGCTCGACGACGCGCTCGCGCGCGCCGAGCGCTACCGCGCCGCGCGGCAGCCGCGCTCGATCGGCGTGGTCGCGAACGCGGCCGAGGCGCTGCCCGAGATCGCGCGGCGCGGCGTGCGCGTGGACGTCGTCACGGACCAGACGAGCGCCCACGACCCGCTCGACGGCTACGTCCCGGCGGAGGTCGAGGACCCCGAGCCCGTCCGCCGCGCCGACCCGGAGGGCTACGTGCGCCGCTCGCTCGAGAGCATGGCCCGCCACTGCGAGGCGGTCGTCGCGCTGCAGCGCGCGGGCGCGGTCGCGTTCGACTACGGCAACAACCTGCGCGCGATGGCGCAGCGCGGCGGCTTCGCCGACGCGTTCGCGTACCCGGGCTTCGTGCCCGAGTACATCCGGCCGATGTTCGCCGAGGGGCGCGGGCCGTTCCGCTGGGTCGCGCTCTCCGGCGAGACCGCCGACATCCGGCGCACCGACCGCCTCGTCACCGAGCTCTTCCCGCGCGACGAGATCCTCTCGCGCTGGATCCGCCTCGCGGGCGAGCGCGTCCCGTTCCAGGGGCTGCCCGCCCGGGTCTGCTGGCTCGGGTACGGCGAGCGCGCGGAGTTCGGCGAGGCCATGGCCGCCCTCATCGAGCGCGGCGAGCTCGCCGCGCCGATCGTCATCGGCCGGGACCACCTCGACTCCGGTTCGGTGGCGTCCCCGTTCCGCGAGACCGAAGGCATGCGCGACGGCAGCGACGCCATCGCGGACTGGCCGGTCCTGAACGCGCTCGTGAACACCGCGAGCGGGGCGACGTGGGTCTCCGTCCACCACGGCGGCGGCGTGGGGATCGGCTACTCGATCCACGCGGGCATGGTCGCGGTCGCCGACGGCACGCCCCTCGGTCGCGAGAAGCTCCGCCGCGTCCTCACCACCGACCCGGGCACCGGCGTCATGCGCCACGCGGACGCCGGCTACCCCGAGGCGGAGGCGTTCGCGCGCGAGAGGGGGCTCGACCTGCCCGGCGCCTGAGCGCGGCTTGACCGAGGGCCGATGCTGTTGCGCGGGGGAGGTGCCACATGGCGGCGACGAAGGCGACCGACATTGCGATCACGCTCGAGGACAGGCCCGGCGCGCTCGCGCTCGCGGCCGACGCGCTCGGCAGGGCGGGCGTGAACATCGACGGCATCTGCGCGGCGGTCGAGGGGAGCAGGACGCCCACCGTCCACCTCGTGTTCACCCGCGCCGCCGCCGAGGCGAAGGCGGCGCTCGGCACGGCCGGCATCGCCGTCGCGCGCGAGCGCGAGGTCGTGCTCGTGGACCTCGCCGACCGTCCGGGCAGCGCCGCGGCCGAGCTCGCGAAGATCGCGCGCGCCGGTCTGAACATCGACCTCGCGTACCTGGCCACCGGGGACCGGCTCGTGATCGGCGGAGCGGACGCGGGGCGGATCGCGGAGGCGCTCGGCGGCTAGACGAGCTCGGGGACGGTGTGCGTGACCGCCGTCGCGAGGAGGTCGCGCGCGATCGCGTCCGCCACCCTGGCGACGTCGCCGGCGAGCGGGCGGTCCTCGGCGAGGAACGGCGAGCGCTCGCGCACGACGGCCTTCGCCGCCTCGATGGGCTCGGACGAGCTCATCTTCAGGAGGTCGAGCCCCTGCGCGGCGCAGAGCGACTCGATCGCGAGGATGTCGCGCACGTTGCGGACGACCGCGGCGAGCTTGTGCGCGGCGTGCGTGCCCATGCTGACGTGGTCCTCCATGCCCGCCGACGTCGGGACCGACTGGACCGAAGCGGGCATCGCCCGCAGGCGGTCCTCGGCGACGAGGGCCGCGGCCGTGTACTGCGCGACCATGAACCCCGAGCTCGTGCCCGGGTCGGGCGAGAGGAACGCCGGGAGGCCCGAGGTGTGGCCGTTCGTGAGGCGGTCGACGCGCGCCTCGCTGATCTCGCCGAGCTGCGCGACCGCGATCGTCGCGAGGTCGAGCGCGATCGCGACGGGCTGGCCGTGGAAGTTCCCGCCCGAGAGGACCCGGCCGTCCTCGGGGAAGACGAGCGGGTTGTCGGTGACGGCGTTGATCTCCGTCTCGAGGACGCGGCGCACGTAGCCGAGCGCGTCGCGCGTCGCGCCGTGGACCTGCGGCACGCAGCGGATCGAGTACGGATCCTGCACGCGCGGGTCGCCGCTGCGGTGGGACTCCCGGATCTCGCTGCCGTCCATGAGCGCGCGCAGGTTCGCGGCGACCGCGCGCTGCCCCGGGTGGGGCCGCGCGTCGTGGATGGCGCTGTCCCAGGCCTGGTCCGTGGCGCGCAGCGCCTCGGCCGACATGGCCGCGACGACGTCGGCGCTGCGCGCGAGGATCTCCGCGTCGTGCAGCGCGAGGCAGCCGATCGCGGTCATCACCTGCGTCCCGTTGATGAGCGCGATGCCCTCCTTCGGCGCGAGCTCGAGCGGCCTCAGGCCCGCGTGCTTCAGCGCGTCGGCTGCGCTCTTGCGCCTGCCGTCGTGGATGGCCTCGCCCTCGCCGATCATCGCGAGGGCGAGGTGGGCGAGCGGCGCGAGGTCACCCGAGGCTCCGACGCTCCCGTGCATCGGGACGATGGGGTGGACGCCGCGGTTCAGCATGTCGATGAGCAGCTCGAGGAGCTCGCGCCGCACCCCGGCGCGGCCCGCCGCGAGCGTGTTCGCGCGCAGCAGCATGACCGCGCGGACGACGTCCACCTGGAGCGGGTCGCCGACGCCGACGGCGTGGCTGCGCACGAGGTTGCGCTGGAGCGCGCGGATGTCGGCCGGCGCCACGCGCACGCGCGCGAGGTCGCCGAAGCCGGTGTTCACGCCGTACACCGCGTCGCCGCGCTCGAGGATCTCGCGGATGAGCTTCTCGGCGGCCTGGACGCGCTGCTCCGCGGCGCGGTCGAGCGCGACCGCGACGGCGGCGCGCGCGACGCCGATGACGTTGCCGATGGTGAGGTCGTGGCCGGTGAGCCGGATGGTGGTCAGCGGGCTACGTCTCGCGGAGGTTGTCGCGGTACCAGCCCGAGAGCTCGACGTAGTGCTCCGCCGCGCGGACGGTCCAGCGCGCGTCCTCTGGGCGCGCGTCCCGCACGATCCGCGCGGGGACGCCGACGACGACCTTGCCCCCGGGTACCTCCATGCCCTCGAGGAGCACCGCGCCCGCGGCGATGACCGCGCCGCGGCCCACGCGCGCGCCGCCGACGAGCACCGAGCCCATGCCGATGAGGACGTTGTCGCCCACGACGCTGTTGTGCACGATCGCGCCGTGGCCGAGCGTGACGTCGCTGCCGATGATCGTCGGGCCGTCGGCCTCGGTGTGGATGACGCAGTTGTCCTGGACGCTCGTGCGCGGCCCGATGCGCACGGACGACATGTCGCCGCGGACCGTCGCACCGAACCACACGGACGCCCCGGAGGCGATCTCGACGTCGCCGATGACGCTCGCCGTGGGCGCCACCCACGCGTCGGGAGCGACCCTCGGGGAGCGCCCGCGATACGCGTACAGCGGCATGGCCGAATGGTATGAGGGCGGCTGCCTATCCTTCCGCGCCATGGGAGCGCGCCCGATCCGCGTGCTGCTCGCGAAGGTCGGCCTCGACGGGCACGACCGCGGCGTCAAGGTCGTCGCCCGGGCCCTCCGGGACGGCGGCATGGAGGTCGTCTACACCGGGCTGCACCGCCGTCCGGGCGAGGTGATCGAGGCCGCCCTCCAGGAGGACGTGGACGCGATCGGCGTATCCATCCTCTCGGGCGCCCACCTCACCCTGCTCCCGCGGATCGCCGACCAGATGCGCGCGCGCGGCATGGACGACGTCGCGCTGCTCGTGGGCGGCGTGATCCCGGACGAGGACCTCGCGGAGCTGAAGGGCATCGGCGTCGCCGAGGTCGTGGGGCAGGAGGCGACCCCCGAGGAGGTGGTCGCCGCCGTCCGGCGCGCCGTCGCGAGCCGGCGCGGGTCGCGGCCGTGACGGTCGCGTCGCGGACGCAGGTCGAGCAGTGGACGTGGCCGCCGCGCTACGACGAGACCTACCGCCCCGACCCGGCCGAGCCTTACTGGTTCCGCGTTCGCGAGACGATGTCGCCGGACGAGCGCGAGGCGCTCGTCGCCGAGCGCATCCGCGAGGTCATGCGCTGGTGCTGGGAGCGCGCCCCGTTCTATCGCCGGAAGTGGTCCGAGGCGGGCATCCACCCCGACGCGATCCGGACGACGGACGACCTCGACCGCGTCCCCGTGGTCACGAAGGAGGAGCTGCGCGTCACGCAGGCCGCGCACCCGCCGTTCGGCGACTACCTCTGCGTCGACGAGGGCGAGGTCGCACACGTGCACGGCACCTCCGGCACGACCGGGCGCCCGACCGCGTTCGGCGTGTCGGCTGACGACTGGCGCGTCATCGCGAACGAGCACGCCCGCGTGCAGTGGGCGATGGGCATCCGCCCGGACGACACCGTGTTCATCGGCTCGTTCTTCAGCCTGTACATGGGGTCATGGGGCACGCTCATCGGCGCCGAGCGCCTCGGAGCGCGCGTGTTCCCGTTCGGCGCGGGCGCGCAGGGGCAGACGCGCCGGGCGGCCGCGTGGCTCGCCGAGATGCGCCCGACGGTGTTCTACGGGACCCCGTCGTACGCGCTCCACCTCGCCGAGGTCGCGCGTGAGATGGGCCACGATCCCCGCCGCTTCGGGATCCGCACGCTGTTCTTCTCGGGGGAGCCCGGCGCCTCGATCCCCTCGATCCGCGGGCGCATCGAGGAGCTGTACTGCGGCCGTGTCTTGGACTCCGGGAGCATGGCCGAGATCTCCCCGTGGATGAACCTGGGCGAGTCGACGGCGCGCGCCGGCATGCTCGTGTGGCAGGACATCGTCTACACGCAGGTCTGCGACCCGCGCACGTACCGGCGGCTGCCGTACGGCGCCGAGGGCACGCCGGTGTACACCACGCTCCACCGCCGGTCGCAGCCGATGGTCCGGCTCCTGTCGAACGACCTCACGCGCTGGGAGGCCGGGCCGTCGCCGTGCGGGCGCACGTACCCGATACTCCCGCGCGGCATCTACGGCCGCATCGACGACATGTTCACCGTCCGCGGCGAGAACGTGTACCCGAGCGCGATCGACGAGGTCGTGGTGGGGCTGCCGGGGTACGGCGGCGAGCACCGCATCGTCATCTCGCGGGCCGAGGCGATGGACGAGCTCGCGGTGCGCATCGAGTACGACGCGGCCACGGCCGCGGCGGGCGACGCGGCCGTCGCCGCGCTCCGGCGCCGCGCCGAGACGGAGCTCCGGGCCGTCCTCGGCGTCGGGGCGCGCGTCGTGCCCGTCCCTCCAGGCACGCTCGAGCGCACCGAGTTCAAGGCGCGCCGCGTCATCGACGACCGCGACCTCTGGCGCGAGGCGAGAGGCGCATGACCGCCGAGCGCGATGACCGGGCCGCGCCGCTCGTCAGTGCCGAGGCGGCCGCACGCGCCGCTGCCGACCGGGCCGAATGGGAGCGCCGCGAGGTCGCGGACTTCCTCGCGCGCCAGCCCGAGCGGCGGGACGAGTTCCGCACCGCCTCGGGGATCCCGCTGCGGCGGACGTACACGCCGGCCGACGTCGCGGCGGCGTGGGAGGACGTCGGGCTGCCGGGGCGCGAGCCCTTCACGCGCGGCCCGTACCCGACGATGTACCGCGCGCGCCACTGGACGATGCGCCAGATCGCGGGCTTCGGCACCCCCGCCGACACGAACGAGCGCTTCCGCTACCTCCTCGCGCACGGGCAGACGGGACTCTCGGTCGACTTCGACATGCCGACCCTCATGGGCCTCGACTCGGACGACGAGATGAGCGAGGGCGAGGTCGGCCGCGAGGGCGTCGCCATCGACGTCGTCGACGACATGGAGGCGCTGTTCCGCGGGATCGACCTCGAGACGACGAGCGTCTCCATGACGATCAACCCGACCGCGTGGGTCCTCCTCGCCATGTACGTCGCCGTCGCCGAGGGCCGCGGCAACGACCTCCGGCGCCTGTCGGGCACGATCCAGAACGACATCCTGAAGGAGTACGTCGCGCAGAAGGAGTGGATCTACCCGCCGCTGCCGAGCATGCGCATCGTCCGCGACACCATCACCTGGTCCGCCCGCAACCTCCCGCGCTACAACCCGCTCAACATCAGCGGCTACCACATCTCCGAGGCCGGCGCGAACGCGGTGCAGGAGGTCGCGTTCACGCTCGCGAACGCGGCCGCGTACGTCGAGGAGGTGACGCGCGCGGGGATCGACGTCGACGAGTTCGCGCCGCGCCTCTCCTTCTACTTCATCGCGCAGCGCGACCTCTTCGAGGAGGTCGCGAAGATGCGCGCGGCGCGGCGCGTCTGGGCGCGCATGGTGAAGGAGCGCTTCGGCGCGCGGAAGGCCGAGTCAATGCGGATCCGCTTCCACTGCCAGACCGCGGCGGCGTCGCTCACGAAGGCACAGCCGTACGTGAACGTCGTGCGCACCGCGCTCCAGGCGCTCGCCGCGGTCCTCGGCGGCGCGCAGTCGCTCCACACGAACGGCCTCGACGAGGCGTACGCGATCCCCACGGAGTTCGCCATGAAGCTCGCGCTGCGCACGCAGCAGGTGATCGCGGAGGAGACGGGCGTCGCGGACGTCGTCGACCCGCTCGGCGGGTCGTGGTACGTCGAGGCGCTCACGGACGAGATCGAGGAGCGCGTGCGCGAGTACCTCGCGCGGATCGACGCGCGCGGCGGCATGCTCCGCGCGATCGACGAAGGCTTCCCGCAGCGCGAGATCGCCGACACGGCGTACGAGATCGCGCGGCGCAAGGCGAGCGGGGAGCACGTCGTCGTGGGGGTGAACCGCTACGTCGACGAGCCGTCCTCGGATCCGCCGATCGAGACGCACCGTGTGTCGCTCGAGGTGGAGCGCGCGAAGGTGGCCGAGCTGCGGCGCCTCAAGGCGTCGCGCGACGACGCCGAGGTGCGCCGCCGCCTCGAGGACCTCGTGGCCGTCGCCCGTGACGGGGCCGCCGACCTCATGCCGGCGACGATCGCCGCGGTGAAGGCCCGCTGCACGATGGGCGAGATCGTGAACGCGCTGAAGGCGCCGTTCGGCACCTACCGGGAGACGCCCATCTTCTAGACTGTCCCCCGATGGCGCGCGGCGAGCGGACCAAGGACCTGCGCGTCGAGAGCATCCGGCCGCTCGTGCCGCCGGGCATCCTCCTCGAGGAGCTCCCGCTTCCCGAGGACGGCGCGCAGGCCGTGAGCGAGTGGCGCGCCGAGGTCCGCCGCGTGCTCGACCGCGACGACCACCGCCTGCTCGTCGTCGTGGGGCCGTGCTCGATCCACGACCCGGCGGCGGCGACCGAATACGCGATGCGGCTGCGCCTGGTGAGCGACCAGCTCGACCGCGACCTGCGCATCGTCATGCGCGTGTACTTCGAGAAGCCGCGCACCACCGTGGGGTGGAAGGGGCTCATCAACGACCCGCGTCTCGACGGCTCGTACCGCATCAACGAGGGGCTCCACATCGCGCGCCGGCTGCTCCTCGACCTGGTGAAGCTGCGCCTCCCCGCGGGGTGCGAGTTCGTCGACCCGATCTCGCCGCAGTTCACCTCCGACCTGGTGTCGTGGGGCGCGATCGGCGCGCGCACGACGGAGAGCCAGGTCCACCGCGAGATCGCGTCGGGCCTCTCGATGCCCGTCGGGTTCAAGAACGGCACGGGCGGCGGCCTGCAGATGGCGGTCGACGCCGTGCGCGCCGCGGCGCACCCGCACGCGTTCCTCGGCGTCACCGACCAGGGCCTCGCGGGCATCGTCATGACGACGGGTAACCCGGCGTGCCACGTCATCCTGCGCGGCGGCCGGCAGGGGCCGAACTACGACGAGACCCACGTCGCGCGCGTGCTCGCGATGCTCCGCGACGCCGGTCTCGCCGAGCGCGTGATGATCGACGCGAGCCACGACAACAGCGGCAAGGACCACCGCCGGCAGGTCGAGGTCGTGCGCGACGTCGCACGCCAGGTCGCCCGCGGCCAGCCGGGCATCGCCGGCGTGATGATCGAGAGCTTCCTGGCCGAAGGCCGCCAGGACCTCGTCGATCCGGCGCACCTCGAATACGGGCAGAGCATCACCGACGCCTGCGTCGGGTGGGAGACCACGGTCACGCTGCTGCGCGAGCTCGCCGACGCCGCGCGCGAGCGGCGCGGCGCGGCTAGGCCGGCGGCCTCGGCGTCATCCGGTGGCCGGACCCCCGCGACGTCTCGATAGCGATATCCGCGACCGCGGGCTCCTGCGGCCTCTTGCGCCGGCGGCCCACCGCGGTGCGGCCGGCCCCGGCAGCGACGAGAATGCTCGCCATCGCCGCGCCGCCCGCTCCACCCGACCGACCGTTCCACGACAAGGCGTGGCTCGCCGAGCACCTGCGCGAGGAGCGCAGGGCCGCCGACCTGCTCGGCGAGATCCGCGAGGCGCTCTTCGGGGCCCAGGACGGCCTCGTCTCGACGCTCGCGATCGTGAGCACGGTGGGGGGCGCGACGAGCGACCGCTTCCCCATCCTCGTCGCGGGGATCGCCTCGGCGCTCGCGGGCGTGTTCTCCATGGCCGCGGGCGAATACCTGTCATCGAAGAGCCAGCGCGACATCTACGAGGCGCAGATCGAGAAGGAGCGCGAGGAGGTCTACGACCGCCCGGGCGAGTCCGAGGCCGAGGTCGCGTACATGCTCGAGCAGGAGGGCCTCGACGAGGCCGCCGCGCGCCGCGTCGCCTCCGAGATGGCGAGGTCGCCGAACGTGCTGCTGAAGACGATGGTCGAGAAGGAGCTCGGGATCCCGGTCGAGCAGGGACGCAACGCGCTGCAGGGCGCGCTCGTCATGGGCGTCTCCTTCGGCCTCGCGTCCCTCGTCCCGGTCGTCCCGTATCTCCTCCTCCCGGTCGAGACGGCGCTGTGGGCCTCGATCGGCCTGAGCGCGGCGGTGCTCTTCGGCATCGGCGTGGTGAAGTCGCGCTGGACGCGGCACGGCGCGATCCGCTCGGGCCTCGAGATCGTCGTCCTCGCCGCCGTCGCCGGCGTGGCCGGCTACGTCTTCGGGTCGATGCTGCCGACGCTCCTCGGGGTCCGGGTGCCGGGGGCGTAGCCTTGCTCGTCGAGCAGAACTTCACCGCGGGCATCGCCACGCGTCGTACCTGGTGGCCGACCCGGACGCCGGCGTCGCCTTCCTCCTCGACCCCGAGCGTGACGTGGAGCCCTACCTCGCGGCGGCCGCGCGTCTCGGCGTGCTCATCACGCACTCGTTCGAGACCCACGTCCACGACGACCACCTCACAGGCTCGTTCGGCCTCGCGCGCCTGCGTCCGATCACCGTCGTGACCGGCGCGGCGTTCGAGGCCGCCGCAGCGCACGCCGCCCTCGCCGCGGGGGAGGAGATCGCGGTAGGGGACCTCGCCGTGCGCCGCGTCGCGACGCCGGGCCACACCCCCGAGCACGTGTCCTACCTCGTCGCGGACCTGGCGCGCTCGAGCGGCCCGCAGAGCGGCCGGCCTAAGCGCCGTGCCCGCGGGGCATCGCGGCGCGGTCACCGCGGAGCGGTCGCGCGGCGATGAAGAGCGCCGCGCGATCGTCGAGCGCCGGCGTCTCCGTGCGGACGTCGGCGAAGTGGCGGCGCAGCCGCGCCTCGCCGTTCCAGCGATCGAGGCGGTCTCGCGCCGACGCTCGGTCGGGCGAAGCGCTCCCTCGCACCTGGCCTCCCGTCCCCGCCTCGGCCTGCGCGCCCGGGGGGCGCGCCCGGGTGAACACCACGAGCCTGCCGTCGTCGCGGAGCACGCGCGCGATCTCGGCGAGGGCCCGGTCGGCGTCGCCGGTGTCGTTCAGCATCCGGTGCGCGTAGGCGGTGCCGAACGTCGCGGCGGCGAAGGGCAGCGCGCGCACGTCCCCAGCGACCACGAGCGGCGAGCGCACCCGCGCCGCGCGCAGCCGCGCGACGTCGATGTCCAGCCCGACCGCGCCAGGCCGCAGGAACGTGCCCTCGCCGCAGCCGACATCAAGCACGCGGCCGCTCGTCAGATACGGCAGGCGCTCGCGCACCCAGGCGACCGCGGCAAACGCGTCATCACGCACGCGCTCAGTCTGACCGTGGCACTGGGGGAGCCCTCTACTCCTTCTTGACCGCCGCTCACCGGGCATTCCGTAGCATTCGGCGGCAGTGAGGGGATCAGCGGGCGTCCTGCTCGTTCTCGCCGCCGCCGCCGCCGTCCTGGTGGGCGCGATCGTCGGCCAGCAGGCGCTGCGCCCGGCCGAGAGCGAGCCGCTCCTGGCGAGCACCGCCGAGCCGGCGGCCGAGCTCAGCTCGGCGATGGACCTGCCCGAGGGCGCCCTGCGCGGGAGCGATGGCAGCGGCATGCAGGCGCCGCTGCCGGCGCTCACGGCGATGCCCGCTCCGGCGGGCGGCGCGACGGCCGCCCCGGTGTTCATGGCGGCGGCCACCGCGCGCCCCACGGCCACACCGCTGCTCACCCGTGTTCCGAAGCCCACCCTCAGCGGGCCGCGCCGCGTGGGGATCCAGGCCGGCCACTGGCTGACCCAGAACGCCCCGCCCGAGCTGCGAAGGCTGCTGACGCAGACCGGTACCTCATGGAACGGCATCAACGAGGTGACCATCAACCTCGACATCGCCGAGCGCCTCAAGGAGATCCTCGAGCCCCAGGGGATCGTCGTGGACGTCCTTCCGACGGTGATCCCACCCGGCTATCTCGCGGACGCGTTCGTCGCCCTGCACGGTGACGGGGATGGCACCGGAGCGAACAGTGGCTACAAGATGGCCTTCAGCGCTCGTCGCACGCCACATGAGGCAGCCTTGATGGACGCGATCAAGGCGCACTACGGTGCCGCCACGGGCCTTCCGTACGACCAGTTCCGGATCTCGAACCAGATGCGCGGGTACTACGCGATGGCTTGGACCAGCAACAAGTGGTCGACCGCGCCCCACACGCCATCGGTCATCCTCGAGATGGGATACGTGAGCCACGACCGCGACCGCGATCTGATGCTGAACAGGCCGGAGGTCGTCGCGGGTGGCATCGCGGAGGGCATCATCCGGTTCCTGGAGACCCACCCGCGCGAGAAGCTCTTCGGTCAGGACCTCATCGTTCAGCTGCCGGCCCCTCGCACTCCCACACCGAGGAACTAGCCGCGCCGCAAAGGCACCCCGCGCGCCGCGCCGTAGCGTGACGATGATGCCCGGACCGAACGTGCCGTTCCCGCCGCAGTAGGCGGAGCTGGTCGATGACATCCCGGTCGGGGACAAGCGGCAATGCGAGCCGAAGTGGGACGGCTTCCGCGGCGTCCTCGAGAACGACGGCGGCGAGCTGGCCCTGGCGGGCTGGCCCTCTGGAGCCGCAACGGCCGGCCGCTGCTGCGCTACTTCCCCGCCCCGCGCGGCCATAGGCTCGGACGGTGACGCATCCGGGTCGCGCGGTCGCCGAGCGCATCGGCCGCGTGGGCGTGTGGACGTTCCAGTTCGACGCCATGCCCGTCGGCGACGTGCGGCGCGCCGCGGCGCGCCTTGAGGAGCTCGGCGCCGGCGCTATCTGGATACCGGAGTCCGTGGTCAGCAAGGAGGCCTTCGCCCACTCGGCACTGCTCCTCGCGGCGACGCAGCGGATCCCCGTTGCGACCGGCATCGCCAACATCTGGGCGCGCGACCCCGTCGCGATGCAGAACGGCGCGCGCACGCTCGCCGACGCTTTCCCGGGGCGCTTCGTCCTGGGCCTCGGCGTCAGCCATGAGCCGGCGGTGAAGCGCCGCGGCGGCATCTACGAGAAGCCGCTCGCGCGGATGCGCGAGTACCTCGACGCCATGGACCGGGCGCGCTACTCCGGCGGCGAGCCGCCGCAGCCCGCGGCGCGCGTGCTCGCGGCGCTCGGGCCGAAGATGCTGCGGCTCGCCGCGGAGCGCACCGCCGGCGCGCACCCGTACTTCGTCCCCGTCGAGCACACGGGGGTGGCGCGCCGGGAGCTCGGAGAGGGCCCCGTGCTCGCGGTCGAGCAGGCCGTCGCCTTCGAGACCGACGCGACGAGAGCGCGTGAGCTCGCGCGTTCGCACATGGCGGGCTACCTGCGGCTCGACAACTACGCGAACAACCTGCGGCGCCTCGGCTGGAGCGACGAGCGGATCGGCGGACCGAGCGACGACCTCGTCGACGCGATCGTCGCGTGGGGCCCGCTCGAGCGCATCGTTGACCGAGTCTTGACGCACCTGCGCTCCGGCGCGGATCACGTGTGCGTACAGCCCCTCGCGACCGACCCGCGCAGGATGGACCTCGAACGCATCGCGGAGCTGCTCGAGAGCGCCCGCTAGTCCGCCTCGCGGCGGCACCGACGCTGCGCGACGCAGCGGTGCCATGGAGGGACGCGGTCGCGGCATCGCGGGCTCGTGGGCACACCGCGGCCTGATACTCCCGGCGTGCTCATCGCCGGCCGCGAGGTCGCGCTCGCCAATCAGGACAAGGTCTTCTTCCCCGGCCTCGGTGTGACGAAGGGCGATCTCGTCCGCTGGTACGTGAGCGTCGCCGACGCGATCCTCCCGCACGTCGGCCGGCGCCCCGCGCAGATGAAGCGGTACCCCGGCGGCATGTAGGGCGACTTCTTCTGCCAGAAGCGCGTCCCCGTGCCGCACCCCGACTGGATCGAGACGGTCCACATCGAGTTCCCGAGCGGCCGCGGCGCCGACTTCCCCGTGCTGAACGACCCCGCTGCGCTCGCCTGGTCCGCGAACCTCGGCTGCATCGAGATCCACACCTGGCACTCGCGCGTCGACGACGCGGAGCGCCCCGACTACCTGCTCATCGACCTCGACCCGAGCGCGGAAGGCCAGTGGAAGGCGGCGCGCGAGATCACGCTGGTGACGCGCGAGGTCATGACCGAGCTCGGCCTCGTGCCGTTCGCGAGGACGAGCGGATCGCCCGGGATGCACATCCTCGCGCCGATCGCGCGAGACCACGACGTCATGTGGTTCGCTGGTACGCGTTCAACCCCAGGACCGAGGTGCTGCGCTGAGGGCGATCCGCTGGACGTTCACGACGCGAAGGGCGTGGCTCGTTGCGGCGGGTCTGCTCCTCGCCTGTGGCGTCGTCCATCTGCTCGTCGCGAAGGCGCTCATCGTCGCGCCGGGGGCGCAGCTCCTGCGTCCCGGCGACCTGCTCCACATCGTTCCCGGAAGGCTCTCCCTGAGCTGGCTCGAGCCCGAGGAACGGCCCGGCCCCCGCGGCGATGCGGCGCAGGCCGCCGCTGTGCGCCGTCGGTGCCGGGGGCTGGTGGATCGCCGGCTTCCTGGCGAGCTTCTCGCGCTGCGCGCCGACCGTCCTGCTCCTGCTCGGCGGCGGCGCAGCGGGCGCCGTGATCTCCGTGATCCCGTTCGTCATCCCGGTCGCGGCGATGCTCCTCCTCGGCAGCCTCGCGTATGGCGCTCTCCGTCTCGAGCGCGCGCTCGCGCTCGCCTACTCCCCGCAGGCGTAGCGCCGGGTCCGTACCCCGTCGATCCGGCGGCGCGGACCGCCGTTCCGATACGCTTGCCGCGTTGGGACGTCCGCTCGACCTCTCGCTCCCGGACCATCAGGGCGGGACGTTCCGCCTCGCCGAGGCGCTTCGCGAGCGGACGGTCGTCGTCGTCTTCTACCGAGGTGATTGGTGACCGTACTGCAATGGGCAGCTGGTCAGCTTCGCCCGGAAGTACGAGGAGCTCACGAGCCGCAACGCGACGCTCGTCGGGATCTCCGTCGATGCGCCCGACGAGAACAAGGCGATGGTCGAGAAGCTGCGGCTGCCGTTCGCGCTGCTCAGCGATCCCGACGCCGCGGCGATCGCCGGATGGGACGTCTATGACCCAGTCGGTGGGACCCACGGCCCGATCGCGCGGCCCGCGATCTTCGTGGTCGGGCGTGACCTGAGCATCCCGTACGGATACGTCGGCCGGGACTTCGCGGACCGCCCGCCCGACGCGGACGTCATCGCCGCGCTGAGCTCCGTGCGCGACGCCGCACCCCGCGAGCTCGGCGAAGCCGTGAAGACCCCGGGACCGCGTCGGCTCGATGCCGGCAACCCCGCGGACAGGCCGATGCCGCTCGAGCAGATGGCGCCGTACTTCCGCGGCGCGACGTTCGCGGTCCAGGCGATCGCCGGCCGGAGCGACGACGCGGCGGTCAAGGCCGAGTGCGACCGCTTCCGCGCCATCGTCGGGGACCACACGAAGGCCGCCGTCGCGACCTGGCGGCTGGAGAGGCCCTAGCCGGCGGCGCTGACGGGCGCGGCGACGGC
>VGOU01000024.1 GCA_016875795.1 Chloroflexota bacterium | reverse complement strand
CCACCTGGCCGACGGTGCGCGACCATGCGCCCCCGTCCGCGCCGAGCGCCGCCGCCGTCCGCTCGAGCGAACGGTGGACGACGACCGCGGTGCCGTCGTCGAGCGGGTGCGCGAGCGGCGCCGCCGGGTGGACCCACTCGACGCCGCGCTCGCCGAGCGCCAGCTGCGCGAAGAACGGCGACGCCGCCGCGAGCGGATGGATCGCCGAGCACACGTCGTGGACGAAGCCGGGTCGCGTGAGCTCCGCGGAACGGCAGCCCCCGCCGATGGTGTCCTGGGCCTCGAGGACGGTGACGCGAACGCCGAGGCGCGCGAGCGTGATCGCGGCGGCGAGGCCGTTCGGCCCCGCGCCCACGACCACGGCGTCGCGCTCGCGCATCGTCAGAGCCCGGAGCGCATGAGGATCATCGCGGTGAGAGATGACGGAGGATCCCAGGAGCTCGATGCCGAAGGTCCGGCCCGCCTGGCCGACGAGCGCGCACGCCTCACGCCGAGCACGTGCAGCCACTGGACCGCGATCTGGAGAAAGTCCACCCCTGCGTTCCCTCCTCAGCTCATCGCGATGGCGCTGCGAGCGCGGCCGCGCCGAGCAGCGCCCGCGCGAAGCTGAACGCTAAGGCGGCCACGACGGTCGGCAATAGGTGCCACGGACCACCGGGCGCGGTGCCCGGCCGACGGCTGGACGGCGGTCCCGCGGGGCCACACGAGGAGGTCGTCGAGCTTCATCTGCTCGAGGATGCGCTCGAACGCGGCCGCGCCCTGCGCCGCGGAGCGGGGCCGGCGGTCCGGGTCGCGCTCGAGGCAGCGCATCGTCAGGGTCTCGAGCTCCCCGGAGACGTGCGCGACGTCGCCGAGCGGCACCGGATCGAGCTCGAGCTGCGGGTAGCGCGCGGCCGGGCGCTCCGCCGCGTCGTCGCCCTCCGGGAAGGGACGCTCGCCGCTCACGCCCTCGTGGATCGTCGCGCCGAGCGCGAGGATGTCGCTCGCGGTCGTGACCCACCCCGGCTCGCACTGCTCCGGCGGCATGTATTGCCGCGTCCCGATCGGCGTCCGCAGCTTCTGCCGGCCGGCGACGGTGCGGGCGAGCCCGAGGTCACGGCGGTCACGCTCGGCGAGGGCGTCGTCCCGAACGTGCATGCCCAGATCCGCGCCCCGATGGGCAAAGTCCAAGATGTGCTCGAGGAGATGGCTAAGGCTGGCGCCATCGGCGGCTTCAAGGTGCGCGAAATGCGCAATGAAGCCCGCGAACTATTCGTATACGGCAACGATGGCGAGGAGTTCTACCCATTCCGCGACCGCATGGAGCGCATCTTCAGAGAAATGGGCGCGAGCGGCATAGTCTTCCCCGAAAAGGGCACGAAGTGGGACATCGGGCGTCTGGTACGCTATAGGCGAGATGAAACGACAGAGAACTTCACCCGCATCGTCCCCCGCGGATCAACCGCTGGATCTAGAGGAACTGGACCGGAGACTGGACGCGCTGCAGGCGCGACTGGACGCGCGCCCCCCGGCGACACCGGAACAGGAAGCGGAAGCGCAGCGCTGGTTCCGCGAGCAGTCAAAGAAGAACAGGAGCAAGGGCAAAACATTGATCTGGTTCCGCTAGATCCAGATTCGTCAGTCGTCCAAGGACTGACGAGTATTGGCGGTAGATTCCTCCCGCTCCATGCGACTCCTCTGACGAAGAAGATTCTCGCCATTCGCTACGCTCAGGATGAATCGGAACGCGCGGCGTCGGGAGCGCGCCACGGCGTGGTGAGGTCCGGCGCACCCTCCTCGCGGTAGCGGCGGAGCGCGTCGGCGAACGGGTCGCCGTCCTGTCGCTCGTCCATGTCGTCGATCAGCGCGCCGACGACCGAACCAGACAGGTCGGAAAGCACACGGACCTGATCCGCCTTGCGTCCGATCGCGAGCGCCAGCTACCCACCCTGCATGAGAAGTCGACCCGGACCATGGCGGAGATCCGGGCGGCCGTGCGAGGGGGATAGCCCCCCGAGACGCGACCGATACGAAGCGAGCGAGCGGCTACGTCGATCGCCGTACCGGAGATCCGCCAGTCGGACGAGGCCGGGGTCGCTTCCTACTGGACGCGGGGGGGCGGGGACCATCCGGCGGCGCCCCGGGTGCGCGTGATCCGCACGGCCGTGATCCCGCCCTTCGGCCGGACGACGACGTCGGCGCCCTGGCGGTCGACGAGCACCGCGACGATCGTCTCGCTGTCGGGACCGACCTGCGGCGAGAACAGCCACCCTGGCACGTCGAGCGCGGCGTCGTCGGCGTGCGAGATCGTGAACACGCGGTGGAGCGTCACGTTCCCGTGCTCCCGGCGGCGGTACACCACGCCGCGGCCGTCGGGACGCCACACGGGATCGCTGTCCTCGAACGGCGTCGCGTCGAGCACCTCGACGCGCGCGGCCGCGCCGTCGCGCACGTGCGCGAAGGCGATCTTCGTCGTGCCGCGAGCGTGCGTCGTGAAGGCGATGGTCGAGCGATCCGGCGACCAGCTCGCGCTGCCGGCGATGAACTCGATCCCCGCCGCGCGCAGGATGGGCGACGCGTCATCGGTGCCCCACCGCGGTATCCCGGCCGAGAGCCCCACCGCGCCGTGCAGCGCGTCACCGCTCTTCACCTCGTGCGCATGCTCGCCGTCGCGGTCGACGACCCAGAGCGATCGCCTGCCGCCGTCGTCGCGCGCGAACGCCACCCAGTGCCCGTCCGGCGACCAGCGCGGAGCGAGGCAGCGCGCGCCGAGATCGGTGAGCTGGATGATCCGGTCGCCGAAGATCGGAGCCGAGTAGATGTCGAGCGCGCCGCCGCCATCCCAGGCGAACGCGACCTCCGAGCCGTCGGGCGAGAGGTGGATCCCGCCGGTCCGCTCGACGCCGCGCGCGGCGGCGACCTCGTCGGCCGTGAGCGCGGCGCCCGCCAGGCCGATGTCCCCCGGCGGGTTCGCCACGGTCGTCGGCGGCCGCGGCGTGCCGCGGGCGTCCCACGCGTCGGTGAACGGCTTCGGCCGCTCGCGCCGCTCCACCGTCATTCGCGCACCGGCCGCTTCGCGCGCTCGATCTTCTCGCGCGCGACCTCGGAGACGACGAGGGTCTCGGGGCCCATGCCCGCCTCGCGCGCGACCGTCGCCTCGCGCGGGACCACCGGATCGTGGTGGGTCATCTTGTCCTCGAGACGGCCGCGGTACGCGCGGTCCCATGGCGCGTCGAGCAGGATGCTGAAGCGCTTGCGCGGCCGGGGCAGCTCGTGCTGCAGCGCGAGGAGCGCGTCCTTCCCGGCGCTCCACGTGGGCGGCCGGCCCGCCGCGAGGACGGCGGAGAACTCGAGCGGCAGGAGCGCCTTCGCCGCGGGCGACGCGAGGTCGAGGTCGCCGGTGAGGAGCACGCCGCCCGCCTTGCGGAGGAGGATCACGGTGGCGCCGCTGCCCTCGTAGCGGACGCGGATCGCGCGGGCGTCCGGACGCAGGAGCTGGTCGTCCCCGAGGACGACGTCGGCGCCGCCCTCGATCGCGGCCGCGTCGTCGGCGTGCGCCGCGACCTGGACGCCGATCGCGTCGCGCATGCGCGCGGCCTCGCGGGCGCGCGCGGCGTTCGTCACGACGATGAGCGCCGCCGGGCCGGTGCCCCGGATGAGCCGCACGGCGCGCTCGCTGAAGCGCGGGACGTCGACGATGAGGCTGCCGCGCTCGCCGTCGTACACGACGTACTGGCGGTCGTCCTCGAGCGGCTCGTACAGCTCGAAGATCCACGAGCGGAGCTGCTGTATGTCCATCTAGGGAGCGTCAGCGTACTGAGGCAGTACGAGGATCGCTTCGCGCCCCCGCTCGAGCCGGGCGAGCGCGCCCTGCGCCGCGAGCCGGTCGGCGGCCCGGCGGAGCGGCCCGTCGCCCCAGTCGAAGAGCTTCCCCGCCTGCCTCTCCGTGAGCGCCCCGGCGAGCCCCACCGCCGCGGCGAGGATGCGCGCCCGCGCGTCGGCGGACGCGATGGGCTCGGCCGCCTTCACGACCTCCCGGTAGCGGCGCACGAAGAGGTCGTACGTGTAGTTGTACTCCTCGCGCCCCTCCCCCACCGCCTTCACGCGCGCGACGTACATGAGGCGCTGCACCTCGTCGAGGGCCTTGTCGTACTGACCGCGGCCTTCCTTCGAGGTGATGCCGAGCTCGGCGCGCATGCGCCGCGTCTGCGACTCGCCCTTCTGCGTGACGAACTCGATGACCCGGCGGCCGATGTCGGAGACGCGGCCGCTGCGCACGTCCTCGAGGTGATCGTCCGGCTCGCCGGCGCGGCCGAACGTCGCGTACAGGACGGGAAGGAGGCGCATCGAGACGAACGTCGGCTTCCGCGCGAGGATCGGTCCGTAATAGAGGCGCTTCTCCTCGGCGAGCTCGTCCTTCCACCCCCACATCCAGCCCCACTTGCGGTCATCGTCGCTCGTGGAGAGGTGGTCGAAGCACGCGGGGATCGGCAGGCCCTCGGCCGGCGTGAACGCGAAGACCATGCCGAGCGCGTCGACCATCTTCACGAGCTGGTCGGCGTCGCGCACGCGGTGCTGCCGCGTGATGCGCGCGCGATGATCGGCGAGCGCCTCGTCGAGCCGGCGCGGTGCCTTCTTCTTCGCGACCGGCCTCACGAGAGGTAGATCGCGAGGGCGCCGAAGAGCACCGCGAGCGTGAACGCGCGGGCCGAGCGCGCGTGCAGCGCGCGGAACTCGCGGCGGCGCAGGTCGTTCTCGGGGAGGTCGTCGAAGCCCGGCGTCTGCTTGCGGATGGCGCGCGCGACCGGGTTCGCCCAGGCGGCGCCGTACAGCACCGCGATGGCCACGAGGGCGAGAGCGCCGTAGCGGGCGAGGATGCGCGGGTCGCGCACGTCCTCCTCGAACGCGCCCGCCTTCAGGAAGCTCGCGACGACGACGAGGATGAGCGAGAGGATCGCCCAGCCGTCGAAGCGCTCGAGGACCGCGCCGAACACGATCCCGGCGTCGCCGCGCGCTCGCATGGTGCGGAAGATCGCGGGCGCCGCGACGGCGCCGAGCGCGAGGCCGCCGCCGACGATGACGGCGAGGCCCAGGTGGTAGGCGAAGCGGAGGATGTCGCCGTAGAGGGTGGCCACCGGGCCTCAGCGTAAAGTTGGGTCATGCCCTCCATCGCCCAGATCGCCCAGCAGGTCCGTCCCCATATAAAGGAGTGCCAGCCCGAGGCCGTGGCGGGCGAGCGGGAGGCGACCGCCCCGCCGCGGATCGTCGACGTCCGCGAGCAGAGCGAGTGGGACTCGGGCCGCATCCCCGGCGCGGAGCTCATCCCGCTCGGCACGCTCGCCGAGGCCGCCGCCGAGCGCCTGCCGCGCAAGGACGAGGACATCGTCGTCCACTGCGCCGCGGGCATCCGCTCCGCCGTGGCCGCGTACCAGCTCCAGCAGCTCGGCTACACGAAGGTCCGCTCGATGGCCGGCGGGTTCAACCTCTGGCGCGAGCGCGGTCTCCCGGTGGAGGCGCCGCTGCGGCGCGACCAGCTCGAGCGCTACAGCCGCCACCTCCTCATCCCCGAGGTCGGGGTGACGGGCCAGCAGCGGCTGCTGCGGAGCAAGGTCCTGCTCATCGGGGCGGGCGGCCTGGGCTCGCCGTCGGCGTACTACCTCGCCGCCGCCGGCGTCGGCACGCTCGGCATCGTCGACTCCGACGTCGTCGACGCGACGAACCTGCAGCGGCAGATCCTGCACTCGAGCGAGCGCATCGGCGAGCCGAAGGTCGACAGCGCGAAGCGCACGCTCGAGGCGCTCAACCCCGACGTCCGCGTCGTCCCGTACCGGGAGCGCCTGACCTCGGCGAACATCGACCAGGTCATCGGCGAGTACGACGTCATCGTCGACGGCGCCGACAACTTCCCCACGCGCTACCTCCTGAACGACGCTTCGATCAAGTGGCGCAAGCCCGTGGTCCACGGGAGCATCTACCGCTTCGAGGGCCAGGTGACGGTGTTCAAGCCGTTCGAGGGCCCGTGCTACCGCTGCCTCTTCCACGAGCCGCCGCCCCCGGAGCTCGCGCCGTCGTGCGCGGAGGCGGGCGTCCTCGGCGTCCTGCCGGGCGTCATCGGGACGATCCAGGCGAACGAGGTCCTGAAGCTCCTCCTCGGCGTCGGCGAGCCGCTCATCGGCCGCTACCTCCTCTTCGACGCGCTCGACGCGTCGTTCCGCGAGGTCAAGCTGCGGCGCGACCCGGAGTGCCCGGCGTGCGGCGAGCACCCGACGATCACCGGATACATCGACTACGAGGGCTTCTGCGCGGCCCCCGCGCAGTGGCGCGCGGAGCACGAAGGGGCGGCGGCGCCTGCGGACTAGCGCGCTCCTCCTCGCCGTCGCCCTCCTCGCCGGCTGCACCGCGCCAGCGACGACCAGCACGGGCACCCCCGCGCCCACGCGCACGCCCGACATCGGCCGGACGAAGCTCGACATCGCGTACAGCGCGTTCGTCGAGACCGACGTGCACAGGGTCTCGAGCAAGAAGGCCCTCGAGGCGGCGCTCTACGCCGTGCGCGCCGAGGTGAAGACGCTCGGCGGCCGCGCCGAGGTCGCGACGCCGCAGTTCGAGGACCGGCCCGAGCCGATCCTCGCCGACTTCCGCAAGTTCGCCGACGCGGTCTCGCAGCTCGCGGCGAGGACTCCCGAGCTCTCGTCCGACCGCATCGCCCGCACCGCGATCCTGGGCATGATCCGCACGAGCCCGGACTGCCACACGTACTACATCGATGGCCGGCGGAACGACTCGCGTCCGGTCACGGAGACCGGCACGGCCAACCCCACGCCGCCGGACGGCCGCGTCCTGCTGCAGCCCGACGAGGCGGGCCTGACCGTGCGCATGCTCGACGTCGGGATCGCGTACGTGCGCTGGCGCGCGTTCCTGATCACCGGGACGTACGACATCCGCGCGAAGGTGAAGAGCGCGCTCGAGGCCGCCCTCGCGGCCGGGGCGAAGGCCTGGCTGTTCGACCTGCGCGGGAACGTGGGCGGGAACGGGCCCGAGATCATCGCCTCGTACTTCCTGAAGGACGAGGCGGTGATGGAGGTGCACGTGAAGACGGGGAAGGCCGGCGTCCGCACCGCGAACTCGGCCTTCCGCCTCCCCGAGCCGTACCAGCTCCCGATCGCGGTGGTCGTGAACGGCCAGGGCGGCTCGGCGCCCGAGGTCCTCGCGCTCTTCATGAAGGAGACGAAGCGCGGGACGATCGTGGGCCAGCGGACGGTCGGGTGCGTCGGCGCGGCGTCGCCCACGCAGCTGTCGGACGGCACCGCGCTCTACGTCGCCGCGGAGGAGTACGTCGGCGCGATCACCGGGACGAAGTACAACAACGTGGGCGTCGTGCCGGACGTCGAGGCGAGCGACGCGAACGCGATCCCGACGGCCGTGCGCGTCCTGAACGACCGGATCGCCGGACGGTGAGGCCGCTGCGCGCGGTCCTTGTCGCGGTCCTGCTCGGCGCGTGCGTCACCTCGGCGCCGCCGCCACCGGCGGCAACGCCGGCCCCGAGCGGCTCGGCCGCGGTCGTGGTCGGCGGGTCGACGAGGGCCGAGATCCAGGCGACCCTGGACGCGCAATACGCGGCCATGGAGAAGCGCGATCTCACCGCGTTCCAGCGCACCATCGACACGACGCGCGGGTCGCTGCGGCGCTGCGAGACCGAGCTCTTCGACGTCGCCGGGCGCACCGGGGCGCGGCCCACGCCGCAGGTCGCACGCGTCGAGGCGTACGGCGGCTACGTACGCGCGTGGGTGGACGAGGGCGGAGATCGCGGCGTCGCGCGCTGGTACTACCGCCAGCTCGACGGCCGCTGGGTGCGGTCCGAGCCCACGAGCACCGAGGTCGGCGACGAGAAGCAGACGACGGTCGACGGGATCGACATCGACTACTGGTCGATCGACGAGGACATCCTCGCGGCGATCCGCGAGGGCACGCGCATGGCGCGCGACACGGTCGTGCGGAACCAGCTCGGCGAGGCGAAGCGGCCCTTCGGCATCCGCTTCTATCCGACGCGGAGCGTGCAGGGGATCCAGGACTGCAGCGTCGTGGGCTTCCACCTGCCGAACCGGCCCGACGACAAGTTCATCCGGTTCTTCCGCTACTGGCTGACGCCCGACGGGCGCGCGCTCTCCCCCGCTACGATCACGTTCATCCAGCACGAGGGCCTGCACTGGGCGCAGGACCAGTTCATCACCGGGATCAGCGCGCGGCTCGACTGGTGGCTCGTCGAAGGCTGGCCGGACTTCATCGGCGAGTCGCGGTCGGCGTCGTACAAGCGCAGCGTCATCTGCGGCACGCCGACGCCGACGTACAAGCAGCTCGCCGACGGCCCGCGCAGCGACCTCCCGGACACGCAGCCCGAGGACGCCGTGCGCTTCTACGCCTTCGCGAACACGATGATCGAGTACATGTACGCGCAGTTCGGGAGCAGCGCATACAGGGACCTCTTGCTTGCCTACAAGGAGCTCGCCGACCCGAACGCGAACCTGCCGAAGGTGTTGAGGGTGACCCCGGAGCAGTTCCACGGCGGGTGGATCGCGTTCGCCCGCAAGAAGTACTGCTAGGCCGGTACCGAAGGGGGAGCACGCTCGCCCGGCGCGCGCGCCGCGCCCGTCGGCAAACGGGCCTGCGACGCGTTTGGTACGGCCACCGGCCTGGCGCGACGCCGATCGTTGGCCATGCTCATGGCCGCGCACCACAGAACGGGCTTGTGGAGGGGAACTGGATGGGTGGCGGCGCAGGTCTCGGAGCTGAACGCCGCGGTGATCCCGACGACCGGGGGAACGGTCGCCTGGGGTCCCGTCCCCGACGTCATCGAGCGCGCCCGCGCCGGTGACCGCGCCGCGTTCGCCCAGCTGTACGACCAGCACGTCGACAGCGGGTACCGCTACCTCCTGCACCGGCTCCGCGAGGCGAGCGACGCCGAGGACCTCACGAGCGAGGCCTTACCCGCGCGTTCGCGAGCATCCACCGCTACCGCCGGCAGGGCAAGTCATTCCTCGCCTGGCTGCACACGATCGCCCGCAACGCCGTTACCGACCGCCGCCGCCGCGAGCGTCCGACGCTGGACCTCGACACGGCGTACGGCGTCGCCGAGGACGGGCCGACCGCGCACGACCGCGCCGTGCTGGGCGAGGCCGTCGGCGCGCTGCGCGGCGCGGTGAAGCACCTCACCGCCGAGCAGCAGCAGGTGCTCGCGCTCCGCTTCGAGCGGACCCTCTCGAGCCGCGACGTCGCGCGCGTGCTCGGGAAGAACGAGGGCGCCATCCGCGCGCTCCAGTTCCGCGCGCTCGGGCGGCTGCGCAAGATCCTCCGCGATCAGGTCTAGGAGGCTCTTCGCGAACTCCTAGATCCCTCCGGCGCCGACGCCTACACTTTTCACGTGGGTCGGGCGAGCATCCTCTCCTTCGCCGTCCTGTCGGTCCTCCTGGCGGCCTGCCAGATCGTCCCGCCGGACGTCGCGAAGCAGATCATCCCCGAGCGCACGGAGTACAAGACGCTCGAGGCCGCGTACCACGTCCTCCTCGAGCGCCACATCGACCGCCCCTCCACCGAGCAGCTCCTGAACAGCGCCCTCGAGGGCGCGGAGGCGTACCTGAAGCGGAGGCCCGCCGACCCGACGCCCGCGCCGTCCGTGCAGCCGAACCTCATGACGGCGCAGCCGTCGGGCACGCCGGGACCGGTGCCGCCGGCGCAGCGCGGCGCCGGGTGCGTGGACCTGAAGATCGACCGGCCGAAGTTCACCGGCGGCACCGAGTCGGACCTCGTGAAGGCGTCCGAGGCTCTCGACAAGGCCGCCGCCGCGTGCAAGACCGCGGACCGCACGCACCTCGAGCGCGCCGCGATCGACGGCATGGCGAAGGGCATGAACGAGTGCCACACCTACTACCTCGACCCCGACCGCGCGAAGAGCTTCAACCAGCCGCCCCAGGCGTACTCCGGGATCGGCGCGACGATCCTCGCGCCGAGCCAGTCCGGCGGCATGTCGGAGATCTCGAGCGTGTTCCCGGACAGCCCGGCGGAGAAGGCGGGTGTGCGTCCCGGCGACCGCATCAAGAGCGTGAACGGCGAGGACGTCACCGGCTTCGCCCCCGACGAGATCGCCGCGAAGATCCGCGGCCCCGAGGGCACCGACGTGCGCCTCGTCCTCGTGCGCGGCACGCAGGAGGTGAGCTTCACCATCCGCCGCGCGACGCTCACGCCGCCGCGCGTCATCCAGCGCGACTTCGAGGGCGGCCGGATCCTCATGCTCTCCGTGTCGCAGCTGAACGGCGACGTGGCGCGCCAGGCCCGCGACCGCGTCGAGCGCGGCGTCGCCGCGGGCGCGAAGGCGTACATCCTCGACCTGCGCAACAACCCCGGCGGCGACCTGTCGGCCGCCGTGGACATCGCGAGCATCTTCGCGCGCGGCGTGACCCTCGTGGATCAGGTCGGCCGCGACGGCAGGAAGGAGCAGGTCCGCACGAACGACCGCATGTTCGTGGACCTGAAGGGCGCGCCGGTCGTCGTGATGGTGAACGAGCGCAGCGCGTCGGGCTCCGAGATCATCGCCGCCGGCCTGCGCGCGAACGGCATCGCGACGGTCATCGGGGTGCGCAGCGCCGGGTGCGTGGGCATCGCGCAGCCGCGTCAGATGCCCGATGACGGCCTCCTCCTCGTCACGCTCGCGCGCATGACCGACGTGAAGACCGGCGAGGAGCTGAACGGGAGCGGCCGCGGCGTGCGGCCCGACCTCGAGGCCAAGGACGTGGCCGAGACGACCGAGCGCGAGGACGAGACCGCCGCGCTCAACCATCTGAAGGACAAGATCGCCGCGGCGCCCGGAGGCGTCGGCAGGCCCTAGGCGCGCAGCCCGAGCGCGACGAGGCCGAGCACGACGACGGCGATCCCCACGTACTGGTTCGGCGCGAGCCGCTCGCCGTGCCGCGCGATCCCCATGATCGCGGGGAGGAGCGGGTACAGGCCGCTCCCGGTGACCGCGATCGCCGCGTTCCCCGTTTGCACACCGAGCATGAACGCCACGTTCGCGAGCGTGTCGAAGACCCCGACCGCCACGAGCAGCGCCCAGGACGGCCGCTCCACGACCCGGGGCCGCGCGTGCCGCAGGGCGGCGATGACCCCGGCGACCATGAGGGTCCCGCTGAAGCGGCCGATGAGGATGAGGGCGAGCCCGTCGTGCTCGCGCGTGGCCGCGGCGAAGAGCGCGCCCCAAAAGGCGAAGCCCACGGTCGCGGCGAGCGAGATGGGCACCCCCGGGAGCGGCCGGCGGATGGTCTCCCCGATGGCGCGCAGGTCGGCCGTCGAGAGGAGCACGCCCGCGAACACGACGGCGATGGCGATCGTCTGCTCCGCGCTCAGGCGCTCGCCGAGGATGATCACGACGAGGAGCACGGTGAGCGCCGAGTACGAGGAGACCACCGGGCTGACGACCGCGATCGGCCCGAGCACGAGCCCGCGGTAGAGGAGGAAGAGCGAGAAGCCGCCGATCGCCGCGAGGCCGACCGCCCACGGGATGACCGCCGCCGTGATCGGCGGCCACATGCCGAGGGCGAGGAGCGCGACGACGAGCGCGACCGTCCCGAAGGCCTGCATGCCGAGCGACGTCCACAGCGCTCCGATGCGGCGCGAGGACAAGGCGCCCGAGTAGTCGCCGATGCCCCACGCGATGGCGGCGGCGACGCCGTAGAGGAGCGCGGTCAGCTAGACGATCAGCTCGCGCGGCGCGTTCGTGAGGTCGCGCGCGCCGTGCTCGGTGACGACGAGCATGTCCTCGAGCCGGACGCCGCCGATGTCCGGGTCGTAGACCCCGGGCTCGATGGTGATGACGTCGCCGGGCTCGAGCGGCACCATCCCCCACTTCCCGCGTCCGATCGACGGCAGCTCGTGGATCTCGAGGCCCACGCCGTGACCGGTGCCGTGGAAGAACCCGCGGATGACGGGATCGTTGGCGTTCCGCTTGTGGCCCGGCCGGAGCGTGTCGTAGCCGGCCTCGAAGATGACGTCCTCGACGCGCTCGTGGATCTCCTTGCCGGTGACGCCCGGGCGCACCATCGCCATCGCCTCGTCCTGCGCCCGTTTCACGACCTCGTACATCCGGCGGACCGCCTCCGCAGGCTGGCCCTTCGAGACGGTCCGCGTCATGTCGGCCCAGTAGCGCGAGGAGTGCTGCGGGTAGATGTCCATGACGATCGCCTCGCCCGCGCGCAGCGGGCCGTGCCCGGTCTGGTGTGGGTCGGCGGCCTGCTTCCCCGGTGCGGTGATCGTGCTCTCGGGGGTCATGCAGTCGCGCGCGTGGAGCGCCTCCTCGACGATCCGGCGCAGCCGCTCGGCGGTGAAGATCTCGACATCGAGCATCAGCGTCCCGTCCTTCGCGACGTCGGCGCGTCGGATCGCGTCGACGCCGAGCGACCACGCTTCCTCGGTCGCGCGCTGCGCGAGCTCGATCTTCGCGATCTCGTCCGGGCGCTTCCGGCGCCGGCGCGCGGTGAGGTCGTCGGCGACGACGAGCTCGAGGCCGAGCGCGCGCATCTCGTCGGCGAGGCCGACCGGGAAGTAGCGCGGGACGCGCAGGCGCGTGATCCTGCGCTCCGCGAGGAAGCGCTGGATGACCGTCGCGTTGATCTTGTCCGTCTCGAGGCCCTGCTGCGAGAGCTCGCGGTAGCCGAAGTCCATGAGGCTGCGGACCGCGGTCGCGCGGGAGTCCTTCTCCGCGCGGCTCTGCTCGAGCGGGCTCGCGACGATGATCCGCTCCTCACCGTCCTCGAGGGCGATGATCGGATCGGGCGCGAGGAACCCCGTTGACCGGTAGATGTCGGGGTAGTGGTACGAGTTGCCGTAGAAGAGGAGGGGCAGCGTCGGGGTCTGGGCCATTGAAGGAAAGCGTAGTGCGCGTCACGCCGTGATGACGACCTTCGCCCGCGCCTGGCCCGTGCCGACGTAGCGGATGGCCTCGCGCGCGTCGGCGAGCGGGTAGGTGACAACCCGCGGCACATCGTGCAGTCAGGCATGTCCTCGAGCCAGCAGGACATCGTCCAGTGACCTCGAGGGACTGGGCCGCAGCCACGCTTCCCCGCGAGAACGCGGTGGGAGGGAAGGCAGCGGTGAAGGATCCCGAGGAGCGGCTTCGACGGACTGCGGTGCGGCGGGTGCTGGCGGGCGCGACGGCCGCGGAGGTCGCGGCGGAGCTGCATCGGAGCGAGCGCTGGGTGTTCAAGTGGCTTCGGCGGTACGACCCGAGCGACGATGCCTGGGCGCGCTCGGGGTCCCGCGCGCCCGCCCACGTGGCGAACGAGACCGCCCCGGAGGTCGCGGCGCTCATCCTCGAGGTGCGCGAGCGCCTGCAGGCCGACCCGTGGGCCCAGATCGGCGCGACGGCGATCGCCTGGGAGCTGCGCACGCTCGGGAAGCGCACCGTCCCGCCGAGCTGGACCATCGAGCGCGTCCTGCAGCGCGCCGGCGTGCCGCGCCGCGCGCGGCGCGAACGGCGGGTACCCAAGGGCACGCCGTACCCCGCGCCAGCGGCGCTCGCGCCGAACGCCTGCCAGGAGGGCGACCTCATCGGCCCGCGACACCTGGTCGGCGCGATCCCGTTCTTCGTGCTCAACGTCGTCGACCTGCGCCGCCGCGGCGCGGGCTGCGAGCTGCAGCTCTCCAAGGCCGACGCGCCCACGGCCGGCGCGGTCATCCGCATCTGGGGCCGCCTCGGCGTCCCGGAGCGCTTCAAGCTCGACAACTGGCTCGTCCCGAGCAACAACCGCCGCCTGCCCGTGGTCTTCCGTGTGTGCCTCGACCTCGGCGTCACGCCGGTGTTCATCCCCTTCGCCGAGCCGTGGCGGAACCCCGTGGTCGAGCACTTCAACGACACCTTCGACAAGCACTTCTTCCGCACCGAGCGCTTCCGCGACCGCGCGCACCTCAAGGCGCGCATGCGTCCGTTCGAGCGCTTCCACAACTCCCACCACCGCTACTCCGCGCTCCAGGGCGCGACCCCGACGAGGTCACGCGGCGCCTCGGCTTCCGGCCGCGGCTGCTCGATCCGGCGTACCGCATCCCGGCGCGACCGCCGCGGCGCGGGAAGGTCGAGTTCATCCGCCTCATCCGATCGGACCGGGTGCTGCGCGTGATGGACGCGCGCGTCGAGCTGCCCGAGGGCCTGGTGTACGAGTACGTGACCGCGGTGCTCGACGTCGGCCGCGCGAGGCTCGACGTCCTGCGCCAAGGTCATCACGTCAAGAGCCTGCCCTTCGCCCTCGAGGGCTGAACGATGTGCTGCTGGCAGTTCTACCCTCACGACCATGAACGATGTCCTGCTGTGTGAGACGTAGGTCCGCCATCGGGAGCGCTGTGGGCCGAGTTATGTAGACCATCTCTGCCGCTTCTGGCTGCTCATCCCCTGTGGTAGACCTACAGCGCTCGGCACGCCGGATGGCCTCGACCGACGCATCGCCAGATGCATATGCAGGTCGAGAGCCGCAGACCGAGAGACGGTCGCACCGCTGATGCACCCGTCGAGAGAAGCCGTCAAGGCCATGGACTCGGCGATCACACAGAATGGGCGCAGCGAGCCGGTATGGCGGGGGCGGCCCGAGGCCGAACAGACGCCCGACGCGATGTACATGGCGGAGCCTTGCCCATCGCCGCTGAGAACGGTCCGTTGACAGCGGGCCGTCTCGGCGGCGGGGACGGGTCGCGCACTCCTCTAACCTAGCCATCGGCGAGCGAGGGAGGGACGGGCCGGTGACGGGTCTCGCTAGAGCACATGTGTCACGTACTTCGGCGGCTGCTGAGCCGCGCCGCGCCATGACGCCTCCGTCCGGCATGTCCGTCAGCGTCGCACTCATCGCGTGTCTCGTGCTCGTCGCGTGCGGCTCCACGACGGAGAGCGCGAGCAGAGCGAACGTCGCTCTCGCGACCACGCCACCCCCCGTGTCGCCGTCGCCTGCCCCTACTCGTACGGCGGCCGCCTCAGCAGCACCGACACCGGCGACGACAGCAACACCGGTCGCCACCGTCTCCGCGCTTGTGCAGACGAGTCCGGCAAGGCCCCCTTCTACGACGAACGCAGCAACGACCGCACCGCTCACGCCCTCGCACTCGGTCGCGCTGACGGTGACCTCTCCTGTTCGTCTTGGCGCGACCGCTCGCGCTGACGCCAGAACGTCACCGCAGGCGTCATGCACCATCACCGTCACCTACAGGAGCGGACCGAGCACCGCGCAAGGGCTGACGCCGAAGACGGCGGACGGCTCGGGGGCTGTGTCATGGTCGTGGACGGTCAGCACGAACACCACCCTCGGTACTTACCCCGTCGATGTGCGGTGCACGTCTTCCAACGGCCAGACAGCCTCAGCGCGCCAGTCGTTCACGGTGCAGTGACCATCACGCCGGAGCGCATGCGGTACGTGCTCCGATGGCTTCTCGTCGGCGGGGGCGTCGGCATCGTCCTGCTGAACACGACACTCGCCGCGCTCACGTTCCTCGTGCTCATCGGCCTCGCGGTCGTCGCATGGGTGCCACGACTCGGTCCGGCTGTGCTCCGGCGCATCGGCTGGGCACGGGTCCCACTCGTCGGCGGCCTCACAGGCATCGCGGCCAGCGGCGCGCTGGTCGCGGGCGCGTTCGGCGTCATGACGGCCAACGTCACGGTGTCCCCTCCGGCGACCACCGTTACGCGCGAGGTGCCGGGCACGTTCGCGCCGACCGTCCCCGCGACCGCCGTGCCCACGCGCACGGTCGCCGCCCTCTCGTTGACGCCGCCGACACCAACGACGACCCGCATATCGACGCCCTCGCCGACCCGCACGGCATCGCGGACGCCCTCAGCCAGCCCGAGCCGCCAGCAGGCGCGCGTGGTGTCCGTCACGGACGGCGACACCATCCGCGTCGAACTCGAAGGCAGGACCGTGACCGTGAGATACATCGGCATGGACACGCCGGAGACGGTCGCGCCGGGACGACCAGTCGAGCGATACGGGCCGGAGGCGACCGAGGCGAACCGGCGTCTCGTCGAAGGTCGGACCGTGACCTTGGAGAAGGACGTGTCGGAGACCGACTCCTTCGGTCGGCTCCTTCGGTATGTCTATGTGGACCAGTTCAGCGGCGTCGTGATGGTGAACGCCGAGTTGGTCCGGCTCGGCTACGCGCGGGTGGCGACGTACCCGCCCGACGTGAAGTACGTGAGCCTGTTCCTTGACCTCGAACGAGAGGCGCGAGCGCGGAACGCTGGCCTGTGGGCCGCCACCACGAGCGCCAGCCCGACCTCAACAGCGATGGCGCGACCGACGACCGCGACGACGATCGCCGTGCCGACGCTGCCGAGCATCACCTTCGTGCCGTCCTCGACCCCTGCCGTCGTGCCCACGCGGACTCCTGCTCCGAGCGTGGTCACGACGCCGGTCCCCACGGTCGCGCCCACGCCGGTCCCGACGCTCGCTCCGACACCCACTCCTGCTCCGAGCGTGGTCTCG
>VGOU01000023.1 GCA_016875795.1 Chloroflexota bacterium | reverse complement strand
CCGCAGCGCGGGGCACGTCGTCATCACGAACCCCGACATGCTCCACACGGGGATCCTCCCCCACCACACGAAGTGGGTGAGGCTCTTCGAGAACCTGCGCTACGTCGTCCTCGACGAGCTGCACACGTACCGGGGCGTCTTCGGCAGCAACGTCGCGAACGTGCTGCGGCGGCTGCGGCGGATCTGCGCGTTCTACGGGTCGCGTCCCGTGTTCATCTGCACCTCGGCGACGATCGCGAATCCCGAGGAGCTCGCGCGCCGCCACATCGAGGACGACGTCGTCCTCATCGGCGAGTCGGGAGCGCCGCGGGGCGAGAAGGCCCTTGCCTTCGTCAACCCGCCCGTCGTGAACAGTGGCCTGGGTGTCCGCAGGAGCGCGCTCGTCACGGGGCGAGACATCGCCGCGACGCTCCTCGCGTCGGGCGTGCAGACGATCGCCTTCGCGCGGTCGCGCGTGGAGACCGAGCTGCTCCTCACGTACCTGCGCTCGCGCTTCCCTCAGCCGCAGTGGCCCTCCGACCTCATCCGCGGCTATCGCGGCGGGTACCTGCCGTCGGAGCGGCGCGCGATCGAGCGCGGCCTCCGCGACGGCTCGGTGCGCGGCGTGGTGTCGACGAACGCGCTCGAGCTCGGGATCGACATCGGCGCCCTGCAGGCCGCGGTCCTCATCGGCTATCCGGGGACGGTCGCGTCCACGTGGCAGCAGATGGGCCGGGCCGGGCGGCGCGAGGGATTCTCCGCGGCGTTCCTCGTGGCGACCTCCTCGCCGACCGACCAGTACGTCGTCCAGCACCCCGAGTACGTGCTCGAGCGGTCGCCCGAGGCGGGCCTTGTCAACCCCGACAACCTCCACGTGCTCGTCCAGCACCTCAAGTGCGCCGCGTTCGAGATCCCCTTCGAGCCGCGCGAGCGCTTCGGGACGGAGGACACGCCGGGCGTGCTCGCCTACCTCGACGAGAAGGGGATCCTCCACGAGGCCGGGGGCAAGTACCACTGGGCCGACCAGGTCTTCCCGGCCGAGGGGATGTCGCTGCGCACGGGCGCGAACGACAACGTCGTCATCGTGGACACGACCGGTCCCGCGGCGCGCGTCCCCGGCGCGGAGCACCGCGACGGCAGGGCCCGCGTGATCGGGGAGGTCGACCGCTTCGCCGCGCAGATCCTCCTGCACGAGCAGGCCATCTACCTCCACGAGTCGAAGCAGTTCCAGGTGGAGCGGCTCGACTGGGAGAACGCGAAGGCGTACGTCCGCGAGGTGAAGGTCGACTACTACACGCAGGCGGAGCTCGCCGTGCGGGTGCGCGTGACCGACGAGTTCGAGGCGCGCCCCGCCGCGGTCCGCGGCTTCGACCGGGCGCACGGCGAGGTCCTCGTCTCGTCGCTCACCTCGATCTACAAGAAGCTCACGATGTACACCGGCGAGAACGTCGGCTGGGGCAGGATCCACCTGCCCGAGCTCGAGCTCCAGACGACCTCGTTCTGGGCGGTGCTCCAGGAGCGCGCCGTCGCCGGGTGGCCGAAGGAGCGGGTGGAGCTCGCCGTCGCGGGCCTCGGCACGCTCCTGCACGGCCTCGCGCCGCTCTTCCTCATGTGCGACCCGCACGACCTCGGCCTCGCGGTCGAGGTGCGCTCGCCGCACACGCAACGCCCGACGATCTTCCTGTTCGACATGACTCCGGGGGGCGTCGGCTTCTCGGAGCGCCTCTTCCGCGCCACCGACGCCCTCCTCGAGCGCGCCCGCGAGCACCTCGCGGCGTGCGCGTGCGACAGCGGCTGCCCCTCGTGCGTCGGACCGGCCCGGGCGCTCGGCCAGGACGTGAAGGCGGCCGCCGCCGAGCTCCTCGCCTGATGGACCTCCGCGACCGGCTCGCACGCGTCGCAGCGGCCAGGACGGTGCTGCGCGCGGCGGAGGAACGGACGACTTCGAAGAGGTCCGAGCCAGCGAAGGGAGCTGACCCCCTCCCGTTCGTGCCGTCCGAACGACGTCTCGACCTCAAAGGTCTCGGCCTCGAGCTCGTGGGCCTCGGCGATCCCGACCCGCTCACCCTCGCCCACCTCGGACTTCGTGGCGAGCCGCCACGCCGCTGGGAGGACATCGTCTTCCTCGACACCGAGACGACCGGCCTGTCCGGCGGTACCGGGACGTACGTCTTCCTCCTCGGCACCGCGTGGATCGAGGACGGCGAGCTCGTCCTGCGCCAGCACCTGCTGCGCGACCTCGCCGGCGAGCACGCGTTCGTCCGGGCCATCCATGCCGAGCTCGACCGGTTCCGGGCGTGCGCGTCGTACAACGGCAAGGCGTTCGACCTGCCGATCCTCCGCACCAGGGTGGTGCTCGCGATGCGCGGCGAGCTCGGCGTCGACGAGTCGCACCTCGACCTCCTCCACCCGGCGCGGCGGCTCTGGAAGGATCGCTTCGGCTCCACGACGCTCCGGCAGCTCGAGGCCTCCGTCCTCGATGAGCCGCGCGGCAACGACGACGTCGCCGGCGCGCTCATCCCCGAGCGCTACTTCCACTGGCTGCGGACCGGTGACGATCGGATCATCGAGCCGGTCCTGCGCCACAACAGCCGCGACGTCATCTCGCTCGTGCGGATCGCCGACCGCGTGGCGCGCGCCGTGATCGATGCGCGCGGCGGCCGCGCGCCCGACCACGCGCCGGCGGCGCTCGCCCTCGCGCGCGTCTTCGACCGGAACGGCGAGCGCGACGCCGCGTACCGGTGCTACGAGAGCGCGTACGTGGAAGGCGACGCCGCCGTGCGCGCCCGCGCCTCGCTCCCCTTCGCGCGCGCGCTCGAGCGGCGCGGCGACGTGGAGCGCGCGATCGCGATGCTCGAGACTCTGCTCGCTCTCCGCGCGGGACCCCCGAGCTGGCGGGAGCAGGCCGAGTCGCGGCTGCGGCGGCTGATGAGGGTGAGATGGCGAAGGCACGAGCTGGCGACGGCGAGCTGAAGGTCGCGCGGCTGACGCCCGCGCGGATCGCGGACATGGAGAAGGTGCTGCGCGGGACGTGGGGCAGCGCCTGCTACTGCCTGTTCCCGCGCATGACCGAGAGCGAGCGGCGGAAGGAGCATCCCGGCCAGAGCGGCCGCACGATCATGTCGCGCATCGCGGCGAAGCGGCGCGCGCCCGGGCTGCTCGCGTACGTGGGCGGGGAGCCCGCGGGGTGGGTCGCGGTCGCGCCGCGCCCGGACCTGCGGCGCATCGACCGCTCGAAGGCGACCCCGCCCGTCGACGATGTCCCGGTGTGGGTCATCCCGTGCCTCACGGTGCGCCGCGGCTTCCGGCGCCGCGGGGTCGCCCAGGCGCTCATCCGGGCGGCCGTCGACTACGCGGCCGCGCGGGACGCCCCCGCGGTCGAGGCATACCCGCGCGCGGGCGACGCGGAGGTGCATGACGACTACGCCTTCATCGGCACCCAGGCCCTCTTCCGCAAGGCCGGGTTCCGGGTGGTGCGCGGCCCGCTGAAGGGCGTCCCGCGCAACTGGACGCCACGCGTCACCATGCGCGTGTCGTGTACGCGGAAGACCTCCCGGCGGCCGCGAGGGCGATCCGCCGCGGCCTGACATCGAGCCGCGCGCTCGTCGAGGCGTGCCTCCGGCGGTACGACGAGCGCGAGCGGGACGTGCGCGCCTTCGCCTGGCTCGACCGCGACCGCGCGCTCCGGCTCGCGGACGAGGCCGACGCGCGCACGCGTGGCGGCGGAGAGCGCCTCGGTCCGCTCCACGGCCTGCCCGTGGGGGTGAAGGACATCTACGACACCGCGGGGATCCCGACCGAGAACGGCTCGGCGCTGTACGCGGGGCGCGTGCCCGAGCGCAGCGCGGCCGCGGTCGCGGCCCTGGAGGACGGCGGCGCGATCGTCATCGGGAAGACGGTCACCACGGAGCTCGCGTTCTTCCATCCCGGCCCGACGCGCAACCCGCACGACACGTCGCGCACGCCGGGCGGCTCGTCGCAGGGCTCGGCCGCGGCGGTCGCCGCCGGCATCGTGCCGGGCGCCATCGGGAGCCAGACGAACGGCTCGGTCATCCGGCCGGCCGCGTACTGCGGCGTCGTCGGAGCGAAGCCGACGTACGGCCGCATCCCGCTCGAGGGCGTCATGCCCTTCGCCCCGACGCTCGACCACGCCGGCACCTTCACCCGCACGGTGGAGGGCGCGGCCTGGATGTGCGCCGCGCTCGCGCGAGCGCCGCTCGAGGACTGGTGGGCCGGGCCCGCCGCCGCGCCGCGCCTCGCCGCGATCCGCACGAAGGACTGGGACCTCGCGAGCGACGCGATGCGCGCGCGCTTCCAGCAGGCCGTCGACGCGCTCGCCGCGGCGGGGCGCCCGATCGAGTGGCCACCCGTCCCCGCGGGCCTCGACGACGCCGTCCCCGTCCTGCGCGCGATCATGGCGAAGGAGAGCGTCGGGACCATCGGAAGGGCGATCGCGCGCGACCCCGCGAAGGCGAGCGCGGTCGCGCGGGCGCTCGTCGAGGAGGGCGCCGCGATCCCCGACGCGCGCTACCGCGAGACGCTGCACGAGCGCGACCGCCTCATCGCGGCGTTCGCGGCGTGGGCGTCCCCGTACGACGGGGTGCTGACGCTCGCGATCCGCGACGAGGCGCCGACCGCGGAGACGACCGGCGATCCCGTGTTCTGCTCGCGCTGGACCCTCGTCGGCGCGCCGGCGGTCACGATCCCGCTGGGGCGCGGCCCGTCGGGCCTGCCGCTCGCGCTGCAGCTCGTCGGCGCTCCCGGGGACGACCGCCGCGTCCTGTCCGCGGCGGCGTGGGCCGAGAAGGTGGTCGCCGCGTGGTGACCGGCAGCGCGGCGTTCGACCGCGATGTGCGCATCGCGATCGCGCGAGCCATCCGCGAGGACGGCCGCATCCCGCGCATCGCCGACGTGGCGCGGGCGCTCCGCTGCGACGAGACCAGCGTCGACGCGTCGTTCGCGCGGATGACGACGGCCACGTCTTCATCCCCCAGCCCGGCTCGCGCGCGCGTGGCACGCGAACAAGCTGTCCCCGGACTGGCGCCGCCACACCGTGTTCGAGGCCGAGGCGCTCTTCCGCGAGACTCGCCTCGATCCGGAGTTCTGGGCCTGCGCTAGCGGACCTCCAGGCGCCCGACCATGCCGTAGCGCTCGTGGCCGGGCAGATGGCAGATGAACGCGAGCGACGCCGGTGCTCCGAAGGCGAGCGTCGTGCTGCGCTCCGAGAGCGCGGGGACGCCGATCTCGTCCGCCCGGCCCTCGTGCACCGGCTCCGTCCCGGAGCGGTGGCGCTCGTGGACCGCGGCGTCACCGAGGATCCACTCGTGGTCGATCGGGTCGGCGTTCTTGAACACGAGCGTGACGGGCACGCCCCGAGGGACGCTGATGACCGCCGGCTCGAACTTCGAGTGCCGCATGAGGACCTCCACGACCTGCGCGGACGGAGCGCACGCGGCGCCCACCATCGTGAGCGCCGCGCACGCGAAGAGGAGCCTCATGCGCGCCTGCGGACCCCGACCAGGACGGCGGCGGCCGCGAGCCAGGCCGCGACGAGGAGGAGCGCGGGGACCGCGCGGTCGAGGAGCGCGTCCGCGGCCGAGGGCGCGGTGCCCCCGCCGGAGGACGGGCGCTCGAGACCAGCGGCGACGCGGGACGGCGTCGCGACCCCGGTCGGGTCGACGGCGAGGTCGTACGAGATCTGGGACGCGGTGCCCCGCACGCGGACCTTCGTCAGCCACGCGGACTCTGGGATCCAGGACATGCCCTCGTCCGAGCGCAGGTCCTTCAGGAGCGAGGCGCTCGCCGGCTGGTCGGCGAGCACCTTCAGCCCGGCCGCCCGTGCGCCCGGCAGGATCGCGGGCCGGAGCGGGGTGAGCAGGAAGACGTCCGCGTCGATCGTGTCGGTCGGCGCCTTCCCGAGCGTGAGGATGCGCAGCGGCACCCACGGCTGCGCGACCGGGATCGTGAGGTGGACCGGCGTGCCGTCGCCGACGCGCTGCCCGCGCGCCGCCGCGGCCTTCCCGTCGAACGCCGCGGCGAGGAAGATCGGGCTCCGCTCGGCGTAGAAGTCGAGGATCTCCGGCGCGTCCGGCGAGAGCCGGAACCCGCGCTGCTTCGCCCATTCGCCGACGGCGGCGCCATCGCCCCTGATGACGGTGATGTCGATCGCGTCGATCTTCGCGGTGAGCAGCACCTCGACCGACTGGCGCGCGTCGGCGGCCGCGGGCACGGGCGCCGCGCGCAGCAGTACCGGCTCGGTCTCGCGGATGAGGCGCTGCAGCGTCCAGGCGCCGCCGCGCTCGACCTTCGTCGGGATGCCCGGGAGCGGGATGAGCGAGCCGAACTCGGCACCGCCGCCCTCGAACGAGAAAGACGTCACGTAGTGCTCGACGCCGTCGGCGTACGCGGCGAGCGTGGTCGTCCGAGTCACGTTCACCGCGCCGTTCGGACCGATGAGCCCGGCGCACGCGAGCGCCGGCGTGGCCGTGAGCGCGAGGGCGGCGAGGGCGAGGACGGGTCCCGCGAGCCACTGACGCATGGGTCACCTCCGCAGCGCGGTGATGCCTCATGGACGGCGGGCGGGCCCGAGCGGTTCCCGCCTCCGCGGTCACTGCTTGATCGGGTCGACGATCCGGTGGCTCGCCTTGACCTCCCAGTGCACGTGCGGGCCCGGGGTGAGGCCGGTCATGCCCACGGCGGCGATGGGCTCCCCGCGCCAGACCCACCGCCCGACGCGGACGAGGGCGAGCGAGCCGTGGTAGTAGCGGCTCTCGGTCCCGCGGTCGTGCTGGACGCAGACGACGCGCCCGCCCGCAGGGCGCCAGCCGACGTACGTGGCCCGGCCCTCGTCGGCGGCGGTGATGAGCGACCCGAACGGCGCGGCGATGTCGACACCCGTGTGCGCGCCGTGCAGGAACTGCGAGAAGGACCCCACCGGCGGACGGACGAAGCGGCGCGGATCCTCGTCGATGCGCGCCTGGCGCGAGCGCGAGACGGGGTCCGCGCGCGAGGGCGGCGCGTTCGCGGGCGTGCCGCAGCGGTAGACCTCGAGCGCCGTCTCGTGGAGGCCGGTGCGCGCGACGCCCGCGAAGTGGCGCCCGTCCGGGCTGAACGAGCGCGCGCCGAGGAGGTTCGGGAGCGTCGCCGTCGCGAGCGTCCCTCCGGCCCAGACCTGGAAGCGGTCGAGGCTCGGCCCGGCGGGGACGGTCGGCGTGATCCGGCCCATGAGGAGCGCCTTGTGGTCGTCGGAGCGCACGAGGAGCACCTGCCCAGTCGGCGCCCACTCGGTGTACGTCGCGCCCGGGACGTCGAGCGGCGTGACGTGGCCGTTCAGCGTCTGCCCGACGTAGCGGTGCGCCTGGCCGTCCATGAAGTAGCGCGTGATGCTGAAGAGATGGCCGTCGGCGCTGAACTCGGCCCAGTCCCGCGGGAACATCGGCCAGTGCTCGTCCGCGACCTGCGAGAGCGCGACGTCGCCCGACGCCGACCAGGCGCGGACGTACGGGCCGCGCCAGTAGAGGAGCTGCTCGCCGACCCAGCGGACCTCGGGCTGCCCGGCTTCCAGAGTCCTGATGTGCCGGCCGTTGTGGACGATGAAGACGCGCCCGGTCGCCACCTCGAGGGTCCCGATCCCGGGGTCCTCCTCGTATCCGGTGACGGTCCGCCCCGAGTTCGACGCGACGATCCGGGTGAACGCGAGGTGCGTGCCGCCGGGCGACCACACCGCCTCGAGCGCGTTCTCGATCGCGGGGACGCCCACGCGCTCCACGCAGCGGTACGGGTCGATCCCGCCGTCAGGCTGGTCGACCGCGGCGACGTATCCCGCGTCCTCGGCGGCATCGGCGACCGCGGCCCCGCTCGCCAGGACGGCGAGCATGCTGGCGGCGATGGACGCGATGAGGACGAGCCCGTTCGCGACCCGGTAGCGAGCGCCCTTCCTCACCTCGCATGAGGTGACCCACCGGCGGACGCGTCTCTACGTCCGCGGGCACTCCTGAGCCAGCCCTGATCCCAGCCGGGCCCCCGCTTGCTCGGTGCCGCGAACGATCAACATGGCGAGCGATGGCAGAGATCGTCCCGTTCCACGGGCTCCGTTACGACGAGGGCAAGGCCGGCCCGCTCGCGGATCTCATCTGTCCGCCGTACGACGTGATCGCCGACGAGCAGCGCGAGGCGCTGTACGAGCGGCGCGCCCACAACTTCGTGCGCATCGAGCACGGCAAGCCGGAGGTGGCGGACGATCCCGTCGACAACCGGTACACGCGGGCGAAGGCCTTCCTCGACGGCTGGCTCGAGAAGGGCGTCCTGCGCGTCGACCCCACGCCGGCCTTCTACCTCTACGACCACTACTTCGAGGTGGGCGGCGCGCGGCTCCGGCGCCGCGGCTTCCTCGGCGCGCTGCGGCTGTACCAGATGGGCCGCGGAATCGTGCGCCCGCACGAGCAGACCATCCCGAAGGACAAGGCCGACCGGCTGCGGCTGCTGCGGCTGACCCGCGTCAACTCGAGCCCGATCTTCGGCCTGTACGAGGACGCGAGCCGGCGCGTCTCCGAGATGCTCGAGGGCTGGACGGCGCGCGGGCCGGCTCGGTTCGTCGCCGAGGCGCGCGTCGGCGACGAGCGCCACCTGCTGTGGGCGCTCGACGACCGCGCCCTCACCCGGAAGCTCGCGGCGCAGGTCGCGGACGCGCGCATCTACCTCGCCGACGGCCACCACCGCTACGAGGTCGCGCTCGAGTACCTGAAGGAGGAGACGGAGCAGAAGCGCATCGACTTCCCCGAGGACACGCCGAACTACGTCCTCGCGTATCTCTGCGCGCTCGACGATCCGGGGCTGCGGATCATGCCCACGCACCGGGTCGTGCGCGGCGGCGGCGCGGCGCTCGACGAGGCGGTCGCGAAGAGCTTCGACGCATCACCCATCGAGCGGGGCGCGCTCGCCGACACGCGGCCCGGGATCGTGCTCGTTCGCGACTTGAGCTTCACGCGGCTCGAGCCGCGCGCGGGCGTGGACCTCTCGCGGCTCGCCGAGGCGTGGCGTTCGCTGCCGATCGCTCAGGCCGAGGCGCTCCTCATCGGTCCGGCGCGCGGGAGCGGCGCCACCGTGACGTACGAGCACGACACCGACCGGGCGATCGCCGCAGCCACGGGCGGCGCGAGCGCGGTCCTCGTCCGCGCGGTGGATCCGCTGACGCTGAAGCGTGTCGCCGACGCGTGGGAGCGGCTGCCCGCGAAGACGACGTACTTCTACCCGAAGGTGCCTGCGGGCCTCGTCGCGCGTCCGCTGGGGCTCTAGGCCCGGGGCTGCGGGGAGGGCGGGATTCGAACCCGCGGTAGCGGGGATCAACCCACTACAGAGGTTTAGCAAACCTCCGCACTCGACCTGGCTATGCGACCTCCCCGGTCGAGGGACATGACCATTCTACGCGTCGCCTCACGACGATCCGCGGGCTCGACCGAGCGGTGCTCCGGTCCCGCCGCGGCGCACCGCGACGATGTGCGCGAGCGCCGCGAGCGCGATCTCCTCGGGGGTCTCCGCGCGCAGGTCCAGTCCCACCGGCGTGTGGACGCGCGCGATCGAACTCTCGCTGTGACCGGCCGCGCGCAGCTCGTCGAGGAGGTGGCCGGTGTGGCGCCGGCTTCCCATCATGCCGAGGTACGGCGCGGGGCTCGACAGCAGGTGACGCAGCGTCGGCTGCGAGCGGTCCTCGTCGTGACCGCAGATGACGACGTAGGTATCCGGGCCAGCGCTCAGGGTCGGATCCGGCATCGCGGCGCGCACCGCGAGCCCGACCGTGGCCGCGAGGGATGACAGCGCCCGAGCCACCGGGCCGTCGCCGACGACGAGCACCTCCGGCCGGCCCGCCGCCTGGGGGACGGCGTCGCCCGGCCGCAGCACGCGCACGTCCACGCGGATGCTCGAGCCCGGGTCCCAGTCGTACACCGCCGCGGCCACCGGCTCGCCCGCGAGCGCCCGTCGCGCGTCCCGCTCCGCCGCGCGGTCGAAGCCGTCGCAGCCGAGGGTCCCGTACGTCCCGCCGCCCTCCACGAGCGCGAAGGCCATGCCCTCGCGCGAGGGCGGTCCGCCCTCGATGGCGGACACGGTGACGACGGCCGCACGTCTCCCGCGCGCGAGCGCGTCGCGGGCGGCGACGAGCGCGTCCACGACGCGATCCTATTCGCGCTCGGTGGCGCGCAGCACCTCGTCGAGGAAGGCCTTCAGCTGCGCGCGCTGGCGCATCGCGAACGACCAGAACGCGAGGACCATCGCGAGCGTCGCGAGCGCCGCCGTGGCGAGCCCCGCGGGCCCGAGGCCCATCCCGGTGTCGCGCTGCAGGAGCCCGTACGACGTCCACACGAAGAGCACGACGAGGACCGCCAGGAACAGCCACGTGCGGCGCCGCACCTCGAGGCGCGCCTCGACGCGCGAGCCGCCGCGCCGCGACCTGATCCGTCCGACCATGCGGGTCGTGCGCTGCTGCTTCTCCCAGATGACGAACTCGTGGCCGCCGACGGTGCCCTTCCACTCGGGGCCGACCTTGATGACGCCGAGAGCACGCTTGGGGCGGACGTTGATCGCGGCTCGGAGCCGGGCGGCGAGCGCCTCCGGCGCCACGGGCACGTCACGGAGGTACAGCTCTCCGGCGATGGGCCCGAGGGCCCATCGCCGGATCCAGCCCGCTACTTGATGAACTGCTTGAGCCACGGCTCCGCGAAGTAGATCACGAATGCGACCGTGGCGACCCACATCGCCGTGGACACATCGCGGGACTTCCCGGAGAGGGCCTTGAGCACCGCGTAGGCGACGAAGCCCGCGCCGATCCCGTTCGTGATCGAGTACGTGAGCGGCATCACGAACACGGTGAGGAGGACCGCGAAGCCGGTAGCGAAGTCGATGTCGCCGGCCTTGTTGAGGTCGAGGATCGGCCGGAACATGAACCAGCCGACGAGCATGAGCGCCGGCGCGGTCGCGTGCGCGGGCACGACGCCGACGACCGGCGCGAGGAAGATCGCGAGCAGGAACAGGAACGCGGTGACGAGGCTCGCGAGCCCGGTGCGCGCGCCTTCGGCCACGCCGGACCCCGACTCGATGTACGTGGTGTTGCTCGAGGTGCCGAAAAGGCCGCCGAACGCCGCGCCGAGCGAGTCGACCCAGAAGACGCGGTCGACGCGGGCGATGGTGCCATCCTTCTTCAGCCAGCCGCCCTCCTGCGCGACCGAATACACGGTCCCAGCGGTGTCGAAGAAGTCCGAGAGCATGACGGAAAAGATCGCGAGGAGCGCCGCGGCGAAGCCGATGGTCTGGAACACGGTGAAGTTCAGGCCCGCGCCGATCGTGGAGAAGTCCGGCGCCGCGAGGAGCGAGGACGGGACGACCGCGACGCCGGGCTGCGCCTTGTAGACCGCGCCGCCGTTCGCGGCGTTCACGGCGATCGCGACGACCGTCGCGCCGATGATGCCGAGGAGAAGGCTCCCCTTCACGCCGCGCGCGTAGAGAGCGACGGTGATGAGCAGTCCGGCGAGCGTGACGATCACAGGAGCCGTCGCGAAGTTGCCGAGACCGATCGGTGCGGACGGGCTCCCGGTCGCGACCGCGAGACCGCCGTTGAACAGTCCGATGGCGAAGATGAACGCGCCGATCCCGGCGCCGATGCCGACCTTGAGCGTCAGCGGGACGGCCTCGAGAAGCGCGCGGCGCAGACCGACGGCCATGAGGATCGCGATCGCGATGCCCTCGAGGAAGATGACGCCCATGGCCGCCTGCCACGGCAGCCCGGCGCCCTTCACCAGGGTGAAGGCGACGAACGCGTTGATGCCGAGGCCGGCGGCTCCCGCGTACGGGTAGTTCGCCCAGAGCGCCATCGCGCCGGTGAAGAGAGCGGCCATGAGGGCCGTCGCCGAGACGACCGCGGGGAACGGTACGCCAGCCTGCGAGAGGATGACCGCGTTGACGACGATGATGTAGGACATCACCAGGAACGTGGTGATGCCGCCCCGGACCTCCGTGCCGATGGTGGACCCGCGTTCGGTCACGCCGAAGTAGCGGTCCAGCGAAGCGAAGCCGCCCGAAGCGGCGGCCGGCCGTGCTGCCATGCGGTGCCCCCTTTCCCGTGCTCACACCGGCATGCCGCAGAGGTCCAACGCTCGCGCGCTGAGGAAGCGCCGGGATTCTACGCCGAGGTGCAATTGGAGGCGGGGCTCCCGCCGGACGCTGCGGCGCAGCGTCTCGCGCGGCGCGCCGTGCGCCGCGTAGTGGCCGAGCATCGCCTCCTGGAGCTCGCGCTCGAGCGCGGAACGGTCGGCGGCCGCGAGGCGCGTGGCCTCGGAGCAGACCTGGCGGGCGATCGCGCGCCCCACCCCTCCGTCGCGACGCGCGCGCTCCGCGGCGACGACGTCGGCGGGCCGGACGCGACGAGCCCACGCATCCGACGGACGCGAGATTCGTCCCGGTCGCTGTAAAGTCGGAAGCCACCCCTAGACAAGCCGATGAGCAGCGGGGGAGTTCACGATGAGCACGCATCGACTCGTGGCCGAGCAGTTCGTCCCGCGTCCGCAGGCCGAGGTTTTCGCGTTCTTCGCGCGGCCGGAGAATCTCGCGCGGATCACTCCGGCAGACATGTCCTTCGAGCTCACCGGCACGGACCGCACCATGCGCCGCGGGCTGCGCCTTGCGTACCGGCTGCGTCCGCTGTTCTCCATCCCCACCACCTGGTCCAGCGAGATCACGCGCTACGAGCCGCCCGCCGACTTCGTCGATGTGCAGGTCCGCGGACCGTACGCGCGCTGGGAGCACACGCACACGTTCGAGCCGGCTCGCGAGGGCAGCGCGCTCGGCGCGCGCATCAGCGATTCCATCACCTACAGGCTGCCCTCGGGCCGCTTGGCGACGTCGTGAACGCGCTCGTGGTCCGACGGAGGCTCGCCGCGATCTTCGCCCACCGCCGTCGTGCGATCGCGCGGCTGCTGCCGCAGCTGCGGCGCACCGACACGCCGCTGCGCGTCGCCGTCGCTGGAGGATCCGGCTTCGTCGGTGGCGCGATCGTCCGCGAGCTCCATTCGCGCGGTGAACGGGTCGTCGTCCTCTCGAGCCGTCCGGCGAGCGCCGCCGGCCACCTGCCGGACGACGTCGAGACCCGTCACGCCGACGTGGCCGACCCCGACTCGCTCGCGAGTGCGCTCGAGGGCGTCGACGCGCTCGTCATCAGTCTCGCGTTCCCGAACTCACCGATGGAGCCGCCTCGGCTCGGACACGCCTTCGAGCAGGTCGACGCGGCGGGGACCGAACGCCTCGTCGCGGCGGCGATGGCCGCCGGTGTTCGACGGATCGCGTGCATTTCGGGGGCGGGCGCCGCTCCGTACTCGACCCGTCCATGGTTCCGCGCGAAGTGGCGCGCCGAGACGGCGGTGAAGGGATCGGGCATCGCGTACACGATCGTGCGTCCGACGTGGCTCTACGGGCCCGACGATGTCGCTCTCAACCGGTCCCTCGGCTTCGCGAAGTGGCTACCCTCCGTTCCGCTGACCGGGAGCGGCCGCCGGCCGCTCGCCCCGGTCTCCGTCGACGACGTGGCGGGGCTCGTGGCCGACGCGCTCCGCGCCGACGATGCGCGCGATCAGCTCTTCGAGATCGGTGGCCCCGATGTGCTGACGATGCGCGACGTCGTCCGGACGGCGCTCCGCGTCGCCGGCCTTCGGCGGCCGCTGCTCCCCGCGCCGGCAGCCTTGCTCAAGCTCGCTGCCTGGCCGCTGCGGCTCCTGCCGCGTCCGCCTCTCACGCCCGACGCGGTCGACTTCGTGAACCAGCCGGCCACGGTCGACTCGGCCCCGCTGCTCGCGCGCATGCCGCGCCGCCTCACGCCGCTCGCCGAGGGCCTCGGTACCTACCTTCGATGAACGCGCCCTTCGGGATCCTCACCGACGGCACCTGCACGCTCCCCTCCGGAGCGGCCTTGGACGTCGACGTCGTGCCGCTTCACGTGCGGTTCGGCACCGAGTCGTACACATCCGGTGGCGACGGAGACCTGTCTCACGCGCGCTTCTACGAGCTGATCGCGGACCGGCGCGACCGCCCGACCACGTCGCAGCCGAGTCCCGGTGAATGGGTGACGCGCTTCGACGCCGCGCGCGCCCGCGGTCAGAGGGACCTTCTCGTCATCACGATCGCCTCAGAGATGTCCGGCACCTTCGCGAGCGCGACCGTGGCGGCACGCACGACCGACCTGCGGGTCGCCGTGGTCGACTCTCGTACGAATTCCGGCGGTCAGGGACTGATCGTGGCCGCGGTCGCGCGCGCACGGGAGCAGGGTCGCACGTTCGACGAGGTGGTCGCGCTCGCGCAGCGCCTCGCGGGACGCCCTCGGATCTTCGCGTACGTCGACACCCTCGAATTCCTGCGCCGCAGCGGCCGCGTCCCGGCCGCACAGGCGATCTTCGGCTCGCTCCTCGCGGTGAAGCCGATCGTGCGCATCGCGGATGGACGCACCGAAGTGATCGGACGGGTCCGTACACGACCCCGCGCGGTCGCGCGGTTGAAGGAGCTCGCGACCGAGATGGTCGGCAGCGCGAAAGACGTGCGGATCGCGGTCGTGCACACGAACGCGCCGCAGATCGCCGCGGACGTCGCGGCGTGGGCAGGGACGGCGCTCGATCACCGCGAACTCTTCTCCGGCGAAGCGGGACCGGTGCTCGCGGCCCACGTCGGGCCGGGCGTCGTGGCCATCGCGATCATGAAGGAGGACGAGTGAGCGCCTTCGTCGCGACGCTCCTGCCGATGCTCGTCCTTGATGGGATCTGGCTCGGGCTCGTCGCGCGTGATTTCTACCGTCGGCATCTGGGCTTTCTCATGGCCGACCAGGTGAACTGGGGTGCCGCGGCGCTGTTCTACGCGCTATACGCTGTCGGGCTCACCGTGTTCGTCACCCTGCCGAGCGTCGACGACGGCGATGCCGCAGCCGCGCTCTGGCGCGGCGCGCTCTTCGGTCTCGTGGCATACGCCACATACGACCTCACGAACCAGGCGACGCTGCAGGGGTGGCCGACCATCGTGACGGTGGTCGATCTCGCCTGGGGGATGGCACTGTCGGCCGCCGTCGGCGCGATCGCGACCTACGCGGTTCTGCGGTCCTCCTGATGGATCGTCGGCTACGGCGCGACGGATCTCGAGCCGAGCCGCGGCTCGCGTCCTTCCGCAAGGCGGCGGATGTTCGGGGCATGCCGGGCGAAGACGATCGCGGTCGTCCCCGCGAGGAACGGGAATTGCGCGCCGTCGAACGCGAGCACGCCGAGGGCCGCAAGCGCCAGGTAGCCGACCATCGTGAACGTCACCGCGGCGAGCGAGCCGACCGACACGATCCGCGTGAGCGCGATGCCGCCCGTGAACGCGGCGAGGGCGATGGGTGCGACCTCCGGGACGAGCAGCAACGTCGCCCCGACGGCCGGCGTCATGCCGCGCCCGCCGCGGCCACGGAGTCCGATCGGCCAGCAGTGCCCCGCGACGGCGCCGAGCGCGGCCGCGGCCTGCGGCGCGCCCCCTCCGGCGATCGCGCCGGCGACCTGGACGGCGAGCGCTCCCTTCGCGATGTCGAGGATGGCCACCGCCGACGCGGCGCCCGGTCCGAGCGCGCGCATGGCATTGGTCGCACCGGTGCTGCCGCTGCCCGTCTCCCGCAGGTCGACCCCGCGGTACACGCGGCCGACGATGTATCCCGGCGACAGCGAACCTATCGCGTAGCCGAGGGCGGCGATCCCGGCGATCGCGAGCCACGCCTCGGGCACGTTCACGCCGACGAGTCTAGGGAGCGACGCGGTCCTGCGATGCGCGGAGCGATCGGGTGATCGGCGCCACGGAGTGGCTCCCGGTGGCGCTCGCCGGTCTCGGCGCGATCGCCGCCCTGTTCACGTTGCTCTGGCTCGCGAGCCTGCGGCTGCGCGACGCGAGCATCGTCGATCCGTTCTGGGGTCCGGCCTTCCTCCTCGCGACCGCGGTGTTCCTGGTGGGCACGAGCCCCGCGACGCCGCGTGGCGTCATCGTGCTCACCATCGTCGCGATATGGGCACTACGGCTCGGCCTGTACATCAATGCGCGCAACCGTGGGCAGGGCGAGGACCCGCGGTACCAGGAGTTCCGCCGACGCGGCGGCGCAGCGTACTGGTGGATCTCGCTGTTCCGGGTGTTCCTGCTCCAGGCGATCCTCGCGTGGGTCATCTCGGCGCCCCTGCTCGCGGCGCAACTCAGCGACGCACCGCTCGGCCCGCTCGACATCGCCGGCCTGGCGCTCTGGGCGGCGGGGTTCCTCTTCGAAGTGGTCGGCGACCAGCAGCTGCGGGCGTTTCGCGCCGATCCCACGTCGAAGGGACGGGTGCTGCGCACTGGTCTGTGGGCATGGACGCGCCACCCCAACTACTTCGGCGAAGCCGTCCTGTGGTGGGGCTACTTCGTCATCGCGCTCGGTGCGGGCGGATGGTGGACGGTCTTCGCACCCGCGCTCATGACGTTCCTCCTCGTACGGGTGTCCGGCGTTGCGCTCCTCGAGCGAGGGCTCGCCGCGCGCCGTCCGGGCTACGCTGAGTACGTCCGTGAGGTCCCCGCGTTCATCCCGCGCCCGCCGCGCATGACGAGCGAGCGACCATCAGCCGCGAAGGAGTAGCAACGATGG
>VGOU01000022.1 GCA_016875795.1 Chloroflexota bacterium | reverse complement strand
GAGCGGCCACAGGAGCGCGGCGGCGAGGGCGATGCTGAGCATGGGACCAGGTGCATCGGCGCCGGCTTTCCGCTAGGGGCGGGTGCGGGCGACCTCCGCGGCGGCTTGCTGCGCCGCGAGCTCCTCGCCGTCGTCGAGCGGCGCGAGCGTGACCGGGCCGTGGCGCCGCTCGAGCGCCCATGCCAGGAGCATGTCCGCGAGCCAGGGGTTCTTCGGCAGCACCGAGCCGTGGCAGTACGTCCCCACGATCCTCCCCTGCACGGCGCCCTCGGTCTCGTCCTCTCCGTTGTTGCCGCGGCCGACGAGCACGGTCGCGAGCGGCTTCGCCTTCGGGCCGAGGTACGTGTGGCCGGAGTGGTTCTCGAACCCGATGAGCGTCCCCTGCGCCGCCTGCGCGAGGAGGTTGCCGACGAAGCGCACCTTCCCCGCGCGCGTGGTGACGTCGATCGCGCCGAGCCCGGGGATCGGCGGCCCGCCGGCCGGCAGGTACTCGTGGCCGAGGAGCTGGTAGCCGCCGCACACCGCCAGCGCGCTGGCGCCGGAGGCGAAGGCCCTCCGCAGGGCGTCGCCGTTCGGGCCATCGAGGTCCCGCGAGACGACGTCCTGCCCCTGGTCCTGGCCGCCGCCGAAGAAGTAGAGGTCGGCCCACGCGGGGTCGAGCGCGTCGCCGGCGTTCAGCGCCCGCTCCTCGACCTCGATCCCGCGCCACCGCGCGCGCCGCGCGAGCGTGATGACGTTGCCGCGGTCGCCGTAGATGCACATGAGGTCGGGATAGAGGTGGCAGATGCGGAGATCCATGTCAGTCCTCCCAGAACTGCCGCACGTGGCCGAGCCGGGCGAGGGTGTCGCGGAGGGCGAGCATGGCGGTGTACGTCGTGACGACGACGACCTCGCCGCCCTGCGGCGCGAGGCCGATCGCGCGGCGGATCGCGGCGGCCCACCCATCGACGACCTCGGTGCGCTCCCGGGGGAGGCCGGCGTACTTGAAGCGGAGCGCGAGGTCGCGCGCGCGCAGCCCGGTCGCGACGGCATGCTCGACCGCGGGGGCGAGCGCCTCGAAGTCGGCGTCCCAGATCCACGAGACGTCGCGGCCGTCGGCGTCGCGGTCGTTCAGCGCGGCGAGGAGGCGGTGCGGCCCGCCCTGCTCGAGGAGCGCGCCGATCGCGGCGTTGAAGCCTGCGGGGTTCTTCACGAGCACGATGCGCAGCCGCCGGCCCTCCGCCTCGACGACCTCGAGGCGGCCGAACGCCGGGCGGAAGGAGGCGATGGCCCGCGCCGCGGTGGCGGCGCCGATGCCGAGCGCCTCGGCGACCGCGACGGCGGCGAGCGCGTTGTACGCGTTGTAGAGGCCGGCGACCGGGACCTCGACCGGATCGACCGCGCCGGCGAGGCGCACGCGGCTGCGGTCGCGCAGGAGCTCGACCGCCGCCGCGGACACGTCGCGCGCGGGGCGCGCGAGCCCGCAGCCCGGACACGACCACTCGCCGACGTGCGCGAGGATGACCCGCGCGTAGCGGAGGCGCGTGTCGCACCGCGGACAGTGCGTCGCGTCGCTGATGGACTGCGGCACGAGCCCGCCCACCGTCGGATCGTCCACGCCGAAGAAGAGCGTCCTGCCGCGGTGCCCCTCGGCGAGGCGCGCGACGATCGGGTCGTCGGCGTTCAGGACGAGCGTCGTCGCCTCGGGCAGGCCGGCGAAGGAGGCCGCGATGCGGCGCGCGAGCTGATCGACCTCGAAGTAGCGGTCGAGCTGGTCGCGGAACAGGTTCGTGACGAGAACGACGCGCGGCTCGATGCGCGCGAGCACGCGCGGGATCGACGCTTCGTCCACCTCGAAGATCGCGACGTTCCCTTCCGGCCGGCCCGCCCAATCGGATCCGGCGAGGAGGGCCGCGGCGATGCCGCGGTCGAGGTTCGAGCCCGAGCGGTTGTGGATCGGCGCCCAGCCCGCGGCGCGCACGACGTCGGCGAGCATCCGCGACGTCGTCGTCTTGCCGTTCGTGCCGGAGACGATGACGGCGCCGTGCTCGAGGCTCGCGGTCATCGCGCCGATCGCGCCGGGGTCGAGCGCGAGCGTGACGAGGCCCGGCAGCGCGGTCGCGCCGCGCCCGAGCGTCTGCAGCCCGGCGCGCGCGAGCTTGCCGGCGGCGACGGCCGCGGCGGTGCGAAGGGTCACGCGGTCAAGGCTAGGCGCGGGCCGCCGGCACCTCGCGCAGCGCTTGCTCGATCTCGTCGACCGCGCGACCGAGCCGGAGCGCGAGCGCCTTCACCGCCTCGCCGTCCGCGCCGGGGCCGTGGAGGTCGCCCTGCGCCTCGAGCCGCGAGAGGAGCGCGACCGCACGCTTCAGCCGCGCGAGCCCGAGCGACGCAGGCAGCGACATGCGCAGGGCGGCGATGCGCTCCTCGAGGCGCTCGAAGCGGCGGCGGAGCTCGTTCTCCGTCTCCTCCGGGGTGAGGCGCTCGAGGCGCTCGACGTCGGCGGCGAGGGCGTCCATGTCCCGCTGGACGATCTGCGCGGCGCGCTCGAGCGAATGCCCCTTCTCGAGCGCCTGGCGGATGCGGATGACCTTCTCGAGGGCGAACACGTCGTAGTCGTGCTCGCTGTCGGGCGCGGGCCGCACGAGCCCCTTCTTCGTCCAGTAGATGAGCTGGCGCGGCGTCACCCGGCACACGCGCGCCGCCTCGGCCGCGGACAAGCGCAGCCGCGAGATGACCTCGCCGTCATTGGCGACGAGCACCTGGGTGAGCGCTTCGCGGCCTACCGGATCCACGGAGGCGTGAGCGTCGCTCCCCGGGAGTGTCATGTCAACGGAACGGACGGATGGAGACGAAGCGCACCAACGACCGGACGCACGGCGGGCTAGGACCTGGCCGGTCGCCTCCGCGCGGCCGCCTTCCGCGCGCGCTCGCGCGCCGGGCCGACGAGCCGCTCGCGGTACGCGATCCTCACCGAGGCGCGGAAGAGGCTGATCGCGCGCTTCGCGTCGAGGTCGGCCCAGAGGCGGCCCACCTCGACCGCGATCGGGTCCGGCGCCTCTTCCTTCGCACCGCGCACGGCGTCGGCGACGGCCGAGTCCCAGCTCCGCGGCGACGATCCCACGGCCTCGTGGATCCGGACGGCGGTCGGCGCGCTGCTAGCGGACGGCCTGCGCCTTGGGCGGGTAGCCCTCGAGGCCGTACTCCCTGATCTTGGCATAGAGGAGCCGACGATAGATCCCGAGCATCTCCGCCGCCTTCGAGCGATTCCCCGCTGCGTCGCGCAGCGCCTTCATGATGAGGTCCTTCTCGAACTGCGCCACCGACTTCTTGAAGAGGGACCTCGCGGCGGGCATGTCGTCCCCTTCACCGTCCTCGTGCCCGTCCTCGTGGTCGCCGAAGGGCAGCTCGCGGCTCGTGATCACCTCTCCCCGCGCGAGGGTCACCGCGCGCTCGACCGCGTTCTCGAGCTCGCGGACGTTCCCCGGCCAGTCGTACTCCATGAGGCGCCGCAGCGCCTCCTCGCTGATCGCGGCGGGCTGCGCCGTCGCGCTGTAGCGGTGCTTCGCGAGGAAGTGCTCGACGAGGGCGGGGATGTCCTCCTTGCGCTCGCGGAGCGCCGGCATCTTGATGTGGATGACGTTCAGCCGGTAGAGGAGGTCGTCGCGGAACCTGCTCTGCTCGACCATCTTCTGCAGCTCCTTGTTCGTCGCGCACACGATGCGGATGTCGACCTTGATCGGGATCGACGAGCCGACGCGCTCGATCTCGTGGTCCTGGAGGACGCGCAGCAGCTTCGTCTGCGTCTGCAGGCTCATCTCGGCGATCTCGTCGAGGAAGATCGTCCCCTTGTCGGCGGACTCGAAGCGGCCGCGGCGCTGCGCGAGCGCGCCGGTGAACGAGCCCTTCTCGTGGCCGAAGAGCTCGGCCTCGAGGAGCGTTTCGGGCAGCGCGGCGCACGACGCCTTCACGAGCGGGCCCGCGCGGCGGCCCGAGTTGTAGTGGAGCGACTCCGCGACGAGCTCCTTGCCCGTCCCGCTCTCGCCGGTGATGAGCACGGTCGCGCCCGACTTCGCGACCTTGCCGATGATCCTGTAGACCTCCTGCATCGCCGGCGAGTTGCCCACGATGCGCTCGGTCTGCACGAGCGATGAGATCTCGCCGCGCAGCGTCCCGACCTCGCGCGCGAGGTCCTGGCGCTCGAAGACGTTGCGGACGCTGTAGCTGATCTTGTCGAGGTCGAACGGCTTCGTGACGTAGTCGAAGGCCCCCAGGTCCATCGCGCGGATGGCGGCGTTCGAGCTGCCGAACGCGGTCATGATCAGGACGCCCGTCCGCGGGGACGCCGCTTTCACCCTCGAGAGCGCCTCGATGCCGTCGATCTCGGGCATCCGGACGTCCATGATCACGAGGTCCGGGGCGTTCTCCTTGACCTTGTCGACGACCTCGACGCCGGTCGCGGCCTCGCCGACGGCATACCCCTCCTCCTGGAGGAGCTGCTTCAGGAGGCTGCGGATCGAGGCGTCGGCGTCGGCGACGAGGATGGACTTCTGGGCCATCAGCTGTACGCTTCCCGTGCGATCAGCGGCTCTTGGACGTCCCCAAACCCCTCCTCCCCCACTGCTGAAGGCATCTTGTGTCCCTATTGCGTACATGTCAAGCGGGGCGTCCGAGACCGGGGATGGTGGCGGCGGTAGCGACCGCCCGCCGGCTAGTTGTAGTTCCTGGTGATTCCTGAGACTGGCTCAGGCCGGCGTGGAGGGCGAAGTCGCCGGCGCTGTGGACGTTCGCGAATACCGCCATGGGTAAGCGGTCGGCGAGGAACGGCAGCACCGTCCCGGCCGTGAGCGGCACGTGCGGGCGGTCGGCGGGCATCCGCGCGGCGGCGGCCTCGAGAGCGGCGGGGCCCACCGGCATCCCGCCGTTCAGCCCGACGACGAGGAGGTTTGCGCGGCTCCGAGCGCGATGAGTGGCATCCCCGGCAGGGCCGCGGTCACGACGGCCGCCGCGAGCACGGAGCCGAACGCGATGAGGCACGCGGCGACGGCGAGGTCGCCGAGGGCGCCGCCGAGGACGCGGATGGCGACGGCGAGCGCGAGCAGCGGCCGCCACCGGACACGGATCGCGCCGAGGCGGCGGATGTCCCCGCGGAGCAGCCATCCCGCGAGGACGCCGAGGACGATGCTGCTAGCCAGAATGCGCGGGGTCGGCATCCGTCGAGTCGTGCGCGAGCCGGCGGCGAAGCTCGGCCAGCGTCTCGTACCCGATCGGCGGCAGGTCGCTCTGCTCGAACGCGGCCGCGCCGCGCTTCTGGATCACCTGGCCGAGCGTCCGGACGACCTTGGGATCGAACTGGATGCCGGAGTACTTGCGCAGCTGCTCCATGGCGCGGTCGTGCCCGGGCGCCTCGCGGTAGATGCGGTCGGACGTCATCGCCTCGTACGCGTCGGCCACGATGATCACGCGCGATCCGAGCGGGATCTCCTCGCCCTTGAGGCCGTCGGGATAGCCCGATCCGTCGTAGCTCTCGTGGTGGTGCCGCACGAGCGGGACGAGCGGCCGGAGCGCGGCGGAGGGCTCGAGGATCGCGGCGCCGTAGATGGAGTGCCGCTGCATGAGAGCCTTCTCGTCGGCCTCCAGGCGCGCGGGCTTCAGGAGGATCCGGTCCTCGACGCCGATCTTGCCGATGTCGTGCAGCAGGGCGCCGAGCTCGATCCGCTCGATCTCCCTCTCGGAAAGCCCCATCTCGCGGGCGATAGCGCCCGCGATTCGCGACACCCGGTCGGCGTGGCCGCGGGTGGAGCCGTCCTTCGCGTCGATCGCCTGGGAGAGCGCGCTCACCGACCCGAAGAAGAGCTCGCGGAGCTCCGTGTATTTCGTGAACGAGCAACGCGCGAGGAGGAGGGGGGCGATGAACAGGAGCGTCGCCCACTCCCCCACCTTCTGGGCGATCTCGGCCATGAGCCAGCCGAGCGGCACCTGCGACACAAGGCCGACACCGACGTTCCTCACGGACAGCGCGAACACCCTGCCCACGGGCTGCCCTGTGCGAGCGCTGGCCGCGAGCACAGCGAGCGTCACGTTCACGAACATGAACGCCGTCCCGCCGGCGACGATCTGCAGGGCCGTTCGGATCGGACCGCCCTCTATCGGCGCTAAGACCACGATGGCCAGCCAGCCGGCGTACGCCGCGAGCGCGTAGCTGAGCTTGTTGTAGATGGACCCGTACCAGACGATCTCTCTGCGGATGTCGCGCGGCTCGATGGTGCCGATGACCGCGACCCAGAGGATCGCGAATGGCTGCGGTAGGGACGAGTCGAACGCGGTGGCGAGGAGCGGCGCGGTCGTCATGCTCGCGTTCACACCACCCGGGAGCTTCACCGGCAGCGCCGCCGCAGCTGCGGTGATCACGATCCAGAAGAGCAGGCGGGCCCAGTTGACACTGGTCGGAGGCGGGACGGAGGCCGCGGCCAACGCCACGATCCCTAGCGCACACGCCACGATCACCAGCCTCGCCAACGGCGTCATACGGAGGCTCCGCACTGGAGTGAACGATAGGCACGAAGGAGCCGGGGACGTCCTTCCGACATGACAAGGGATAGACCATGAGGGGGAGCGGCGATCTCCCCCTCGGGTCGAACTGCGCAGCGGTACTAGGCGTCAGAGCGGCCTTAGAAGCCAGTGACGCCGGCGCCACCGCCGAGGACCAGGGCCGCGAGGGCGGCGCGGGCGGACACGATGCGACGCACTAGCAACCCCTCCACAAGACGTCGCTCCAGCATCGCCCCCAGCGGATCGGCCGGTCAGCGCACGAGGGGGCGTACATGTACGCGATGCTCCACGGAAACCCGTGAACATTGCGCCGTACGGAATAGCCGCCCCGTAGAGGGCGGCGCGTCGGTACTAGGCCGCGGTAGTACGCACTCCCTTCAGGCCGAGACCCGTGTCCGGGGATGAGGCGGCCTCAGCCGCTAGAGGCGGCCTCAGCCGCTAGAGGCGCTCGTGGCGCGCCACGTCGAGGACGAAGACGGTCGCGCCGCCGAACGTCACCTCGACGGAGTAGGGCATGTAGAACTCCCCCGGCTCCATGAGCGGCGGCATGGGGTTGATGTACTGGCTGCGCGCGTGGCACGTCTCCCGGATGACCGCGAGCACGTCCTCCACCTGCGCCTCCTCGACCCCGACCATGACCGTGGCGTTTGCCTGCTTGAGGAAGCCGCCGGTCGAGTGGAGGCGGGTGACGCGGTAGTCCTTGTCGGTGAGCGCGTCGACGAGCCCTCCGGCGTCCTCGCCGTGCACGACCGCGATGATCAGCTTCACGGCCCGATCCTATCGGGAGCGGATGCCGAGCAGGTCGCGGGTCAGCCTGGCGATGTCCTCCGCGACCGCGTCGATCGGGCGGTCGCCGTCGATCACGGCGAAGCGTCGTGGCTCGGCGGCGGCGAGCCGGAGGTAGCCCTCGCGCAGGCGCTCGTGGAACTCGCGGCCCGCGGCCTCGAAGCGGTCCCAGCGGCGCTCCCCGTCGGCCGAGCGGCGCCGCGCGATGACCTCGACCGCGACGTCGAGCAGGAACGTGCGGTCCGGGACGGTGTCCCCGACGGCGAAGCGCTGCAGGGCACGGAGGCCGTCGAGGTCGGCGCCGCCGGCGTAGCCCTGGTACGCGAGGGTCGAGTCGAAGAAGCGGTCGGCGATGACGACGGCGCCCCGCGCGAGCGCGGGCCGGATGACCTCCCGCACGAGCTGGGCGCGCGACGCCGTGACGAGCAGGGCGAGCGTCTCGGCGGACATGGCGGCGTCCTTCGCGTGCAGGAAGATCTCGCGCATGAGCTCGCCAGCCCGCGTGCCGCCGGGCTCGCGGACGATCTCCACGTCCACACCGCGCTCGCGCAGCGACGCGGCGAGCCGGCGCGCCTGGAGCGTCTTCCCGGACGCTTCCCCGCCCTCGAACGAGATGAGGGCGGCCCGACCGCTCGCGCTCACCTGTATATCTGCACGCGCCGGTACGGGTCGTGGCCGGAGCTGCTCGAGGAGAGGTTCGCCCGCTCGGCGAGCTCGTGCTGCAGGCGCCGGACGAGCGCGGGCTGCGGCGCGAGCTCGATCTCCTCGGCCTGCCCGTTCTGGATCGCGGCGATCGCCCCGCGCACCTCGTCGAGGGCCGACTCCTCCGGGCCGCGGCGCATCTCGAAGACGCTCGCGAGCGCGGACGCGATCTGCGTCGCGGAGTTGCTGCGCGCGATGAATATCGGGATCCCGGACTGCTCGGCGTCGCGCAGGCGCGGCGTCTTGCGCCGGTAGTAGTTCTTCAGCGTGATGACGACGTCAGCCTCCTCGGGCTCGCGGACGATCGCGATCGGCACGCCGAGGCCGCGCGCGGCGTCCTCGACGCGGTTCCACGAGATGCCGAACGGGTACACCTTCACGATCTCGGGCCGCCCGCTCGTCTGGAGCTGCCGCGCGACGCCGCGCTGCGACTCCGCCTCGTCCTCGCGGCGCGCGGACCGCGGCGGCGCGCTCGTCACCTCCACCTGGCCCTCGGGGGTGCGCTCGCGGATCTCCGGCGCGACGGGCACGCCGAGGAGGATCGCGTCCACGGTCTGGGCGGTGTCGGGGTAGATGGCCATGCGCTGGTGCGCCTGGATCTCGACGAGCACCTGGAACGTGGGCGGGGCCTTCCGCTCGAGCACGGACTTCTGCGTGCCGCGCCGGCGGGCCTCCTCGTCCGAGAGCGTCACCGTCTGGATGCCGCCAACGAGGTCGGAGAGCGTGGGGTTGAGCATCAGGTTCTCGAGCGAGTTGCCGTGCGCCGTCGCGATGAGCTGCACGCCGCGCTCGGCGATGGTGCGCGACGCGGCCGCCTCCTGCTCGGTGCCGATCTCATCGATGACGACGACCTCGGGCATGTGGTTCTCGACGGCCTCGATCATGACCGCGTGTTGGAGCGCCGGCGTCGGCACCTGCATGCGCCGCGCGCGGCCGATGCCCGGGTGCGGGATGTCGCCGTCGCCGGCGATCTCGTTGGAGGTGTCGACGACGACGACGCGCTTGCCGAGCTCGTCCGCGAGGACGCGCGCGGCCTCGCGCAGGAGCGTCGTCTTGCCGACGCCGGGCCGGCCGACGAGGAGCACGCTCTTCCCGGACTCGATGACGTCCCGGATGATGTGCACCGTCCCGTAGACGGCGCGGCCGACGCGCAGCGTCAGCCCGACGACCTTGCCCGCGCGGTTGCGGAGGGCGCTGATGCGGTGCAGGGTCCGCTCGATCCCGGCGCGGTTGTCGCCGCCGAACTGCCCGATGCGCGACATGACGAAGGCGATGTCCTCTGGCGTCACCTCGCGCTCGGCGAGGTCCTCCTCGCGGTCGGCGAAGCGCGCTTCGGGCCTGCGCCCGAGGTCCATCACGATCTCGAGCAGCCCCTCGAGCCCGTCGAGCCCGCGCACGCGCTGGTCCAGGTACGGCGGGAGGGAACGGAGGAGCGCGTCGAGGTCGTCGGTCACGGTCCGGTCGACGGTCATCTCACCACCACGGGAGCGAGCGCTGGCTCCTCGATCCGCACGGCGAGCTCCTTCACGAAGAGCATAGCCGTCGCGCTCTCCTTGAAGCCTTCCGACAGCAGGGCGCGAGCCACGTGATCCTCGTACGAGCGCACCGGCGCCGCGAGCGGACGGTCGATGGGCAGCCCGAGCGCCGCCGCGCGAAGGAGGTCGCGCGCGCGGTCGACCTCGCCGTCCAGGGTGCGCACCTTGACGACGTGCGGATGGCGCTCGAGCCCGCGGAACGCGACCGCGAGCGAGCGCGGCCGCTCGCCCTCGCGGTCGAACAGGGTCCGTGCCCGGTGCATCGCGAGGGGGTTCCCGCCGACGAGGTGCGGCGGCTCGAACGCGCCCGCGCCGCGCTCGACGTCGAAGTCGCCGACGGACAGCTGCTCGGCCCGCTGCACCGCGTGGGGCGTCGTCGCGGCGTAGAAGCGGAAGATGTCGTGCGCGTCCACGGGCTTCGCCGAGGGCGCGTCGCCCTCGCGGGATGGCGCGGCGAGCCGCGTGGCCGCAGAGACGAACCACGTCTCGCGCGTGTAGGAGTAGAAGCCCGCCTGGAAGTACGTCTCGCGCGGGCGAGCCTCGTCGGGGACGCTGCCGAACACGCGGTGCATTCCGCTGCGCGCCGCGGACGCGCACAGGTGCGAGAGGATCCGGAACGCGCCGTCGGCGCCGGCCGGTTCGGGGTCCGCGACGAGCACGAGGACGACCCACTCCGGGCGCCGCGAGGCCTCGTACACGAGCGCCGCCGCGCGCGGGCGTCCACCCTGCTCGTCGACGTACACGCGCACGTTCGAGCGCATCCCGAAGATGCCGGGCAGCATCTTCGGCCACCCCGCGACGGCGCCTCCGGCGAGCGGCGCCGGCAGGACGCAGCCGATGATCGACGAATGCTCGCGCAGCACGCGCGCGACGTAGGCGTTGACGCCGCGGAGGTCGAACGGCCCGGCGCGGCGGACGCCCACGCCTAGCCGCGCGCCAGCGAGAGGAAGAGCTCGTGCAGGCGCGCGTCGCGCGTCAGCTCGGGGTGGAACGAGGTCGCCATCAGACGGCCCTGCCGCGCCGCCACGACCGTCCCGTCGTCGAGCTTCGCGAGCACCTCGACGCCTGAGCCGGTGCGCGCGATGAGCGGAGCGCGGATGAATACGGCGTGGAACGGCTCGGGCCCGATCGCCGGCACGTCGAGGTCGCGCTCGAACGAGTCCACCTGCCGGCCGAAGGCGTTGCGCTCCACGGTGATGTCCATGAGCCCGGCGATGGGGTGCGGGTGGCGCGGCACGTCCTTCGCGATGAAGATCGCGCCCGCGCACGTGCCCCACACCGGCATCCCCTGCTCCACCCGCTCGCGCAGCTTGGGGATGATCCCGTACTGCGCGGCGAGCTTGCCGATGGTGGTGCTCTCCCCGCCGGGGATGATGAGGGCGTCGACCTCGTCCAGCTGCTCGGGCCGGCGGACGTCGGCCGCGTCGACGCCGATCCCGCGCAGCGTGCGGATGTGCTCGATGAAGTCGCCCTGGAGGCCGAGGACGCCCGCGCGCCCGGTCGCGACGGTCACCAGCCTCGGGTCGCGAGACGCTCCTCGACGGGGATGGTCTCGAGCGAGATCCCGCGCATCGGCTCGCCGAGGCCGCGCGAGACCTCCGCGATGAGCTTCGCGTCGGTGTAGTGGGTCGTGGCGTCGACGATGGCCTTCGCGCGCTTCGCCGGGTCGGACGACTTGAAGATGCCTGAGCCGACGAAGTTCCCCTCGGCGCCGAGCTGCATCGTGAGCGCGGCGTCCGCCGGCGTCGCGATGCCGCCCGCGCAGAAGAGCACGACCGGGAGCTTCCCGTTCATCGCGACGTCCGTCACGAGCTCGACCGGCACGCGGTACTCGGTCGCCCTCGCCTCGATGAACGACGCGTCGCCCTTGTGCTCGTGCAGCTCGCGGATCTGGCTGGTGATCGCACGGAGGTGCGTGACGGCCTCGACGATGTTGCCGGTCCCCGCCTCGCCCTTGCTGCGGATCATCGCGGCGCCCTCGTTGATCCGGCGGAGCGCCTCGCCGAGGTCCCGCGCGCCGCACACGAACGGCACCTTGAAGCGGTGCTTCTCGATGTGGAACTGCATGTCGGCCGGCGTGAGGACCTCGCTCTCGTCGACGTAGTCGACGCCGAGCGCCTCGAGCACCTGCGCCTCGACGAAGTGGCCGATGCGCGCCTTCGCCATGACCGGGATGGTCACGGCGCTGATGATCTCGACGATCTTCTGCGGATCGGACATGCGCGCGACGCCTCCGGCGGACCGGATGTCCGCGGGGACACGCTCGAGCGCCATGACAGCGACGGCTCCCGCGTCCTCGGCGATCCTCGCCTGCTCGGCGGTGACGACGTCCATGATCACGCCGCCCTTCAGCATCCGGGCGAGCCCGGTCTTCAGGGTCCAGGTGCCGGTCGCGCCGTGGCCGTTGCTGCTCGCGGAGGAGGCCTTCCCTGGGGTCATTTCACGCCTGATCATACGCCCTGACTGATACCCTTGCTAACTGCCGATGGGAGCGCTTGACGGCAACGTGCTCGTCCTCAACAGCGATTACCGGCCGCTGAACGTGTGCAACGTCCGGCGGGCGGTCGTCCTGCTCGAGAAGCAGAAGGCGCAGACCGTCGAGCTCGACGGGATCGTCATCCGCAGCGAGCGCCGTTCGCTCCGCGCGCCGTCGGTCATCCGGCTCTCGTACCACGTGAAGCGCCCGCGCCCCGTGGTGAAGCTCACCCGCCGCGAGATCCTGGCGCGCGACGACCACCAGTGCCAGTACTGCGGCAAGCATGGGAGCGACCTCACCATCGACCACGTGACGCCGCGTCACCGCGGCGGCCAGCACACCTGGGAGAACGTGGTCACCGCCTGCAAGGCCTGCAACCACCGCAAGGGTGGACGCACCGTCTCGGAAGCCCACATGCAGCTGCTCCGCCAGCCGTTCCGGCCGCCCGCCACGCCGAGCTACCTTTTCTCCTCCTACATCCGGTCGGGGGAGCGGACGTGGCTCAAGTTCCTCGGGGTGGACGAGACCGCAGCGGCCTCGTAGCGCGGCGCTGGCACCTCGCTTGCGCGTCTGACGTGCTGTGAGGCTCCTCTTCGTCAAACGCGGCTACGCGCCCATCGGCGGATCCGAGAGCCTGTGCTTCCAGTTCGCGACGCGCCTCGCGCAGCGCGGCCACGACGTCCGGGTCGTGTGCGCGTGGCCGAGCGAGCGGGAGCACGCGAAGTGGCGGCTCGACCACCGCGGCGCGCGCATCTACGAGGATCACCGTGTCTTCGAGCACCGCGGCGTCGAGGTCGTCCAGGTGAAGCCGAAGGGCGGATTCCTCGGGCTCGCGGCCGACGCGACGACGCTCGTGGACCTCATGCGGTCCGAGATCCTCGACCGCTACGCCGCCGACCGCGAGATCCTCCACAACGTCGGGCGCGAGTACCTCGACTCGACGCTCGAGGTCGCCGCGGAGCGCGGGCTGCCCGCGGTCCTCACCCCGCTCCCGCACCCCGGCCAGTTCCACGGCGGCGATACCCGCAGTGACCTCGCGCGGTACCGCCGCGCCGCGGCGATCACGACGATGACCGACTGGGAGCGCCAGTGGTTCATCGACCACGCCGTGGAGCGCTCGCGCGTCATCACGACCGGCATGGGCCCGAACGTCGTCCGCGCGCGCGACGGCGCGTCGTTCCGCCGCGCGCACGGGATCCCCGCCGACGCGCCGCTCGTGCTCTACATCGGCCGCAAGGAGCGCTACAAGGGGTACATCCAGCTCCTCGACGCCGCCGAGACGGTCTGGCAGCGGTACGGCGACACGCGGTTCGTGTTCATCGGCATCGACGGCTTCTACTCGACGTTCTTCGACGATTTCGCGCGCTACCGGGACGAGCGGATCGTCGACATCGAGTGCGCGACCGATCAGCTGAAGGCCGACGCGCTCGACGCGTGCGACGTCTTCGCCATGCCGTCGCGCCACGAGACGTTCGGGCTCGGCTACCTCGAGGCCTGGGCGCACGAACGGCCGGTCATCGGCGGCGACATCCCGCCGCTGCGCGAGGTGATCGCGCACGGCGTGGACGGCCTCCTCGTGCGCCAGCGCCCGGAGGAGGTCGCCGACGCGATCGTCCGGCTCCTCGACGACCCGGCGCTCCGCGCCGCGATGGGCCGCAGCGGCCTCGCGAAGGTCCGCCAGCGCTGGGACTGGGACCGCGTCATCGACCGCGTCGAGTCCGCGTACCAGCTCGCGATCCCGAGCTTCGAGGTGGACGAGGCGTCCGAAGCGCTCGCCTGAATGGACCGAGCGACGAGCGGCTTCGCCGCGAGGAGCGAGTCCTCCAGCCATGAGCGTGTATCTCGCGAAGCGAGATGTTGAGCGGGCCGATGCGGATCGCGATCGCGAAGAAGCTCGTCTCCGCCGTGGGCGGCTCGGAGCTCCAGGCCCGGCTCCTCGCGGCGCACCTCGCGCAGCGTGGCCACGACGTGACGCTCGCCGGCATGCGCCCGCCGTGGGACCGTCCGGGGACCGCCGACCGCGACGGCTTCGACCTGCGGCTCGTTCCATCGCGCGGCGGCCGCGCCGGCGCGGCGCTGGATGCGCTCCTCCCCGTCGCGCTCGCGGACGAAGGCGCGCTCGCCGAGGCGCTCGCGGGCCACGACGTCATCCACTGCATCGCGCGCGAGTGGGCCGCTCCGCTCGAGCGCGCCGCCCGGCGCGGCGGCGCGGCGTTCGTGGAGACGCCGCTCGTGCATCCGGGCCAGCGCTTCTCGGGCGGGGCCGCGGGCGACCTCGCGCGCTACCGCCGCGACGACGCCGTCATCGCGCTCACCGAGTGGGAGGCCACGTGGTACCGCGAACGCGGCGTCGAGCGCGCGCACGTCACGGGCGTGGGCCCCGCCGTCCTTCCGCTCCCGCCCGCCGATCCCGATCCGGCGACGATCCTCTTCGTCGGGCGGAAGGAGCGCTACAAGGGCTATCACGCGCTCCGCCGCGCGGCCCCGCTCGTGTGGGCGGAGCGCCCGGATGCGCGGTTCGTCGCGATCGGGCAGCGCGCATGGCACGACCGCTTCTCGCGCGGTCGTGCGGACCCGCGCTGGGTCGAGCCCGGCGTGGTCGACGAGCGCGCGAAGGCCGAGGCCTACCGCCGCGCGACCGTGCTCGCGATGCCGAGCGACCACGAGACCTTCGGGCACACGTACCTCGAGGCCTGGGCCATGGGCCGGCCGGTCATCGCGGGGGACATCCCGCCGCTCCGCGAGGTCGTGCGCGAGGGGATCGACGGCCTGCACGCGGCGAACGAGCCGCGCGCCATCGCGCGGGCCGTCCTGCGGATCATCGACGACCCCGCCGGGGCGCGGCGCATGGGCGAGGCGGGCCGCGTCCGCCTCCTCGAGCGCTTCACGTGGCCGGTCATCGCCGAGCGGACGGAGCGCGTCTACCTGGCGGCCCTTAGCGTGGTGCGGAGATGAGGGATGTCATCGGCCAGCGCGCGCTCCTCGAGCGGCTCGGCGCGCGCGCCGTCCGCGGCGATGTCGCGCAGGCGTACGGCCTGTTCGGCGCGCGCGGGCTCGGGAAGCGCACGGTCGCGCTGCGCCTGGCGCAGACGATGAACTGCGCCTCGGGCACGGCCGGCGGGTGCGGGACCTGCCTCTCGTGCCGCAAGGTCGAGCGCGGGACCCACCCGGACGTTCGCCTCATCACGCGCGCGACCGAGCGCAAGGACATCACGATCGAGCAGATCCGGGAGATGCAGGTGGACCTGGCGCTCCGGCCGCTCGAGGGGACGCGCCGCGTGGTGATCGTGGACGACGCGAGCGAGCTGAACCAGCACGGGCAGGACGCGCTCCTGAAGACGCTCGAGGAGCCGCCCGTCCACGCGGTGCTCCTGCTCGTCACGACGACGCCGGCGGCGCTGCACGAGACCATCCGCTCGCGCCTCCAGCCGCTCGAGTTCCGGCTCGTCGCGACGCAGGAGATCGCGGACGGGCTCGCCACGCGGGGCGTGAAGGACGCCGCGCTCTGGGCCGCCGCCAGCGCGGGCCGCCCCGGCCTCGCCGTCTCGCTCGCCGGCGGCGACGCGCAGCGCCAGGAGCGCGAGCGCCTCGACGCCGAGCTCCTGCGCCTCGTCTCGAGCGGGCTGAGCGACCGCTTCGCGTGGGCGCTCGACCTGAACGACCTCCCCGACGACCTCGATCACGGCCGCCGCCGGACGGCCGAGATCCGCCGGCGGCTCGACGCCTGGTCCGAGCTGCTGCGCGACGCGACGGTGGCCGCGCGCGGCGACCTCGTGCGCCCGAGCCGGCCCGACCGGGAGAGCGAGACGCGGACGCTCGCCGCGTCGGCGAGCGCGGACGACTGGCTCGAGGTCTCGCTCCTCGTCCAGCGCTTCCAGCGCGACCTCGACTTCAGCGCGAACGCGCGCATGATGCTCGAGCTCTTCGCGCTGAAGCTGCCGTACAGCGCCGCGGTGAAGCCGTCGTGAGCGCCGTCGCCGGTCGCACCGTGGTCGGCGCGCGCATCCAGCAGGCCGGCCGCATGTACTTCTTCGCGCCGGGCGACGTGCGTGACCTGCGCCTGAACGACTGGGTCATCGTCGAGACCGAGCTCGGCCTCGACGCGGCGCGCGTGCACATCCTCCCGACCGACTCCCCGCTCGCGCACGTGGACCCGCCGCTCGGGCGGGTCGTGCGGAAGGCGACCGCGACCGACAAGTTCCTGCTCGCGCGCCACGAGCGCATGGAGGAGGAGGCGCGGGCCATCGCGGCGGAGGTCGCGGCGATGCGCGCGATACCGATGCGCGTGCTCGGCTGCGACTGGACCTTCGACGGCTCGGTGCTCACCGTCTTCTACGCGAGCACCGAGCGGCTCGACCTCGCTCCGTACGCGAACGACCTCGCCTCGCGCTGGAACGGCGTCCGCGTCGACATGCGGCGCATGGGCGCGCGCGAGGAGACGCGCGCGACCGGCGGCGTCGGCACCTGCGGGCGCGAGCTCTGCTGCGCCACGTGGCTCGATCGCTTCTCGAACATCTCGATCCGCATGGCCAAGGAGCAGGACCTCCCGCTGAACATGGCCAAGCTCACCGGGGTGTGCGGCCGCCTGAAGTGCTGCCTCATCTACGAGCTCGAGACGTACCAGGAGGTGAAGGGCAAGCTGCCGCGCCTCGGCGACGTGTTCCACATCCCCTCGTGCGTCGGCGGGCAATGCGGCACCGCGGGATGCGCGCAGGTCCAGGGCACGAACGTCCCGAAGGAGGCCGTCATCGTCGGCCTCGCCGACGGCGGCCGCGCCCAGTACACCGCCGCGGAGCTCGGGATCGCGCTCGGCGCGGTGCCCGCGCACACGAAGGGCGTGGGGGCGTACGGCGCGGACGAGATCCCACGCCAGGAGCGGCCGACCGAGATCCCGGCCGAGGGCGGCGCGCTCGGCCAGCCGCGGCGCAAGAAGCGCCGGCGCGGCCGGCGGGGTG